>CAYSJO010000503.1:0-6377 GCA_964431285.1 uncultured Planctomycetaceae bacterium
GAACTGGGTGAGAACTTTGGCAACACGTTCCGTGTCAAGGACGGTGTGATGCAGGTGGGCTATGAAGCCTACGAAGAGTTCGACGCACGCTTCGGGCACCTCTTCTACAAGGACAAGTTCTCACATTACATCCTGCGGGCAGAGTACCGGTTTACCGGCGAGCAGGTTCCCGGTGGTGAGGGGTGGGCGCTTCGAAACAGCGGCCTGATGCTTCACGGGCAAACGCCCGAGTCAATGACGAAGGACCAGTCATTCCCCGTCTCGATTGAAGTGCAGTTACTGGGCGGCACCGGCAAGGGTGAGCGAGCGACGGCGAATTTGTGCACGCCGGGCACACATGTGGTGATGGAGGACAAGCTCATCAAGCGACACTGCGTGAATTCGAAATCCAAAACCTATGACGGAGAGCAATGGGTCACGTGTGAAGTCGAAGTTCGTGGCAACAAACTGTTTCGCCACAAAGTGAATGGCGAGATCGTGATGTCGTACACAAATCCGCAACTTGACGAGAATGACGACAACGGGAAGAAGCTGATTGCCGCTAACGGGGGAGTCCAACTGTCCAGCGGCACGATTTCCCTGCAGTCGGAAAGTCACCCCGTCGAGTTTCGTAAGGTCGAACTGATGGTACTTGATCCAAACGACAAGTAACTGGATCGGGCAGTCAAACGGGACCTCGTGATGACGGACATGCCCGCAATCGGGAAAATCCATGCCGGGCCACACCAGTTGGTCCTCGCGATCACTGGCGGTGGCAGCCGGGCAATAAGCGACCTGCTGCAAGTCCCCGGAGCATCGAACTCGCTGTTGGAAGCTATTGTTCCGTATTCGCACTCGGCTCTGAGCGACTGGCTGGAAGGCGAGCCTGACAGTTTCTGCTCGCGCGAAACAGTTCTCAGCATGGCCACCGTCGCGTGGCATCGCGCTCGAGGACTGGCCCGAGGTTCGGGACTGGCAGACGACGATTGCCTGGGCGTCGCATGTACTGCCTCGCTGGGCAGTGCCGAACCGAAGCGTGGCGAGCACCGCTGCTGGATCGCCGTCGAGCGTTCCGAAGGCAGCAGCATCCGGTCACTGATACTCACAAAAGGTGCGCGCGACCGAGCGGGGGAAGAGGCGCTGGTTGCCGACGTCGTGATATCCGCGATAGCCGCTGTGACAGGTTGCGAGGAAGCCCCTGTTCGCACACTGCTGCCGGGTGAACGAGTCGTCAATGAAGAGATTTCATTGCCGGCCGGGATTCGAGCCGTCCGAAATGGAAGCGCTCTCTTGATCTGGTCTTTGCCAGACGGCCAGCTTTCCTCAACCCGGAATCTGGATAGTCCGTTGGCGGGAATTCTCTCAGGCTCGTTCAATCCGCTGCACTCGGGACATCGCGAGTTGCGCAGTGTGGCCCAGCGACTGCTCAAAGGCCCCGTATGTTTCGAGTTGCCGATTCGGAATGCGGACAAGCCGCCACTGGGCGCCGCATCCATCGAATCGCGGCGAACTCAGTTTACTGATGATGCACTGGCATTGAGCGCAGCACCGAGGTTCGTGGACAAAGCATCTCTGTTTCCCGGCGTGACCTTTGTTGTCGGTTACGACACGGCCGAGCGTCTGATTCAGCCACGCTTCTACAGTGGCAACGAATCCACAATGCATGAGTCGTTCAACACGATCCGTGCTGCTGGTTGCCGATTCCTGGTGGCCGGGCGCGTGTCGGACAGCACTTTTGAAACACTTGACGAGCTGCCCGTCCCGGATGATCTCAAAGATCTGTTTGACGCGATCCCCGAGGAGCGATTTCGAGCGGACATATCAGCCACTGCGCTGCGGTCGAGCGAACGCCAGTGACTCGTCCCATTACTCCTTCTCCTTAGCGGGTTTCATCTCGGCGATCCAGCGGCGAATCATCGCGACGGCCTTTTCGTCAACGAGCGTCGTTGCGAGTTGCGGCATCTGGCCACGACCTCGATGTGCGATGCGGTGCAACAGGATCGATCGGTCCGGTTCGCCCGGCGCGATCAACCGAGGGTTGGCAATGCCGTATTTGTTGTGCAATGGCTGGGCGTCGATGAGTTTTGTTTTGTCGAGTGTCTTGTGGAAGGCGATGTCGAACTGAGCGTTTCCGCCACCCGCCGGCACATGACACTGTGCACAGTTGGCGTGCAGGTATGAGCGGGCTCGTTTGGCAAGACTCTCTGATTCGTCGTACGGATCGGCCAATCGTGGCAGGTGTCTGGGATTGAGGCCCACCAGGGTTTCGTTGTCCGGAGCCGTCCGCTGATTGCGAGTCGCAGTGATCTCGGCCACCTGCTTCTTTGCTTTCTCGGTGGAAACGCCCTTGTCTTCGAGTTGTCGCTGCAGGTATCCGGTTGCGTTGCCCAACCAGCGGGCTTGTTTTACCAGGCCCAGTCTAGCAAAGACGGCCAGTTGGTCATCAACAATTCCGTCCGCATATTCGTGCTGTCGGTTTAACTGCGGTGGCGTCACGCCCAGGACGTATCTCGCTGCTCGGCTGTGACAAACCATGCATTCGGCGCGGCTGGGAAATCGCCACTTATGAGTCCGCGAGCCGGATTCGGTCTGAATCTCGAACTCGCGATCCAAGCCTTCCTTAGCCACAAGCGTCGCGTCTGTCTGTTCGTCATTCCAGAGATACGAATACCCAATCCATTCATTCTGCTGCTTTGTGAGGAATCGTGTTTCGATCCAGCGACGTGAGTCCGAATTGCCATCTTCCATGTCCAGAGCGAATGACTTTACCAGCACAGTGTTCTCGGGCAGATTCCATGGTCCATTGCCCCCAAGGCTGAACTCTGTCGGCACTTGCTTGCCTGATGAATCCATGATCGGTGGCACAGCGAAATAACGTTGCTTGATGGAACCATCCGACCACAGCGGCGCGTTCACTGAGTACGGAATTACTCCGTCCGCCATTTCATGTTCGGACACCGAAGCGAACAAACCGGACTCGCTGAGTCTGGTTGGGAAGGGATGATCGGGATCTTTTTCGACGGTGGGTACGAGTGTGTAGAACCCGCCTTTTTCTTTGTCCTGGTAATCCGCGATCAGCAGTTCACCGTCTCCATCCAGACCGAAGTCAGTGATGGCCAGCGTCGAGTCTGCGATCTCACGATGCCACAACAGTTTCTTACCATCGTGCTTTGCTGCCCAGATCTTTCCGGTGGAATGATCACCGTAGAGATACGCTCCGTGCAGATCGGGAAGTTTTGATCCGAAGTAAACGACACCGCCGGTCAGCGATCGCGACTCTGAATGCGGGTGGTCAAAGATGGGCTTCGACACAGGAGTCGGGCCAAGTTTGCGTTCGGCATAAAAGATGTGCCCACCTTCGTAGACGCTCCAGCCGTAATTGGCGCCACGCTTGATGAGGTAGACCTGCTCCCACAGGTCCTGACCATTGTTACCAACCCACAGATTTCCGTTCGTGGGGTCGACGGTCATGCGCCACGGATTGCGAAATCCGTAAGCCCATGTCTCTGACCGAAAATCGGGTTGCCCAACAAACGGATTGTCTTTCGGTACGGAATACGACTTGCCCGGTGCTGGATGGTCGACATCGATCCGCAGCACCTTCGCGAGCATCAGGTCTGTACGCTGACCGGTCAGGTTCGTATCAGAATCGCTCGTGCCGTCGCCCGAAGTCACATAGAGCATTCCATCCAGACCGAAGGCGACAGCCGCACCGTTATGTCCGTTCGACTCCCATTCAAGGATCTGCAGGTTTGAATCCGGATCGAGCCGGTAGGGCGGTTCTCGTTCGATCATGTAGCGAGTGATCTGGCACCACTTCGAAGTTTTGCCGTCTGCCTTCTTCTCCTTCCCCTCGATCACACCGTTGTGACCCAGATACATGAAGCCGTTCTTATCAAAGTCCGGATGAAAGGCGATGCTGTAAGCGGCGGACTTAAGCTCGAGCAGCGTTTCGAACTCTCCGCTCGCGGGGTCTTCGGTGGTGCGGTACAGGCCTTTTGGCGTGATGAACAGAAGCCTTGAGCTGCCTGGCTCGGTGGTCACGGCCACTGGCCGCGAGATCTTCAGGTCAGGAAGCACACGCTCGACGTGGTAGGGCAGGGGGGGCTCTGGCGAACCGACGACGCGTGATGCCGTCGTGTAAGGCTTCAAGCCATGAACGGATCGTTTGGTCTTTGGGCCGACGAACTTCAATGCCGCATAATCCTCGTAGCGGTGAAAGTCCTGCGTGCGCAAAGGCGCGGATGTCGACAGGTCAGGGCCTTCAAAGTCGATCGAGTAGTCGTAGCGGCACAGAGCGAATTTCCAGGCTTCGCCTGGTGCCGGAGGTCCGCCCGTGCGAATCATGTCCGTCCAGGGAATCCGGCCCTCAACGGACCACCCCATGTCGCGGTCCTGCCAGCGATTGAGGGTTCCGTCGAGCTTGACCTTTGCATCAATGTGAAACTCACCATCGCCAATGAACCGCTGGAACCCACCCGCTCTGCGTTGCGGGATGAACATGTCCATCTGAGTTCCAGCGGCGTTGACCTGGAACTCGTAATAGCCAGGCCTGTTATCGGCCGGCTTGAAGAATAGTTCGAAGACGTCGTTGGTCCATGTTCGCCCGTCGTGTTCCGTGACGTCCGCGTACAGATCGGTGTCCTGCATTTCGGCGAAGAAGTAGAGGTAATCCCGATCCCACAACAGTCGGGCCGACGTGGTTGATCGAGGAGGACGCGACCTGTTGTCTTTCAGCCACGGCAGATAGAAGCGGTCAATCGTCTGGGCAGTCTGCCACGCTGGTTCGTCCGCGATACCGTCGAGTGTGGGTGCCGTGTCGGTCCAGCGACATTCGAATGCGGCGTCGGCAGTACTTGCGGAATGTGCAAAGTTACCGACGAGGAACACCGCGACCAGTAAAAGGGCAGGGGGGCATCGCCACATGAATGAGTCCCGGTTCTATGTCTCTATGTCACCTGACGGCCAGTCGATCCAGATGTCACTTGTCAGGCGAGTCAATGATTAAACAGGAATTCCCGAGTGCTGAGGACCGCCCAGAACATGTCTTCCAGCAGCAGTCGTTTCTGTTCGGCATCGCCTTCGGGTAAGTCTGCAAACTGTCCGAGCAAACCGGTTTTCTCCTTGTCATTGGGAAGCCGCGCCAGGCACACAAGGAACGTCTCGTCGATCAAGTCGGAAGGCGACAAATCAGTCTTCAGCAGTTTGCTGATGCGATTGTCCTCGGCCTTCAGTTTCTCGTTAATCGTCTTTCCGTTCGCGATGTGCAGCACCTGAACCATGCTTGGCTCATCGGTCCGTTCACATTCACAGGTGATTTCTCGCGCATTACGGCCGAACGTGCTGAGGAAATAGGACTCGACAGCCGAATCGTAAAGTTGAATCGCGCGTGTTCCTTTCTCGTACAGTTTGGTTTCCTGTCGGTCGCCGCCAGGAAAACCGATGTGTGTGAATGCTGTGGGGACATCGGTCGCTTGTGAGATCGCGTCGAGCATGACCTCCGCCATCAGTCGACGGGGGTAATAGCGTGAGTAAAAACGATGCTCGTCACGGTTCTGCTCAAGGGGCAGGCTGGTTCGTTGATACGTATGCGATTGCAGAATCGTCCGCATCAACGCCTTCAGGTCATAGTCGTGTTCGGTGAGGTGGCTGGCCGCCGCGGCAAGAAGCTCGTCGTTGCTGGCGGGGTTCGAGCGGCGCAGGTCGTCGACTTCTTCGCCCAGTCCCACTCCAAAGAAGTTCTGCCAGACGCGATTCGTGATCGCTCGGGTAAAGTAGGGATTCTCCGAGTTGGTCAGCCATGCGGCGACGTGAATGCGACGATCGGTCGTCGCTTCGTAGGCCACGGGTTCTCCGTCAAGCGGTGTTGGTGGTTGCGGTTTGCCCGTGCGGGGCTGAACCAGTTCACCGGCCGGCACGACATACAAAGTTCGGACACCGTCTCCGCTGCGGTAGTCACCGCCCCAGCCTTTGGCGCGAACTCGCGAGAACAGGTTTGCGAAGCCGTAGTATTGGTCGTTAGTCCATTTTTCGAGGGGATGGTTGTGGCACTTGGCACAGGCGATCGACAGGCCCAGGAACGCCTTGCTGACGTTCTCGGCCATATTCTCCGGATCCTGATGCAGCGCGTAGAAGTTGGTTGCGCCGTTCTCGACGGAGCTCCCTGTCGACGTGACGATCTTACGTGCCAAGTCATCCCACGGCGTGTTCTCAGCGACCTCGTTGTGTACCCATTTGTAATAGGCTTCGACGCCTTTGGGACGCAGCCGGTTGCCTGAAATCGTCAGGACATCGCTCCACTTGTATGTCCAGTAATCAACGAATTCAGGTCGAGCGAGCAGGGATTCGATGAGTCGGTCACGTTTGCCGTCAGTTTCGTCCGCCAGAAAGTCCCGAAC
>CAYSJO010000504.1:0-4150 GCA_964431285.1 uncultured Planctomycetaceae bacterium
AACACATTCCGGCGACGAACCAAGAACAAAGACGAGAAGATCACGTTCGATGTGCACAAGTGTGATTGGGACCATCCCAAATGTGATCGTGACAAAGATGGATTCGTCACACGCAATGTGTTTGGCGGGTTCATTCAGTTCACTAAGCAGTCACGGCCACCTCTGGTGGCTGTCCAGCCCGGCGGCGTGGGCAACGTCACGGACACGCACGTGAAGTGGACGTCTTCCATATCGCTGCCGCATATACCATCCGTGCTCGTCTATCGCGGCCTGGTTTACACAATTCGAAACGGTGCGATTGTTACCTGCTACAACGCGGCAACAGGAACACTCAACGATCGGGAACGCATACCAGCACCAGGCAATTACTTCGCCTCACCGACGGCGAATGACGCCAAAGTCTACTTCGCTTCACAAGGCGGGATAGTTGTTGTGGTTAAAGCAGGGCCGCAGGTGGAGATTCTGGCAACAAATCCTCTAGGCGAATCGATTATGGCTTCGCCCGCCATCGTTGATAGCAGAATCTATCTTCGCGCACGCAGGCACCTGTACGCATTCAAAGATCGTGCTCGCGAAAACGCCAGGTTGATAACCGAATTGGATAACCACCGCGAATCGCTCGATGCCACGTTCCAGCACAACTTTGCCAGTGACGGGCTTCCCAGTGATCGATTCGTCACTGGCGTGACTTCCCGGCACCACACAACTGACGCAAGACGGAATTCAAGTAACGGCTCTGGGCGCGGACAAATGGACCAGCCCGAATTTCTTTCTCAAACGCAGGCTGCGCGGCGATTTCGATCTCACTTTGCAGTTCGAGATGCTCAAGCTGGAAAAGCCCACAAAAGGAAGCTCCGGGGTGTTCTTCGAAGTCCGCCTGGGAAAGGAGCCTGCCGCGGATGGGTACGCCGCCATAAGCAGTATGAACGCTGCCGGCCAACGGCTTGTTCAAACCACGATGGTGACCACAAATGACGCCGGCAAGCGAGCGGTGCAGGGCCTCGGCAACATCAAGCTCGACTCGGTTTCGCAATTGCGGATCGTGCGCCGCGGGGCGGTGTTGTATCTCCTGAGTGCGGCCACAGATGACGAGCAGTTTCAAGTCGTCGCTCAACGAACGGCCGGCACGGCCGACGTACCCCTGAACGGAGTCCGGATGTACGTCCACACCGGTGGAAGTGGCCTCGAAACGATTGCAGTCTGGAAGCAGCTGTGCATCCTCGCCGATGACGTCCGAACACGACCATGATGACCTGAACGTATCGCCGGAGTGATCCGCAACGATTGACGATGGCTTCATTAGGCGACCGCTCATCTCGCATCCGCAGGACCCCATGGCTGGATTGTGACGGCCAATTGCAGTACTGAAGCCTTTGCGATTTTGACTCGTGTCTTGTGATATCCACGCGGGAGAAGTGAATGTTGCGTATTCCCAGTTTCAGTCTCGTGCTTCTGTTCGCAGGAGAAACTCTCCACGCTGAACCGATGAATTTCGTCTTCATTCTGGTTGATGATCTCGGACAGAAAGACATCGGTATTGAAGGCAGCGAGTTTTACGAAACTCCGAACATCGACAGTCTGGCCGCCGGCGGGATGCGTTTCACGTACGGGTACGCAACGTGTGAAGTCTGCAGCCCGTCCCGCGCCAGTATCATGCTTGGCAAGTATCCTCCACGGATCGGAATCACGGACTGGATCGGCGCTGCAACAGGAAGTCGCTGGAATCGAAATGACCGCGTCCTTCCAGCAGCGAATAAAACTTCGCTACCGCATGAGGACATCACTCTTGCCGAAGCAATGAGGGAAGCGGGATACAAGACGTTCTTCGCTGGCAAATGGCACCTTGGTGGTGAAGGCTCGTTCCCGGAAGATCACGGCTTCGACATCAACAAAGGTGGCCACCATCGCGGTTCGCCGCCGGGTGGATTCTTTTCGCCTTATAAGAATCCGAAACTGAAGGACGGGCCGAAGGGCGAATCGCTCACACTCCGGCTGGCGTCAGAAACTGTCAGCTTTATTGAAGCGAACAAAGATCAACCGTTTTTCGCCTACCTCTCCTTCTATGCTGTGCATGCGCCGATTCAAACGACCGCCGCATTGCGCTCGAAGTACATCGCAAAGGCCAAACAACGAGGACTTGCCGAATCGCGATTCCTGTTCGACCGGACGATGCCTGTTCGCCAGGTTCAGGACAATCCCGTCTATGCGGGGATGATGGAAACGGTGGACCGGGCCGTTGGCATGGTGATGCGCAAACTGGATGAACTCGGACTTGCGGACAATACCGCGATCCTGTTCACGGGCGACATTGGCGGCGTTTCGTCCGGTGATGCCTACGCGACGTCCATCCTGCCCCTTCGTGGTGGGAAAGGTCGTCAATGGGAGGGCGGCATCCGCGAGCCGTATTACATCAAGGCGCCGGGTGTAACCAGGCAGCAATCCGTGTGTGACATTCCTGTCACAGGCACGGACTTTTATCCGACCATTCTTGAGTTGGCCGACATACCTCTGAAGCCGCAACAGCACGTCGACGGAGTGAGTCTGTTGCCACTTCTCAAAGGTGAAACGCTGGCCGAACGCGATCTCTACTGGCACTACCCGCACTACGGCAATCAAGGCGGCGAACCTTGTGCGATAATTCGATCATCGAATTGGAAGTTGATTCACTATTTCGAAGATGGTCGCAATGAACTGTACGACATTAACGCAGACATTGGCGAGCAGACCAATCGACTTAAGGCGAATCCCGAAATTGCCTGGGAACTAATGGCCAGGCTCGACAGCTGGCTCAAGGAGACCGGCGCTTTGATACCCGAGCAGGATGATCGATTCGATCTGCCGATGAAGAAAAAACAGATCGAGCATCAAAAGCCCACTCGGCTTCAGGCACTTGAGGCGGCCCACGCCCGCTATTTCAAATAGCAACAAGGGCCTCTCGGCTATGTTCAACATGTTCAATGCCGCGCGGATCATGCTTATGAGTTCTGCCCGCACACCAGTAGCCGTTGGGGAACACCTGTGAAGATGTCGTGTGTTGTTGTGTTGTTTGCCGCCGCCGCGGCGAACGATGCCGAGCCCATACTTTCAGGGACCACCGCGCTGACAACTCGGCAGCCACTCGATGAGGTCATGGTGGACGGAATCAACCGATTCTGTCTGCGGAAACTTGCAGAGTCACGTGCGCGTCGAGGTGAATTATGGCAGCAGAATTTCTCAAGCGTTGGAGCACACGCAACGAGTATCGCTGCCAACCGCGATCGTTTTGGGCAAATCATCGGCGCCGTCGACACACGAGTGACGTCCGGTGCAAAGCGATTCAGTTTCGAGTTGCTGTCAACACTGGAACGGCCAGCAATTCTGGCCCGCACGGACACTGTCACAGTCCATGCCGGCCGCTGGCAGGTTCTCGACGGTGTGACCGCCGAAGGACTGATCTTAGAGCCCGCGCGAGTTCGTGCCGGAGTCGTCGCAGTTCCGGACGCCGATTGGACTCCTGAGATGTTCTGCGGAGTCGTCGACGGGCTGCCTGAGCGTGTCCAGTTAGCGCGGCGCCTTGCCGCGGTTGGTTGTCTGGTCGTCGTCCCCACTTTGATCAGTCGCAGTGACGAATATTCCGGACACCCGGATGTCGCATTCACGAATCAGCCTCACCGGGAGTTTCTGTATCGGCAGGCATTCGAGATGGGGCGGCATCCCATCGGCTTCGAAGTGCAGAAGATACTTGCAGCGGTGGATTTGTTCGATCAGATGGACCTGTCCGACCTGCCTGTTGGAGTCGCCGGAGTAGGCGAAGGCGGCCTGTTGGCACTGTACGCTGCGGCACTCGATCCACGCATCGATTCGGCGCTGGTGTGCGGCTATTTTCAGAAGCGGGAAGGTCTATGGCGGGAACCGATATACCGCAACGTGTGGCGGCTGTTGACGAGGTTCGGTGACGCCGAACTGGCAGGCATGATCGCGCCCCGCCGACTTATCATCGAAGCATGCCGAGTTCCAGAAATAACCGGGCCACCTGCCGTGCGAGCCGGCCGCCGAAGAGCAGCGGCTCCCGGGCGCATCGAAACCAACGCGATCAGTGACGTCAAAGTGGAGTTCCAGCGTGCAGCTGCGAACTACAAGCGACTCGGCAAGGAGAATGAAATCGTTCTCG
>CAYSJO010000505.1:0-46846 GCA_964431285.1 uncultured Planctomycetaceae bacterium
GACCTCCCACCCCCGCAGAGCAGACGCGGCTGGAGGCTTTTCTGTCCGACAATCCCGACGATCATCAGGCCGTTCTGACAGAGCTGTTCTGGGCGCTGCTGAATTCGAAGGAGTTTCTGTTCAATCACTGACAGTGATTGCGGATCGCCTGCGAGGCCTACGGGCTTTTCGGTTTCGTCGTACGGATTTCACTGTCGACACTCCGAGCGGCTTGCAGGACTTCATCCAGACCGGCGCCACCGGCGACCTCAAGACGAATCCAGAGATGCCCTTCTTCATTGAGTTTGCCGCCCAGGCCACCGTTCGCGTCGACTTCGACGCCGTTGACATTTCGCAGCGCTGACCGGAAGTCCATGATGAGTTCCTCGTCAATCGTCTTTGACGGAAACAGGACGAGGTTGACTCCCGTCTCGACATCATCCTCATGAGGCGTCCCGTCTTTCTTCACGACAGCGGCGAATGCGCCGATGTTCGTCGCCTTAATGTCCTCAATGGAGACCTCGAACAGAGAACTGAAAAAGCGAGGATGCAGCTTCCGCGGCTTTTCCGCGGGCTCGATATCTTCGTCGCGGAAATTCACACCTTTCAGTTTCTTCAACGATCCCCGCATGCTGGCGACGCAATCTCGGCAGTGAGCCCCATGCAGTGTGAATGTCAGCTTCGTGGTTTTGTCTCCGCGTTGTTCACCCGGCTCAGTGCTTGCGGGATGTGGGGAGAACAGCAACAGAGCCAGGAAGATGAGTGGCATTACTCGATTAAGTCGTGACATCGTCAGGGTCTCCGTGGGTGAACTGTCTCGAAAATCCTCACTCAATTTGTCAGACCCGTGAAGCAGTTCAGGCATTTCGCGCTTCCTCACAGGAGAGCGACAAGAGACCAGTGGCAACACAAACCTCTTGCAGTTGCCCCGCGCCGGTTGCAGGCAGGCGCGGCCACCTCATCGGGCGTGAGGTCAACTGGTAGCACCCTGCGGTCGGTTCGAAACCCGGCACTGGCGCAAAGTAAGGATGGCCTGCGTCGTGGTAGCAGAACCGACTGCGAGAGCAGTGCCTGCTGGAACTGGTTTGGCTGGACTTCTACTGGCGGGGAGTCATGCTGCACTGGGTTGGCATTTCAGCAACGTGAAGTAAAGGCGTGTATGCAAACTTATGGGGAACTATCCCTCATCGCTCCAGCTGGCATTGCCATCTGAGTCACACATCGATGGAGCTTTGTGGAATGGTCCCAAGAGGATGCAGGCGGCTGGCTGAAGTGGATTTTCCTGTTGCTGATGTGTCGCGGCATGCCGTGCATGACAAGACTGTGCGGCATGGGCATCCATCGACCCTGCATATCTGGTGGGCCCGTCGACCTCTGGCGGCGTGTCGGGCGATGCTGCTGGCACTACTGTTGCCAGACCCGGCTGATGAGAACTGTCCCGTCGAGTTTCGAAACGCAGCCCGTGAATTACTGCTGCGTGTCAGAAGTGGGATCGGGGATGGCGATGTCGCTTTGCGCGAAGCCTTGAATCGGTTTGTTGCCGACTTTGCGAGCTGGGAACTGTCGCGTGATCCAGACTGGCTGGATGTGTCCCGACGATTGATTGAGGCGGCTCATGATGGAGCACCGCCAATGGTCGTTGATCCGTTTTCCGGCGGTGGGGCCATCCCGCTGGAAGGGCTGCGGCTGGGCTGTGATTCCTTCGCCAGCGACCTGAACCCGATCGCTTTACTGATTCTGCGAGTGTTGCTGGAGGAATTGCCACGACATGCGGGCAAACTGACGACTCAGCTTGAAGACTGGACGGTCGGAGCTGATACGACGCTGCGCGACTTATGTAGTGACGTCTATCCACGTGATGCGGGCGGTGCTGTTCCGACGGCCTATCTGTGGTCACGAACGATTCGGTGCGAGGCTCCCGATTGTGGTGCGGAAATACCGCTGCTGCGATCCTGCTGGTTGAGTCGCAAGCCCAAACGACTTCGCGCGGTGCGGTACCACGTGGAGCCTGCGGGTGTGGATTCACGGATTCAGTTCGAGGTGTTCACGCCCAGGTCGGATGATGAAGTGCCGGAAGGGACGGTCGTCAAAGCGCGGGGACGGTGTCTGGTGTGCGGGAGTGTGGTGGCGCCGGATCGTGTGCGTTCGCAACTGAGCGAACAACGGGGCGGCGCGGATGTTGTGTTCGATGAACACGGGCAAAGGATTGGTGGTGCCACTTTGCTGGCAGTGGTAACGACGGGGCCAGGGAAGACTGGCAAGCAGTCTCGGTCGGCTGAGGACGCGGATTATCGGCCGGCATGGCTGGCGACTCAGGCACTGAATGAACTCACTTCTCAGGCGCACGGTGTGGGCGAGTCAGGTCTGTCACTGATCCCCAATGAAGCGCCACCGCAGGACGGAACAGGCAGCGTCGGTGGAGGCTACCGAACCCGGAAATACGGCCTGCATACGTTTGGCGACTTCTTTACTGCGAGACAGAAGCTGTTCCTGGCGCGAGTGACCGAATTGATCCGTCAATGTGATGAATCGCGGGTGGCTCAACTGGCAGCTCTGGGGTTGGGCAAGGTTGTGATGCAGTGCAACTCACTGTGTCGCTGGAATCCATCGGGCGAGTCGCTGATGAACGCCTTCGGCAGACAGGCGCTGCCGATTGTGTGGGACTTTGCTGAAGCGGCTCCGCTCGCGGGCAGCACGGGCGGGTTCGATGTGGCGATCGGATGGATCGGCAAGGTGCTGCGTGAAATCTCGCGAGAGAATTCAGGAGTACCGCCGCTGGCTCGGGCGGGGCAGGTCGAGCAGGCTGATGCGTGCGAATCGCCGTTGCCGGATGCGAGTGCCCATGTCTGGTTTACCGATCCGCCCTATTACGACTCCGTGCCCTACTCTGATCTTTCGGACTTTTTTTACGTGTGGCTGAAGCGGGCGTTGCCCGGACGTCTGATCCGTCATGATCCGTGGGACGACGGAAACGGGCTGACTCCGAAACGGCGAGAGGCCGTGCGTGACGAACAGAATCATCTGGATGGCCGCGAGAAGAAAACTGCCGAGTGGTATGAACAGGCCATGCAGCGGGCGTTTGCCGAGGGTCGCCGAGTTCTGGATCCGGACGGTATTGGCACGATTGTGTTCGCACACAAGTCGACGGCCGGCTGGGAGTCGCTGCTGTCGGGACTGGTCCAGGCCGGCTGGATCGTGACAGCATCGTGGCCAGTCGCGACTGAGATGGGAACACGACTGCGGGCACGTAATTCGGCAGTTCTGGCGACCAGCATTCATTTGGTCTGTCGCCCACGACCTGATGAAGCAGTCGTTGGCGACTGGTCAGAAGTGCTGCGTGAACTGCCTGGGCGTGTGAGTGAACGACTTGAGTATCTACAGCGCGAAGGCATTACCGGGGCGGACCTTGTTTTCGCATGCATCGGACCCGCTCTGGAAATCTTCAGTCGACACCGCACGGTCGAAACAGTCGACGGTCGTGAGATCGCTCTGGGCGAGTACCTGGAGCACGTGTGGGCAGCCGTGGGTCGTGCGGCGCTGAACCGTGTGCTGGGGGCGTCCGATGACGGTGGTGCAGGTGACTCGGCGGCTTTTGAGGAGGACGCGCGGTTGACCGGACTGTTTCTGTGGCAGCTTCAATCTGGTGACGCGGATGGGGCCAGTCTGCAGCAGGGACTGGCATACGACGTCGTGCGGCGGGTCGCTCAGCCGCTGGGGATCCGATTGGATGAGTGGGAAGACCTCATCATTCGCACCGAGAAGGGCGTCGTGCGACTTGTCCGTGTCAAAGATCGGCACAAGTCATTATCTGATCGAGCGGGCGATGGAGACTCCACGACTCTCGATCGAGTCCATCAGGCCATGCTGTTCCAATCAGCCGGCGAAACGGATCAGATGCGTGACCTGCTGAAGCAGGAAGTGCGCCGCGGAACTCAGTTTGTCCGCCTGGCGAATGCACTGTCGGCGCTGTATCCGACCGGATGTGACGAGAAGCGATTACTGGATGCCATGCTGCTCGCTGTGCCGAAGTGATTGCCGGGTCGGATGGCGCGCAGGGGGGAGTCGCGGTCCACTTGTGCTGTCATGGCCCTGTCTCAGTACACTTACATTGTCCGGCCCAAATCCACGTAACGGCTTTGCCATGTCACGAGAGTCCGTTTTTGAAGCCACGCTCGGGTTCTTCCTCGCTCCTTTACAGGAGTTCCTTGAGGACGATTCGGTCACCGAGATCATGGTCAACCGCTTCGACGAGGTTTATGTCGAGCGGCGAGGCAAACTGTATGAAACCGACGCGAAGTTTCTGAGCGACGACGCACTGATCTCGGCGATTCACAATGTGGCTCAGTATGTCGGTCGCGAGATTGACCAGGATCGGCCGATTCTGGATGCGCGTCTGCCCGATGGGTCTCGTGTGCACGCCGTCATTCCACCGAGCGCTCGCAGCGGGACGTTTCTGACGATTCGGCGTTTCAAACGGGACATTTTCAGTCTCGACGACTTCGTGCGGCTGGGCAGTATCTCGCCAGCAGCTCAGGAGTTCATTGAGTTGTGCGTGAAACTGCACAAGAACACGGTCGTCGCCGGCGGAACGGGAACGGGCAAGACGACGATGCTGAACGCGGTCTCGACCGCCGTGCCTGAATCCGAGCGGATTGTCGTGATCGAAGACAGTTCCGAACTGCGGCTGGCACAGAAGCATTCGTTGTATCTGGAAGCTCAACAGGCGGACGCTTACGGACGCGGCGAAGTGACGATTCGCGATCTGTTCCGAGCGTCGCTGCGAATGCGACCGGATCGAATCATCGTCGGCGAAGTCCGCGGTGGTGAAGCTCTGGAAATGGTGCAGTCCATGATCAGCGGCCACACCGGCAGTCTGACGACCGTGCATGCGACTTCGCCGCGTGATGCGCTCGTGCGGCTGGAGACGTTGTCTCTGATGTCGGACGTCGACCTTCCGGTATATGTCGCCCGAGCTCAAGTGGCGTCTGCCATTAACATCATTGTGCAGCTGGCGAGATTCTCAGAGGACGGGTCGCGCAAAGTGACGAAAATCACCGAGGCTGATGGACTCAACGAAAACAACCAGTACCAGTTTCAGGACATCTTCGTGAATCGCCTGAAGGGGCGAACGGACGATGGCGAGCTGATTTCGAAACTGGAATTCACCGGCACGCGTCCAACGTTTGCTGGTGAGCCTTACGAGCATGGTCTGGAAAACGAGATCCGGCATTCGGCGGACGCCTGGGCAGAGCCAGAGTGACAGTCGCCACGGACCGAGTTGATCTTCGTTTACGCTTGCGTTTTGACACGACACCCGGACTGGATTCATTCGGGGGCCTGAATTGCCTCAAGTTGCCGGAGACGCAGACGAGAATCAAACAGAACGGTCGTTGAGACGTTTCCCGTACAGTTCCACAAACGTCGCCTTCTGTCACTTTGCGGTTTTCACGTTGCCGAGCCGTTTGTCGAAAACACGTAGAATTCAAGCTCACAGAGTATCTCAACCCGGAGTCACCAGGTTGCCACATACGCCCGATCAGACTCTCTCCTGCGACGGTTTTCGATTCCCGTACCGAATTCTGCTAGGTGACGACCGGGACAGGATTCCGGTGCTGTTCCTTGGGGGCGCCCTCCAGTCAATGAACTCGTGGAAACGGTTCGTTTCCACGTTCCATCCGCAACGAACTGTTCTGCTGGTCGACTTGCCCGGTATGGGCCAGGCCGATTTTCTGCCGGAATCGTACGGCCTGGATTTTTTCACGGGCGTTGTGCGAACGCTGCTTGATGAAATCAGTTGCTCGCAGGTGTGTGTCGTCTCTGCTTCGTATGGGGCCTTGATCGGATACCGGTTCGCTCAGCTGTTTCCGTCTCGCGTTTCTCATCCGGCTCTGGCCGGCATCATGTGGCGCGTGTCGCGGCAGCAAAAGACCGATGCGCTGGCCCATGTCGAAGAGCTCGAACGCCTTCCGCCGGACGACTATGCCACAGAAGTGATCGATCGTCTGCTCTCTCCAACCTCGCGAGAACACGTGCAGCGGAGTCGGGTTGTGGAACGCGTGTTGCGGGGCGAACTGAAACGCATCGATGAGGATGGACTGCGTAAGTACCGCGCCAACATGCTGCGTCTGTGTATTCAACCACCGCTGAATGTTGAGTCGCCAGCAGGCGTGCGGTCGTTGATTTTCACTGGCGAACACGACCACCTCACACGTCCGCGTTTCGGTCGGGCCCTGGCATCAAGAATGGACGATGCCGTGTTTGTCGAAATTGAGCAGGCCGATCACCTCTGCCATATGGAACGATTCGAAACAACAACCGAGCTCGTCCGCAGATTCTTCGACAACGATTGTCTGGACGGCATTCCCGGATGTGGGGTTCTGGACTACTTCGGCTCTGCAGGCCGTGGCGTAGCGGACAACAATCAGGACGGCAGCTGCGTCGCCGTTCTTGAGAGTGAGGATTCCGACTGAGGCATTCGGCAGTGATTCGAATTCCCTGGCCGATCACGCGCCCGCGCATCGCCTTATTCCTGAAGCACTGATAGAAACTGGCTTTCTATCAGAAGCGTGAGGAGCATCGGCAATGTTTCGTGGCGCCCGTTTGATCGATCTCAGCGTACCGCTTGAACACGACTCCTCGAGCGAGCCTCTGCCCGGTTCGATCCGTTATGTCGAACACGGTGGTGAAGGACTGGCTCAGATGCAGCAGTTCTTCGGTGTCGCCACGGACGACCTGGTCTGGTCTGATGGCGAGGGCTGGGCGATTGAAGACGTCCACATGATCACTCACACCGGGACCCATGTGGACGCGCCGTACCACTACGGGCGGATGTCGGAAGGCAAACCGGCAAAGACGATCGACCAGGTTCCGCTGGAATGGTGCTTTGCTCCTGGTGTCGTCATTGATGTCCGAGATGTCGTGGCCGGCACAGAGATCACGATCCAGCACCTGCAGTCGGCGATGGCGAAGATTGACTATGAGCTGCAACCAAGAGACATAGTGCTGCTGCAAACCGATGCCGACAAACGCATCAACTCGCCGGAGTACTTCCGCCAGCCGGGACTGGGCCGTGATGGAACGTTGTGGCTGGTCGAACAGGGAGTCAAAGTAATCGGCATCGATGCGTACACGATCGATCGACCCTTCGCGGATATGGTCGCTGATTTCAAACGGACGGGAGACGGTCGTCACATCTGGCCGGCACATTTTGCGGGCATTACGCGGGAGTATTGCCAGATCGAGAAACTGGCCAATCTCGACAAGATCCCGACCGCGCATGGTTTTTTCGTATCCTGCCTGCCGGTAAAGATCAAGAGTGCCAGCGCCGGGTGGTGTCGTGCGGTGGCGATTGTTCCGTGAGGGTTGAGCCGCTCTGAAAACGCTCTAGCAGTAGAGCCGATCGACATACTCACGAACTGAATCCGACCAGTTGAAGGTCTCATTGAAAGCTCGCTGCTGAATCGCGGCGTAGTCCAATGGTTGCTGACCTTTGAGCGAAATAGCTCGCAAAGTTGTGGCCACAAAGCCGTCGCCGAGTTCTTGCGGTGTGTTGCCACTGAAACAGAACCCGGTCGCGTTTCCCTGGACTGTGTCCTTCAACCCACCGATGGCATGCACCACGCAGGGCTGCCCGGATCGCATTGCCAGCATCTGCGAGATACCACAAGGCTCATAGGCGCTGGGCATCAGGAACAGATCGCCGCACTCGTACAAGGCATTTGCTCCAGAAGCGCTGTAGCCGTTGACGAACACGAAGTTGTTGTGTCGGCGCGAGACCGACGACAGAAACTCCTCGTATCCCGCGTCACCACTTCCGGCCAGAATGAAGACGGCCTGGCCGGCCGTCGCATTCAGGATACGGTCGAGTGGAGAATCATGAGTGGGATGCTTCATCAATCGGATTTTCTGGTCGACGGCACGCGTCACGCTGGTCATCACCACTGCAGGCTGCGGGGAGTCACGCCACTGTTCCAGCCTTTGCCGACCCAGTTCGTGAGCTGCCGTGGGATTTCCCTGCTGCCATGACTGCAGTTCCGAAATCAGTACATCTAGCATACGTTGCCACGACTCCTGAGTGCGCGGCAGCAATTGCCGCCCAGGCTCGTACTCACAACCATTGAGAATGCCGTGCAGCCGCTGTTCAGCACGTGCCCGCTGCAGGTCTTCTTCCAGACCCTCACCTCCGAAAAACGTGCAATTCTCGTCGCATCGGCGTGGACGACTCGGCAGGCAGACTTCGTCGGCATATCCCGGCGAAACAACGTGAACAGCGTCGGCCAGTCGGATGGCCGCAGCCACCGGATTGACGCAGTCCGTCCACTGAGGATCTCGCACAGCAGTGAACGGGATGTCGGAATCCGGAAACCATGCCTTCAGCGATGATGCGTACCCATCCAGCGGTCGCACACCCTGGAGAGCCAGGTTGTGGATCGTAAACACCGTTCGTAAATCACGCAGAGCGGTATAGTGCTGATCGAATTCACGCAGCATCAACGCACAGCCCAAGTGCCAGTCATGCAGATGCAGCCGGTTAACCGGTCCGAACTTCTGCTGGATGAGACCCTCGACAACTGCAGCCGAAAACAGCGCAAACCGCGTGGCGTCACTGGCAAAGGGTTCCTTCGGCGGATCGTCAACGTAAATCCGTTTCCTGCCGCGGGCGTCGACAGCTTCAAACCGAGGGTGGTGGATTACGAGCTGCCGAACACGACCTGTGTGTATGGAAGCCGAGTCTTTGTCGAGCTCCCGCGTGCCCGGAACGAAACCTCGCACTTCGAACAGTTCCACTGTCTCCTGTTGGCCGGCAAAGCGAACAGAAAACGACCCGAGCGACTGCTTCGCGGCCTCATGGAGGAATCCGTACGACGGACACACGACCGACACCGTGCCGTCAAAACCCGGCAGCGATGCAACGGCCTGCGGTGCATCACGCACTACGTCGCCGACGCCACCAACCTTGCCTCCGGGCAGGGCGCCGTTTTCCGCCGCCGCCATCAGTATGTGCAGTGCCATGAGGCGTGTTACTCGTCGGCATCTCGGAGTTTCGCGAGGACGGACAGGTCCTCCAGCGTTGTCATGTCCTGACCGCCTTCGCGGCCAGCGGCGATGTCTCGCAACAAACGCCGCATGATCTTGCCCGAACGCGTTTTCGGCAGCGCGGCCGCGAAACGAATCTGGTCCGGCGTGGCGACTGCACCAATCTGCTTGCGAACGTGAGCTTTCAATTCGTTCTTCAGCTCCTCGCCATCGTCTGCTGTCTTCAACGAGACAAAGCAGCAGATGCCTTCGCCCTTCAGTTCATGCGGGAAGCCAACGACGGCGGCTTCTGCAACAGCCTCGTGCGAGACGAGGGCACTCTCTACCTCCATCGTACTGAGCCGATGACCGGATACGTTGAGCACATCATCCACGCGACCCATGACCCAGTAGTAACCGTCTTCGTCACGACGTGCTCCGTCACCCGCGAAGTAGCGGCCTTCGATCTTGCTGAAATACACGTCTTTGAATCGGTCATGATCGCCGTACAGGGTCCGCAGCATGTGCGGCCACGGCTGCGTCAATACCAGCAGCCCGCCTTCATTGTCGCCAAGGCTTTCGCCTGTTTCTGACTGGATGTCCGGAACCACTCCAGGAAGTGGCTTCGTACAGCTTCCTGGCTTAGTAGCGGTGATCCCCGGCAGCGGGCTGAGCATGATGCCGCCGGTTTCCGTTTGCCACCACGTGTCGACGATCGGGCACCGCTCGCCACCAATCACTGTGTGATACCACATCCACGCTTCCGGATTGATCGGTTCGCCGACGGTCCCCAGCAGACGCAGGCTGGACAGGTCGTACTTGTTCGGCCACTCATCACCCCACTTGATGAAGGCGCGGATCGCCGTGGGAGCGGTGTAGAAGATATTGACCTTGTACTTCTCGACCATCTGCCAGAAGCGACCTTCGTCCGGCCAGTTCGGACCACCTTCATACATCATCGTCGTGGCCCCGTTGGACAGCGGGCCATATACGATGTAGCTGTGACCGGTGACCCAGCCAATGTCCGCCGTGCACCAGTACGTATCTTCGTCTTTCAGATCGAACACCCAGCGTGTGGTCATCGTCGCGCCGAGCAGGTACCCCGCGGTGGTATGCAGGACTCCCTTGGGCTTCCCTGTCGAACCGGACGTGTAAAGGATGAAAAGAGGGTGCTCGGAATCCAGTTCCTCGGCCGGGCAGTCAGCCGAAGCATCGGCCACCAGATCGTGCCACCAGTAATCACGATCCGGGACCATCGTGACATCGTTGCCCGTGCGCCGCACAACAACGACTTTCTCGACGCTCAGCGATTTTTCGAGGCTTTCATCGACGGCCGCCTTCAGCGGAATCTCTTTTCCACGTCGCCAACCGCCATCCGCGGTGACAACCAGCTTTGCCTGGGCATCGTTGTTGCGGTCCGAGATCGCATCCGCGCTGCACCCACCGAAGATGATCGAGTGGGTCGCGCCAATCCGGGCGCAGGCCAGCATGGCAATGGCCAGCTCTGGAATCATGGGCATGTACAGCGTCACGCGATCGCCGGTCTCGACACCCAGCGTCTTCAACACGTTGGCAAACTTCGAGACTTCACGGTGCAGGTCCTGGTACGTCAGAACGCGCTGATCGCCCGGCTCACCTTCCCAGATGATCGCCGCCTTGTTTTTCCGCCATGTCGTCAGATGCCGGTCAATGCAGTTATACGCAACGTTGGTCTTGCCGTCGACAAACCACTTTGTCTCGGGCATGTCACCTTCGAGCGTCGCCGAGAAATCCTGGAACCAGTCGACGTTTTCACGAGCCAGATCGCCCCAGAAACCGGCCGGATCGTCCTTCGCGCGGTTCCACATCTCCTGATACTGCTCTTCCGAGCTGATATGAGCCGCGGCAGTGAATTCCGACGACGGGGGAAATTTGCGGTCTTCCTGCAGGACACTCTCAATGGCGTTACTCATGGTGCATCTCCTCAACGACTGGTCGAACAACCACGCGCGGCATGGCTTCCCGCTCTGTGTTCCGAGTCAGATTCAGACTCGCTGCCCACGGACGCGGGGATGTTACGAGCGGTCGTTACCGGTTGCCACTGACGTCGCAGACCGTCCGTGTTTCTGCAGATTTCCCGAGCGGCTGCGTGAGTCAGAGCCCCGCTGCCGAATCTCCAATGCGGATTTAACCCACCGAGCGCTGGCGGCGACGGAGTTCGCTGAAGAGCCGCCCAAACGGCCGTGGCTGAGTGGCCGTTGAGGTGTCATCGACGTGAGACTGGCGTTCGTCGTTACAGAGCGATGTCACAGGATCAATTCGGAATGAGGCCGTAACTGGCTTTTCCGGTTGGACGACATCAAACGCGTCGTGACCGGGGTTCACGTCAAGGTCGTCGTCTGTCCGGTCATCAACGAGTGCGGGGTCGAACTGGTCGCCGCCAGAGACTTCAGCGTCGACCGAGTCCAGGGCGCCATGAATCTGTGCCTGAGTGTCAAGGCACATGTCGAGAATCGCTGCCCCGATCTCATCTTCAAGCTCGGGCTGACCATGCGAAACTGTCTGAACGAGTTCGGATTCGATATCCAGCATCGAGCGGTCGCGAACATCAGGCCGTTCCGCGCGGCCGTCGCCGCCACCGAGTTCATTCAGCAACGGCACGATTGCGTCAATCCGACTGTCCGGCTGAAGGCCCATCACGTCGTCTGCGCGCTCAGCACCGACCTCTTCACTCGCATCTGCGACCGCACCGAATTCCAGAGCACCTGTCTGCGAGTCGATCTCGTCAGCAACGTCTGACCTGGCAATCGTCTCTTCGCTCGGTTCTTTGACGTCGGCCGTGTCGGAATCTGGCACGTCGACTGTCTCTGCCACAGCGTATGTTTCCTCTGCCGCGTGGTCACCGACCTCAGGCAGCTCAATCTCACTGTCTGCTTCAGGCATCGGCTGGTGCGGCATTTCGTGGGACTGCTCGCTTCCCGTAACAGACACTTGGGCGCCAGCACTCGTCTCTTCGGAAGCCTCATGGCCGTTCACTTCATCGCTGCCATCGTGCCCCGCGTTGAGGGGCGCGACCTCATGCCGACGACTGCCGACAAGATTCCAGATGATTCCGGTCGACTGCGGTTCTGCAATTGCCGAGTAATGATCGATGACGATTTCTTCGTCAAACTCGTCTGCGTCGCGGGCCTCACCAACTGCTGCCGCCGGACCGCTCGTTGAATGGCCGCTGACGATCGGTTCGCTGTCGTGATCAAGATCGTGCGACGCTTCAGTCGCGACAGTCTCATCCTCCGATTCGGCGGATGACGCAACCGGTTCGACTTCCAGATCGAACGATGCCACCTCGTCCACCGCAGGCTGCTCGGCGGACGCAGTTGCTTCGTCGCTGCTTTCGTCCGGCCAGGCATCGTTCTCACCGGAATTCTCGGCAACGGCGTGAATTGCGGTTTCCTGTGCGTCCGCGCCAGAAACGCTCCGTGCGTGCTCATGCTCAATCGGTGCTGTGTTTTCGATCGCCATGTCGCTCAGATCCGCTGACTCAGCCACCAGTCCAGTCGATTCATCGACAGAGCTGGACTCATCAACCTGGCAGGTATCGTCTTTGAACTGGCATCCTCTGGCAGTGATTTCAAAACACAGACCTTGTAGTTCGGCATAAGAATCCCCGGCCTCAGGGTTGTCACACGATTCGGCCCGTTCCATGTCCGCAGGTGCTTCATCGTCGGATTCGAATTGCTCCTGGGTCACTGCTTCCGGCCCGCGTTCGGCTTCACTGCCGGCATCGTCGTCGTTGGTCGAATCCGCGACTGCTGGCTCGCCAAATTCGATCACAGCAACTGGAGTCGACGGAGCGATTGGCATCCACTCTTCTTCCTCGAATGCATCATCGTTCTCATTGCCAACGTCGTGTGCGGCAGCAACCCCTGGCAGACCGTCGGCCTGCGGCTCTGACCCATCCAGTTCGATCGCCACGCGCGGTGGAGCGTCCAGAATGTCCGTAGCACCGATGTCGGTCTCCGGCATTTGGGTTTCATCTTCGTCCTCTTCGTCGTCCTGCCATCCCCCAACCGTTTCCCCGGTTGATACATCGTTCCAGTGCAGCGGCAACTGTTTGAGGTCGTCGAGTGCGTCACAAACCGTTTGACGTTTGACTGGCTGTTCGTCTGAGGCGAATGCCAGCAGCAGGCTGTGGTCGGCAAGCTGGTTCAGGCAGCGGGGCACTCCATCACTGGCCCGAGTTATGACGTTGACAGCTTCTGTTTCGAAGACGTCGTCGAGTGAAGAGGCGGCCCAGGCCAGACGATGGGCCAGGTAGTCACGCGATTCGGTCAGTGTCAGGGATTCGACATAAACCTGATTACTGATTCGCTGATTGATCGCGTCAAGACTGCGGCTGGTAAGCCGTTCTTCAAGTTCCGGTTGGGCACTGAGAATCACCCGGACTAATGACGAACCGTCGTGAGCGATATCAGCCAGAGTTCGAACTTCTTCGAGCAGTTCGTCAGCGAACAGGTGAGCTTCATCGATGACCAGGACAACGGCTTCTTTGGCGGGGCGAATGCTGAGCAGCCGGGAACGCAGGTCGAGCCGCAGTTCCGGTTCGTCCTTTCGGCTGTACTCGTCACCTATCTCGAACAGGATGGCCTGCAGCAGGGATCGTCGCGTCGGGAAGTTTGCGTTGCCCAGGTACACGACCTCGAATCGCTCAGAAGTTTCGTCTGCCAGGTGCTGGCACAGCAGAGTTTTTCCCATGCCGGCCGGAGCGGAGAGGATTCCGATTCCCTGCCCTCGTTCGAAACACACGATGAGTTCATCAAGCGCCGCCTGCACCGACTCGCACGAGAAAAAGCAGCCCGGATCGGGTGTCGCAGAGAAAGGACGCCGCTGCATGCCAAAGAAAGATTCGTACATTCGAGGCCTCAGGGTCTGCCGGATGGGGACCACGCATCGTGCGCGCAAGCGTGTGCGCACGATCTGCTCAAGCATGTATCGAACCGTTACAACCGAAATCTTGAGAGGAAGCCCTACAATACGATCTGATCGAAGGTGACTATATATTAATATTAACGTCCGCGAGTGACAGTAACTGCGTCCCGAGACACGTGGGCCGCGACGAAGTCAATCATCCGTGAGTCCCAGGACGATCATCGGTCGAGGCGGAGGTTCCGTTCGGAATTGAGTTCCGCTTCGGGATTGTGTCAAATGGGTCGCTTCAGGTCGGGGTCTCCGGCCTTGGACAATCGCACATCTTTCGGGCCTTCTTCCCGATGAGCCGTTCGGCAACTCTCGACAGGCTGAAAAGCCGCATCCCCATCATCGCTCCTTCGATGCTGAAGTGTGACTTCGGCAACCTGCATCGGGAGATTGAGCTGTTGGACGCTGCCGATGTCGGCATCCTGCATCTGGACGTGATGGACGGCGACTTCGTGCCGAACCTTTCGTACGGGCCGATGGTGATCGAATGCCTGCGTCCCATGACTCGAGATGTGTTCGACGCACATCTCATGATTTCTGAGCCGGACCGGTATCTGGACGAGTATCTGAAAGCCGGCTGCGACTGCATCACCTTTCATATCGAGGCGGTTCCTGATGCGGGGCCGTTGTTGCGACGTATCCGCGAAGCCGACGTTGTCGCGGGTCTCGCCCTCAACCCGGGTACTCCTGTTTCAAAGATCGAGCGAGTCCTGCCCGATTGCGACATGGTGCTCGTCATGAGCGTCGAACCTGGTTTCGGCGGTCAGCAGTTCATTCCCGCGGCTCTCGACAAACTGCGGCAACTCCGCGAGCTGACTTCTCCGGAAACGCTGCTCTCGGTCGATGGCGGCGTTGGTCGCGAGACCATCAACCAGTGTGCCGTTGCGGGAGCGGACTTGTTTGTGGCAGGTAGCGCCATTTTCGATCAACCCGATTACCGCACTGCCATTTCCGAGCTGGCTCAGCTCGCCCGATCAAAGTAGTCATCTCGCCAGGCGAATTCCCGATACCTCGGGCATCACCCGGCACTCCCATCCCTTCACGAGTTCCAACCATGTCCACGGTCGTTTTGATTCGGCCCGGATGCACTGATTTCGACGAGCAGAAACGCATACAGGGATCACTCGATCTGCCGCTTAGCCCTCGAGGCGAAACGCAGCTTGAGAAGGTCACTGCAGCGCTCCAGAACATTCCGGTCGAGGCTGTGTTGACCGGTCGTTCTGATCCGTGCCGCTCCACTGGCGATGTGCTCGCGGATTCGCTCGATGTGCCGCACAAGGAAAAGGACGACCTGTGCAATCTCGATCAGGGGTTATGGCAGGGAATGAGCGTCGATGAAATTCGACGCAAGTTTCCCCGCGCGTACAAGCAGTGGGAAGACGCGCCGGAAACGGTCTGTCCGCCGGAGGGAGAAACCGTTCCGGAGGCCATCGACCGACTGCGGTCTGTGCTCAAGAAGCCGCTCAAGAAGCACGAAACGTTTGCCGTGGTCGCTTCCGAGCCGCTGGCAAGCCTCATAAGCTGTACGCTGCGAGGAGCAACTCCGGATGGACTCAGCGAATCTCTGTTCTGCTGCTGCGAAGACCACCTTGTCGAAGTGATTCATACAAACGGTTCGGCAAAACAACGCAACGGCCACAGCCACGAAATCCCGATCGCCGCGAGCGACGACGACGTCGAGACGCAGCCTCGTTCGGAAACTGTTACATGAGCACCATACGCCCCAATCTGGAATCCTGGCAGGAACACGTGGCACGACCTAAACGCGGTGTCCCCGAAGGCCTATGGATTCAATGTCCCGAGTGTGAAGCGACGGTCTATCGCCGGTCGGTGGAAGAAAACCAGTACGTCTGCCCGGACTGCGATCACCACTTCATCGTGCCCGGGAAAGTCCGGATTCAACAGTTACTAGATACAGACAGTTTCGAAGAGTGGTACACGGAGCTGCAGCCGGCCGATCCACTGGGCTTTGCCGACAAGAAGGCCTACGCCGATCGTCTCGTTGCCGAACAGAAACACACGGGCCTTGATGAGGCCTGCATCGCAGGTCGCGGGTACATGCGAGGCCGCCCTCTGATTTTCGCGCTCACCGATTCAAGCTTCATCATGGGCAGCATGGGCTCTGTCGTGGGTGAGAAACTGACGCGAGCGATTGAAGCTGCAACGGAAAAGAAACTGCCCCTCATTATTCTCAGCGGCTCGGGTGGCGGGGCGCGCATGCATGAGGGAATTCTGTCGCTGATGCAGATGGGAAAGACCTCGGCGGCACTCGCCAGGTTCCGCAAAGCCAACGGGCTGTATATCTCAATCCTGACACATCCGACGATGGGCGGAGTCGCCGCCAGCTTTGCCGCTTTGGGGGACATTATCCTTGCCGAGCCCAAAGCACTGGTCGGATTCGCCGGACCGCGGGTTGTCCAGGCGACGGTCAACGAGAAACTCCCAGACGAATTCCAGACGAGCGAGTTTCTGTTGAAGTACGGCTTCGTCGACCGGATTGTTCACCGTCACGATCTCCGTACCGAAATCGCCCGCATCATCGACTACTGCGGCGGCTGATCGCGATGCAGCCTCTCGTTGAAGAACTGAGCTCGGCGGTGTCTCCGGCGGAAGCTCTGGAGGCTCTACAGGACTGGCCCGATGTCGTTCTGTTCGAGAGTGTTCTGCAACGTGGGCGTTTGGGCCGCTACTCATTTCTGACAGCGGACCCGATTGCGACTTTTGAGTTGCCGCGTGCCGAGTTCGGCCTGCAACCCTTCACTGGTCTGCAGGCCTCTGTCGCGCAATACCCGGTTGAGTCCGTTCCAGACTTGCCGCCGTTCCAGGGCGGAGCCGCGGGTTTTCTTGGCTACGAATCCGGCAGCTGCTTCGAACGAATTCGACGGCCAGTCCACGACGAGTTCGAACTGCCCGATGCGTGGGTTGGTGTCTTTGACTGGGTACTTGCCTGGGATCACGCGGATGGCTGCGCATGGATCATCTCGCACGGCCTTTCGGAAACGGAACCTGATGCCAGCCGACAACGAGCACAGCAACGGATCGAAAGTGTCCTTGGCCGGCTGGCAGCTTCACCCGCTGTTCGACGCGGTCAAACACAAACCGCGAAGGTCTCTCAACAGGCTCCACAGTTCCCGCTGCCCGGACGCGCTGGTGTGACAAGCGACTTCACTCCGGACGGTTACCGTGAAGCAGTGCGGAGAGTGATCGACTACATCCATGCGGGGGATGTGTTTCAGACCAATCTATCGCAGCGGTTGCTGGCAGCATGGGACCGGGCACCCTGTGAGCTGTACCAGACGCTTCGCGAGCGCAACCCCGCGCCCTTCGCCGGGTATCTGGCCCACGCTGACTGGGCGATCGCATCAGCGTCGCCGGAGCGATTCTTACGGGTCCAGGACCGGGCCGTCGAAACCCGTCCGATCAAGGGAACACGGCAGCGACGTGACGTGCCAGAGGCGGATCTGTTTACTCGCGATGAATTGCGGGAAAGCGAGAAAGACACTGCCGAAAACGTCATGATCGTCGATCTGCTGCGTAACGATCTGTCGCGTGTGTGTCAGCCCGGATCGATTTCCGTCCCGCAACTGTGTGTGGTCGAGAGTTATGAAACGGTGCAGCATCTGGTCTCGGAAATCTGCGGAACGCTGTCCAATGGTGAAGACGTTTGGTCGCTGCTGGCAGCCGCATTTCCAGGAGGGTCCATCACGGGAGCCCCGAAAGTGCGTGCCATGGAGATCATCGCGGAACTCGAACCCACAGTCCGTGGTCCTTATTGCGGAAGCCTGTTCTATGCTGGGTTCAATGGCACGTTCGACAGCAGTATCCTCATCCGCACCTTTGTGTTGAGACATGGAGTCGTTCAATGCTCAGTTGGCGGCGGTATCGTCGCCCAGTCAGATCCACTGGCCGAGTACGAAGAGACCATGCACAAGGCGGAGGGAATGCTGCGTGTCTTCGATTAAACTGTTTGTAGTTGCCGGACTTGTCCGGCGTTTTTACGTAGCGAATATCTCGGGCATGTGAACCGCATAAATGCGGTTACTACGAACCGACAAACCATGATCCTGCTCATCGACAACTACGACAGCTTCGTGTTCAACCTCGCCCGGTACTTCGGCGAACTCGGGGAAGACACGCATGTTGTACGCAACGATGCGATCACTGTGACGGAGATTGCGGACCTTTCGCCCGACGCGATTGTCCTGTCACCAGGGCCGTGTACGCCGAATGAGTCCGGCATCTGTGTCGAACTGGTCACGCAACTCAGCGGCACGATTCCCATGCTTGGAGTCTGTCTGGGGCATCAGGCGATCGCAGCCGCCTTCGGAGCCGAGATCGTGCGTGCTCCCGAGCCTGTCCACGGCCGCACTTCACTAGTCTTCCACAAAGGGTCAGGATTGTTTGAAGGTCTACCGAATCCGGTGCGGACGACGCGTTATCACTCGCTGACCGCACCTCACGACTCGCTGCCTTCGGCACTTCGAATGACTGCCCGAACCGAAGACGGACTGGTCATGGGCATCGAACACCATGTCCACGCGACGTTCGGAGTGCAATTCCATCCCGAGTCTGTCCTGACGGAGTGTGGACACGAGTTACTTGCACGCTTCCTTGAACGGGCGGGTCGCTCACCGGCCCGCCATCCTGGCTCTGCTGCGGTGGGAGATGTCCTGGGCGCCGAGGCGATCGGTCCGGAAGTTTCCACCGAATTGCAGTCTGCATGGTCTCAGAATGCCAGTCACGACCAGCCGCTGCACTGGTAACAAAACGAAATTGCTACCGAATTCCACGGCCTGCGCGAAAGAATGCTCATCAGTAGCCAGGCCATTGATGGCTGATTGTTGGGTTCATCGGACAGGGCTACAATCGGTTTGTTGTTGCTCATCCTCTCGAATAAAGCTCCGGCACTGATGCCGCCATCCACCGCAGACAGTATCTGGACATCGCCGACTCGGGCATCGGATGCGCTGGATGTGTATCTACTCGGTCGCGTCGACTTCGATGCTGCGATGTTTCTTCAGGAGCGAATGATCAATGAGGTGCAGCAGCGGAGCGATCGCTACGGAACGTTGCTGGTGTGCGAGCATCCCCCACTGGTGAGTATCGGTCGCGACGGAACGATGTCTGACCTGCTGGCCGAGCCGGAGGAATTCACTGCGCGGGAGATTCCCGTGCGGCGAGCGAACCGCGGTGGTGGCACGCTGGTGCACGCGCCCGGCCAGATTGCCGCTTATCTGATTCTGCCACTGGACCGTCTGGGCATTGGAGTGGCTGAGTACCAGCAGCGGCTGATTGGCGCCTTGTTTCAAACCGCTAAGGAACAACGTGTAACGGCGCAACCAACCACGGAGCCCCCCGGTGTCGAATGTCGATGCGGACAGTTCGGCTGGATTGGTTCGGCAGTGCAGGCATGGACGTCCTGGCATGGAGTTTTTCTAAACGTGAATCCCGTGCTCGATACGATGCGTCTGGTGCGGTCAACACCGGGTCGAGGACGCATCGCGTCGATGTCTCAGCAGTGCATGCTGCCCCTGCCGATGCATCGAGTCCGTGAGAGTCTAGTTCGCCATCTGGCCGATCAGTTTGGCTATGAAGACATGCACCCGTTTACCGGCCATCCCTTGTTGAGCCGCACACGTCGCAGGGTGGTCGAGTATGTCTGAGAATTCCGCGTTCGATCTGGCCTTGCCGGTCATCACCGATGCACCGGCACTGTCCCATTCTCCGGCAGCGACTGTTGCACCACGGCGCGAGAAGCGTCGACTGCCGCCCTGGCTGAAGCGGCCGTTGCCGAAACCGGGCATGTTCTACACCAGTAGTGTGATCGACGATCTGCGTCTGGAAACGGTGTGCGAAAGCGCGAAGTGTCCAAACCGCACCGAGTGCTGGTCTCAGCAGACGGCCACGTTCATGATCCTCGGGAACGTCTGCACAAGACCGTGTGGATTCTGCTCAGTGCCCAAAGGCAAGACAGAGCAACTAGAACTCGACGAACCCGAACGAGTCGCCGAAGCGGCCGAACGTCTGGGACTGAAATATGTCGTGATCACATCCGTCACGCGAGATGACCTGGCCGATGGCGGGGCAGACCACTTTTACGAGTGCGTGCTTGCTGTTCGGGAATGCACGGGTGCCCAGGTCGAAGTCCTCACTCCCGATTTCCTCGGCAACCGTGCGGCGATCAGTCGCGTCGTCGATGCACAGCCCGACGTCTTCAACCACAACACCGAAACCGTGCCGCGGCTGTATCACCGGGTGCGACGTAACGCGGCCTACCAGCGCACGCTCGACCTGCTCGCTCAGGTGAAGGCCGAGTCCCCCGACATGCCGACGAAAAGCGGTCTGATGCTGGGTCTGGGAGAAACACTGGAAGAAGTCCTCGAAGTCTGTGCCGACCTGCGAGCCGTAGGCTGCGACATGTTGACGCTCGGCCAATATCTGCAGCCGACTCCGGACCATCTTCCTGTTGAGCGGTACTTGCCACCGGAAGAATTCGACAAAGTTGGTGACCTTGCTCGCAGCCTGGGTTTCTCAATGGTCGCGAGCGGCCCCTTTGTTCGTTCCAGCTACCACGCGGGCGAAATGGCCGACGAGCATTCGACTCATGGATCGATTTGAAAAGTGGGCGACTAAGAGCCTGCCCGCTTCAGCAGTCTCTTCAACTGCCTGACCTGCCCCAGAGCCGAGGCGGCTAATGTCCCGGTCATCGAACTCGTGAAGACGCCCGTCGTCAGCTTCTGTCGCCATGGCCAGATGTTTTCGACGTAGGAGCCAGGCTTCGTACAACTGTCGATCTGTTTGATACTTGGAATTTCCTGGCAGTGTTCCAGCAGGCTCAGCTCACTGAGAGTGCCCGGCGAGCATTCGGCGAACTCCGGATCCCAGCCGATTTTGAATGCAAACAGCGTTCCGCCGGACGGCCGTCAACGGTGAGTTCAGCAAATATGACTCGTCTGTCGGCGGCAAAGCCGGTCACCAGTTCGCGGCAGAATTGTGCGTGTTCCGCACTGGTGGCCATCGCTGTTCCCTGATCGCCTTTCCAGCCCAACGATTCAAGCCGCAGGAATTCTTCGACCGCCCGCGAATTGCCTGGCTCCGGCTGGTGCAGTCTGTATTGCACTGAACCGTACGACTCCAGCCGACGACGGTTTCGCTTCAATGTCTTGCGGCGGCTCTTCGAGTACAGCTCTCCCAGGCAATCGTCCGGAACCTGGTCGACCGGGATAACGGCTCGTTCGACGGACCAGTCCTCATGCCAGACCGTTCCCCCGGCCGTTGCCGCCTTCGTTAGAGCAGCCGACAGTTGAGAGTCGGCACTTCGGTCTTCGAATGAGAGCCCATGCCAGCGGCGGTGACGGGAGAGGAATTCAAACAGCGACGTGAGTGCATGGTCCGTGAAATCACGGTCGACCAGCAGGCCATCGAACGGGGAATACTCCGACCGTCAGTTGCGCAGATGCATGAGAGGAAGCGAGCGGGTGCCGCGACATTCCTGAAAGACGTCAAGTCCAATCAGAGAGTTTGTTACGGTCTCGATGGCGATGAGAAATGGTCGTTGCCTCGGGTCGCTGATCAGATTGATCGCAGGAACGACAAAATCGGGCGAGCAGAAAGCGTTGCCGTCAATCGAGCGGGCTTCAAGCTCGCGCCAGCGCGGCTTGAAATCAGAATCCAGCGAGTCGAATCCGATCTCCCGGACGCGGAATTGATCTGCTGTGTGCGTTAGTGGTGGGTGCGAGATCATGTTGCAGGCGAACGCGAGGCGATCGGATTGGCGCTCCGGTCTTGGTAATTCTGTTCCAGAGATTCTTCGGCGGCCTGGCGATTACGTTGCGGCTACGAATTCCGGGAACAGATGCTTGATCCTGGCTCGTAATCATGATTCAGGGGCCGAGAATCCCCGACTTGGCCGGGCGATGGGGGATTCGGACTCCAGATTTGCAAATTCGATGCTTAGAGCGGCTCGTGGGGATGGATCTGCGTTGAATCCGGATAAAATACTTGGCAGGATTAAAAAGAGCACAAGCGACATCCCCGATGGTCGACGGATTGATGGCGGGGAATCGGCCTCATCCGGACGACCCATGTGAGCGGACTGTCTGACGCGGAGTGGAGAGTCCTGGGAAATGCGGCGCTGACGAATGGTGTCACCCTGCTTCTGGTGGGGTTGCTGATCTGGTCCGCTTTCAAGTTTCGCGCCTGGTATCGTGAAGATACCGGTCCTGCGGATGACCCTCACGAATTGCTGTTGCTGTTCAAGGATATACGGCGTCAGGGTGATCTGACGGATGAGGAATACCGATCCATCAGGGGTCGCCTTTCTGGCGAGGCTGCGGATGATTCCGCAACCAGTACGGACACGTCATCGGGCACGGACGCAGAAGCCTGACCATCGCACGGAGCGCGATTGGTTGTACCGGTCAGGAAGTCTGACCTGTCTGGAAACAGACGACTTCCATTCAGATTGACATCGCTGAAGGAAAACGCATGCCCTCAGGAAAAGACTTCAATTCCCCCAAACGACCACCGACTGGCAAGAAGAACGCCAGTTGCTCCTTCTGCCGCAAGAACTACCGCGAGGTCGGTCCTCTCGTCGAAGGCCCGGAAGATGTATACGTCTGCGGCGACTGCATTGAACTGTGTCAGTCGATTCTTGAGCAGGAACGTCGCCGTCGTGGCGAACCAAAGAAGCTCTTCACAAAGGTTCCCACACCCCGCGACATCGTCAGTCATCTGGACGAGTACGTGATCGGGCAGTCGCAGGTGAAGCGGACTCTCGCCGTTGCCGTACACAACCACTACAAGCGGCTGATGCTGCAGGCCGAGGGCGAGGAAGAGGTTGAGATTGAGAAGTCGAACATTTTGATGGTCGGCCCGACCGGTTGTGGCAAGACGCTGATGGCCCGGACTCTGGCCAAGTTCCTGCAAGTGCCATTTGCGATCGGCGATGCCACAACACTGACCGAAGCCGGTTACGTCGGCGAAGATGTCGAGAATCTTCTCCTGAAGCTCCTGCATTCCGCCGACTTCGATGTCGATGCCGCCCAGCGTGGAATCATCTTCATCGACGAAGTCGACAAGATCGGCAAAACCAGCCAGAACGTCTCGATCACGCGCGACGTCTCAGGCGAAGGTGTCCAGCAGGCCCTGCTGAAGATGATCGAAGGGACCGTTGCCAATGTCCCGCCGCAGGGGGGACGCAAGCACCCCGAGCAGCACTACATCCAGCTGGATACGACAAACATCCTGTTCGTGTGCGGTGGCACGTTTGTTGGTCTCGACCGGATCATCAACAAGCGAGTCGGTCGTAAGGCGATCGGCTTCGGTGCGACCTCCCGGATGCAGGAAGCCGAACACGAAAACGTACTGCGCGAGGTTTGTGTCGAGGATATTCTGCAGTACGGACTGATCCCCGAATTCGTCGGCCGCCTGCCAGTCGTCGCGGCCCTGGATCATCTGGGTGAAGACGATCTCGTCCGCATTCTGACAGAGCCGAAGAACTCGCTGATTCGGCAGTACGAGAAGTTCTTCAAGATGGAAGAGGCCGAAATCGAATTTGAAGACGGAGCTCTACATGAAGTGGCAAAGATCGCGATTCAGAAAGAGACCGGTGCCCGTGGCCTGCGGAGCGTGATCGAGGACGCCATGTTCGACATCCTGTTCGAACTGCCGGACCAGGAAGCCGGACGCAAGTACGTCATCACACCCGAGATTGTCCGGGGAGAAGTTCAGCTGTTCCCTGATTCGGCTGCCGCCTGATCGGCACTAGATAACAACAGAATCCTCGCCCGCTGGCCCCGTTGTCAGCGGGCGTTTTTCGTAGGCGTCCTTCAGTTCCGCCCATCAGCAGACGTTCCCCTGCTGGTTTTATCGATGCGACTGTTTCGAACGTTGCAGCTCACTGATCCCGAGTTGTCCGCGCGATCGATGCCGAATGCGTCGGACTGCTTATTGTCGGTTGCCACGGATACCTCCTCAGCGGATGGGTTGAATTCAACCTATGCTTGGTGGTCTCCTGGGGGTCCGGTCTGTCTCCAGATTGTAAACACACCCTGTTGAGTATGCAGGCGGCCATGACTCAATCGACCCACTCAATCAGCGAGTTTCTGGACGACCTTTGGACAGGACTTGATGAAACCCAACCTGCGAGCCGAGGTGTCGATCTGCCGAACGAGTTACTCAAACCGGCACAGGCCGGCTCCGCAGATACAACGCAGCCCTCAAAACGGGCAGGGAAAGTGGACCAGCCCGCAAGACCTGCGCCTCGGCCGCCGACAAAGCGGACCATTCAGCCTTTCGTTCCCCCCGCTCCTCACACACTGAAGGATACCGATCTGATTGAGGACCAGATCGCGCGACTGATCCTGAAGCTGCTGGCAGCGCGCGGAGCGGTCACCGGTCGCAGCATCGCGGCGCACATCCGCCTGCCGTTCACAATTGTGGAAAACGTGCTGGCGTCCTTGCGGCGTGAGCAACTGCTGACCCTTAAGGGAGAGGCCGTTGTCGGCGACTACACGTACATTGTCTCGGAGAAGGGCATCGCTATTGCCCGCGAATTGTCGCGAGATTGCACATATTTCGGAGCTGCACCCGTTTCTCTGGAGCAGTACATCGACGCGATGAAAAGGCAATCGATCACACACCTCAATGTCGGCACGAAGGCTTTACGGGCCGCGTTCTCTGACCTGCTGATCGAGGATTCCGTGTTGGACATGCTTGGCCCCGCAATCAATTCGGGACGCGGCCTGTTTCTGTTCGGCGAATCCGGAAACGGCAAGACCAGCATCGCGGAGCGTGTCGCTAAGAATTTTGGTGATACGATGTGGATTCCGCGTGCGATCACCGTTGATGGGCAGATCATGCGTGTGTTTGACCCGGGCATTCACTTAGCCGCGGACTCAGGTCCGGCCGACGGATCGTCTGCGGTCGCTGGCATTGATGAACGCTGGGTTCGCATTCGACGACCGACTGTCATTGCTGGTGGCGAGCTGACCATGGCGGAACTCGAAGTCAGCCGGGACTCAGGCAGTCAGATTCTGGAATCCCCGCTGCAATTCAAGAGCAATGGCGGGGTCCTGTTAATCGACGACTTTGGACGCCAGCGAATGCCCATCGATGAATTGCTCAACCGCTGGATCATTCCGCTGGAAAAACGCTATGACCTGCTGAATCTGCCCAGTGGCAAAAAGGTGCGAGTTCCATTCGACCAGCTTGTCATCTTTTCGACAAACCTGAAGCCGTCTGATCTGGTGGACGAAGCGTTTCTGCGGCGGATTCCGTACAAGATTCACGTCCCCAATCCGACCACGCACCAGTTTCGCGAGTTGTTTCGCATCATGTGCAAGAGCATGCGCGTCGAGCACTGTGAAGACGCGGTCGAGTATCTGATCCGGACGCACTACGAGTCCTCCGGTCGATCTCCGCGGTCCTGCCATCCGCGTGACCTGTTGATGCAGATTCGGAATTACTGCGCCTATATGCAGCAGGAAATGGTACTGACACGCGACGCCATGGACTTTGCCGTCCGTTGTTATTTCTCTGTGTTGTCGTGAATTCCGTTCTTCATCGGGAACGATAAGATTCCGCACCGTTGGTTTCTGACCGTGCATCTGCCGAGCCCGCCCGATGAGCGACATCTCTCGCGATCTGCTGGAAGTCTTCGACAATCCGTGTCCTGAGCGCGACTACGAAATCGAGACGGTCTGTCCCGAGTTCACGTCGATGTGTCCGGTCACAGGCCAGCCCGATTTTGGCACGCTGACCATTACCTGCGTGCCGGACGCAAAGTGCTTCGAATTGAAGTCGTTGAAGCTCTACCTGCAGCAGTTTCGCAATCATGGCGCCTTCTATGAGAACGTCACCAATCACATTCTTGATGACCTGGTCAGCGTGACCGAGCCACGTCGAATGCAGATTGTGGCGGAGTTCACTCCACGCGGCGGCATCCGCACGAAGGTCACGGCCAGCTATCAGAAGGATGGCTGAGCATCCGTCTGAAGTCCTGACGCAGTACTGACTTGCCGGTTCAGACTGTCACGTGCATTGCTTTCCATCCAAAAGGCATCTGGTACGATGTCCGACTCGCGTCGTGCCAGCGCAGACGCATGCTCGCTGTCGGTATATGACGCAGTCGCCGCTGCTATCGGGGTGTGGACAAAGGGTGTATCGAGGTGCTGGACACTTATGCGGAACGCTGGGCTCTGGTCACCGGTGCCTCATCGGGCATCGGTGCCGCATTCGCGCGCATGCTGGCCGGTCGCGGAATGCATCTGGTACTGGTCGCCCGCCGCGAAGACCGACTCAAGGAACTCGCCGAAGAGCTCGACACGCGACATGGAACGCGATGTGAGATCATTCCGGCGGACCTCTCCGAGCCCGGTCAGACGACCATTTTGTTCGAGACCATTTCAAGTCGTGGTATCGACGTGGAATTGCTGGTCAACAACGCAGGCTTCGGATTCGTCGGTACCGTCGACGACACCGCTCCGGACCGCATGCTGCAGATGATCCAGCTCAACATCACCGCCCTCACGGAACTGACATATCTATGCGTACCAGGCATGCTGGAACGTGGCCACGGCGGTATCATCAACGTGTCTTCCCTGGCAGCATTCCAGCCGGTTGCGTATATGCCCACCTATTCTGCAGGCAAGGCGTACGTGCTTCATTTCAGTGAGGCATTGTGGGCCGAATGCCGGGAACGCGGTGTCACCGTGCTGGCACTTTGCCCGGGCACGACCGAGACCGAGTTCTTTGGTGTCGCTGGAGTCAGTGGCTGGCTGAAAAAGCATCGTGGCCATTCGTCTGACTACGTCGTGCGCAAAGCTTTGAAAGCCCTCGAGAAAGGTCGACAGTGCTGCATTCCGGGATTCGCGAACAAACTGCTGTCATTAGGCGTCCGCCTGGCGCGACGTAAGATGGTCGTACTGCAATCCATGCGTTTCTTCCGTCCCCGCAGCCAGGGCGACGACAGTTCGTAGTCGCATTCATGCGGCTCAACCACATGACATCATTAAATTCCAGCGACCGGCGCACCGCCATGCCGGTCGCCATCAACCAGCAAACGGTTAACCCATGAGTACACCTCAGCAAATCAATCCCCCCCGCCGAATCCTGATGGGCCCGGGCCCCAGCGATACACATCCCAATGTCCTGTCCTCGCTTGCGGCGCCGACCGTCGGCCACCTCGATCCCTACTTTTTGAAAACGATGAACGAAGTGCAGGACATGCTGCGGCAGGTCTTCCAGACATCGAACGAACTGACGATTGCAGTCAGTGGCACGGGATCGTCTGGAATGGAAGCCTGTGTCGTGAACCTTGTCGAACCTGGCGACCGCATGCTGGTCTGTGTGAACGGAGTGTTCGGCGGCCGCATGCTGGATGTCGCAGGTCGAGCGGGAGCTCAGGTCTCAACCATCGAACGGCCGTTCGGTGAAGTTTTCACACCGGACGAGATCGCAGCGGCCGTCAAAGAGCACTCGCCCAAAGTCGTCGGAATCGTTCACGCCGAAACATCGACCGGTGCTCTACAGCCACTGCATGAGATCGCGAGTATCGTCCATGACGCCGGCGCACTGTTGCTGGTGGACTGCGTGACGTCACTGGGTGGCCTGCCTGTCAAAGTTGACGAATGGGGTCTGGACGCCGTCTACAGTGGAACGCAGAAGTGCCTGAGCTGCCCACCCGGACTGGCCCCCGTCACGTTCAGTCCGCGGGCCATCGAAGTCATGGAAAACCGACAGTCGAAAGTCGCGAGCTGGTACCTGGACATGTCGATGGTCCGAAATTACTGGAGCGATTCGTCACGTGCGTATCATCACACCGCTCCCATCAACATGAATTACGGGCTGCACGAAGCCCTGCGGCTGGCGCTTGAGGAGGGCCTTGAAGTCCGATTTGCCCGGCATCAGCGCAATCATCAGGCCTTGAAGACCGGTCTCGCCGCCCTCGGAATCTCATACGCGGTGGAAGAGGGCCAGCAGCTTCCCATGTTGAATGCCGTTCAGATTCCCGACGGTGTCGATGACGCCGCCGTTCGCTCGCGGTTGCTTAACGAGTTTGGCATCGAAATCGGCGCCGGACTGGGGCCGATGAAAGGCAAGACCTGGCGGATTGGTCTGATGGGCGAAGCCAGTACGTCGCGCAATGTGTTGCTGTTCCTGGCCGCACTGGAAAACTGCCTGTCCAATCAGGGAGTCGCCATCAATGCTGGCAGCAGTGTGGCAGCCGCCAACGGGTTCTACGCGTCATGAACCTCGACCGATACAGCCGACAGAATCGATTCCCACAGTTGGGGGAAGACGGTCAGCGCAAGCTGATGAACAGTCGCGTCTTTCTTTGCGGCTGTGGTGCGCTGGGCACAGTCCTGGCTGAAACGCTCACTCGGGCTGGGGTCGGTTTCATCCGCCTGGTCGACCGGGACTTTGTCGAGTACAGCAACCTGCAGAGACAGGTGCTGTTCGACGAAGATGACGTCACCAGTCAGCTCCCCAAGTCTGTGGCGGCGGCTCGCAAGCTGGAGAAGATCAACAGCGATGTCACGATCGAGCCTGTCGTGGTAGACGTCGATTACTCCAATATCGCCCGTTTTGCAGACGGTGTGGATCTGATGCTCGACGGTTCGGACAACTTCGAGGTCCGATTTCTGATCAATGACTGGTCGCTCGAAAGCAACACGCCGTGGGTGTACGCGGGCTGCATCAGCAGTCACGGTCAGTCCATGCCGATCTTCCCGAACGAAACGGCGTGCCTGCGCTGTCTGATTGATTCACCGCCCGAAGCCGGGACAACCGAGACCTGTGACACCGCGGGAATCCTTGGACCGACAGTTAACGTGATCGCATCCCTGCAGGCGATGACGGCCATCAAAATCTTGGCTGGCCGCCGCGAAGACGTGGCGCTTTCACTGACGATGATCGATGTGTGGGACGGCACGTTGCGGCAGATGAGTGTCACGGACCTGCGCGAACGGTCCAACTGTGCGGCCTGTCAGCGGGGTGAGCGAGTCTGGCTGTCAGGAGATCAGGGGTCCCAGTCAACAATCCTGTGCGGACGCAATGCCGTACAGATTCGTCCCAACGAACCCGCCAGATTGACTTTGTCCGAGTCCGCAGAACGTCTTCGTGAATCCGGCGACGTGACGGTGAACCCGTTTCTGCTGCGACTGAAGCTCAGTGATCCGGATTACGAAATTACGCTGTTTGCCGACGGCCGGGCGATCATCAAGGGAACAGACGACCCAGGTGTGGCTCGAGCCGTTTACTCGCGATACGTGGGACTGTGAGTATGCAGCTTGTCTTTCAATGCCCAACCTGCGACTCCGCGAACTACGTGGTTGTCAGCGACGAACAACGCAACGTGCAATGTTCAGAATGTGACTGGCATCGAGACTTCGCGGAAGCCGACATTCAAGGCGATCGACCACAGCGCTGCCTGTCCTGCGGCAGCAGCGATCTGTGGAAGCAGAAAGACTTTCCGCAGGGGCTCGGTCTGATGCTCGTCGTGATCGGAGCCACGCTGAGCACGATCGCCTGGAGTTATTTCGAGCCGCTGATTTCACTCGGAATTCTGCTCGTCTTTGCCGCGTTCGACCTACTGCTGTTTGTCTTCATGCGAGACGTCCTTGTTTGCTACCGCTGCCGGGCAAGGCACCGTAAAGCGGACCTGGACGAGAACCATCCGCGATTCGATCTCGAAGTGGCCGAACGATACCGTCAGGAAGAAATTCGACTGAAAGAGATGACGCAGAAACGACAGCCGTCAAACGCATCTGAGGACAGCAAGCTGTGACCACCGCCGTCCTGTTGATTGCACACGGCAGCCGACGAGCCGAGGCCAATCACGATCTGCTGCAGGTCGCGCAGCAGCTTCGAGACACAAGCGAGTTCGACATCGTCGTCGCGAGTTATCTGGAATTGGCCGACCCGTCGATCCCCGTCGGTGCAGCAGAGTGCGTTAAAGCCGGAGCCCACAACATCCTGATGATGCCCTACTTCCTGAGTGCCGGCTCACACGTGATGCGCGATCTGCAACGTTTCCGTGATGAACTCCGCGAGCGATTTCCAGAACAGGACTTCACACTCTGTCCGCCACTGGGACTGCATCCGCTGATGATCGACATTGTGCAGGACCGCCTTTGTGAGGAGCTGTGACTGGAACCAGTCCTTCCAACTTGAAGTAGCTGGATTCGTGAGAATTCAGCCGACGCCAGCTGAGGGGAGTACTTGTTTCAAAGGCACTCACACATCGCTCGCGACCGTCGATCAGCGTACGCACTGCACCTGATCAGTCGTGGTGGCCGACGAGTATTAGCTCATCTCCGACACTGGCCAGTTCCGCCGCAAGCTCGTATTGCGAGTCGAGCCTCATGAATGGGCGCGAGGTCGACTTCGTTTTCCCAGGACGCAGGGGAAGAGCGGGCCGAAAGAACACCGTCGGCCTCATCGGTTCTGGAACAAAGTCGGCGACCTCTTCCGTCGCGGGGAGCGCAGGACTGCCATCCTGCAACAACTGCAAAGCGACATCGATCCGTTCGGGACGGGCAGCCACAAATCGCGGAATGAAGACAGGAACATGCGGTCCGCAGACCATGTTTGGCGACCGCTGATGAAGGGCTCGCCCGCCACCAGCAACCGTGAGACTCCGGGAGAAACTGGCTGTACGAGCACTTTCTTGTTCCTCAGCATTCGCGTCAACGAAGTCTCAAAAGCCTCTCGTTCAGATTCGGACAGGTTGGAAATGTCGATGCCTGCGATTTGAGTCGTGATTCCATCGGCAGTGACGGATCGACCACTCACCTCTGTCGCTCGACCCGCGTCATTCCAGATCGGATCCTCAGCGACGATCGGAATGTCGTAGAACCGAGGGATGATGCAACCCGAGAGGAGCATGGGAAGCAACAACGGTGTCGCACGGACGAGTCTCACAGACGTCCCTTTCGACCGAGTCCCGGTCAAACCGCCCGGCCGTTGAGCGTTCGCTCGTAGAGTTCCAGCATCTTCGGCAGGTTCTTTTCGAGGCTGTAGGACTCGCGAATCATCTTCGCTCCCGCTTCGCCCATGTAGCGGTGGCCTTCCGGATCGTCGAGGACTTTCAAGGCCAGTTCGGACAGGCCGTCGATGTCGAAGAAGTCGGCCATCAGACCGTTTTCACCATGCTGAATCATCTCTCTGACCGGTGCCGTTGCTGAGCCCAGGACTGTGCAACCGCATGACAGGGCATTCATCATCGACCAGCTCAGAACAAACGGCACCGTCAGGTAGATGTGCAGATCGCTCAGACTGAAGACGTTGACCAGTTCGTTGGGCTCGACTCGACCCGTGAAGAGGAAACGATCAAGGTCGTAATTGTCCTGCTTCAGAACATGCGAGCGGTAACTATCATCGTCGATCCGATTCAGATCGCCGCCATAACACACGCGATCTGACCCGACGCATAGAAACACGACGTCGTCCCGGGCATCACAGATCTTCTTCGAAACCTTCATGAAGACGTCAAACCCACGCATCGATTCGAAGCCGCGTGAGACATATGTGACGATCTTCTTTCCGGGCGGAATCTCCAGACCGGAAATCGTCCGCGCTACATTCTCACGGCGTGTCCAGATGTTTGTGTCGACGCCATCAAAGATCGGCTCGATCTTCGGCTGGTATTCGTCGGGGAACAGGCTCTTCTGGTACTGCGTTGGCGCATAAGCCTGCGAACACGTTTGCAGGTCGAGCAGAATCATCGCGTTACGAGTGCGTGAACGCAGGATGTCGAGCGGTTTGACCGGGAAGTCCGGACGAAAGTCCAGGTCCGAGCCTTTGCTCCGATAGTAGTACTCGAAGTAGTTAATAATCGGAGTGTCTGGATACAGATCGGCGAGCCACAGTGTCGAGCCGAAACCGCTGTGCCCGACTATCAGATCGGGTTTGACATCCGGCCGGGCCTGCATGGCCTCATACACGGCGTGTGAGTGCCACGTGCAGTTTTCGAATGTACGGCTGCAATAGTGCGTTGAGCGTGTCGCTCCGCCTTTCGTCTTGTATTGAATCCGGTCGATTCCCTCAAAATTCCCAGGCGGAAGTTCGCACACAAAGGAGCAACGGAAGCCGTGATCCCGGATCAGGTAACTGGCAATATGACCAAACTGAGCTGGGAAGTTCTTATGGACGAACAGCACATGCATGGTGGCCACTCCTGATTCGGCCCGAATTGGTCGTAAGGTTACCGGAGAGCCTGTATTCGCAAGTAAACACTTACCAGCCCGAAGCGCCAGCGAGTGAATTATTTGTTGCAGGATTCATTCGCTGGCGCTTCAGGCTTGTATGACGTCGCTTACGCTGCACGAGACAGAAACTTGCGCGTCGCGGCCAGCTCTTCAGTTTGATTGACTTGCTCGAAATTGAGGATTCGCAGACCCTCGACCTGCAGAGTCTTCACATTGCTGTACACGGGGTCGCGCCAGTCCTCGACTTTGCCATCACTCACCGCCGTCACGATTTCGCGAATGCCAACTTCCAGCGGTACGGACGCGTGAAAGCCCAGTGTCTGCTGAATCTTTGAAAAGTCGACGCGATAGTTACGTGGGTCGTCGTCATTGCGAATATCTTCGACGAACGTACCCGGCGTGCAATCGGCCACGATCTGACCAAGCTGCGTCAGCGTGAAATTCTGAGTGTGATCACCGACATTGAAGACCTCGCGGCTGACCTTGTCGAGCGGAGCTTCGATGGCCATCACACAGGCCCGGGAGATATCCCGTGTGTGGACGAAGGGCCTCCATTGCTCGCCATTGAAAATGCGAATGTGCTTTTCCGTGACAGCCTGTGCGCTCAGCAGGTTGGCAACCAGATCGAACCGCGGTCGGAACGACCAGCCGTACGCCGTGGCAAATCGCAGAATCGTCGGATGGAAAGTCGGGTCGGCGGCTTCAAGGAGTGCTCGTTCCGCATCGATTTTGGTTGTCGCGTAGATGGAGACGGGATTGAGTTCCGAATTTTCCGTGACCGTTTCTTCCGAGGCCCCGTACACACTGCAGGTCGACGCGAACACGAAGCGTGACACACCGTTTGCACGAGCAAGTTGAGCCATCACGCGTGCTGCCGCGTAATTCACGGCAATCGTTGTATCCCCATCGAGAGCGCATGCCGGATCACCAACGATGGCTGCCAGATGAATGACTGCGTCAACATTGCGCAGCGCCCGCACGACATCCTCGACGTTACGAAAATCACCGTGCATGAACTCCAGCCGAGGATGATCCAGCATCGATTGCAGTGAATCTCTGCCAAACAATTCAAGGTCCAGAATACGAACACGGTAGCCCTTCCGAAGAAGCTGCTCGGTCAGGACAGAACCGATATATCCAGCTCCACCCACAATCAGAATATCTTCAACTTTGTCGTCGCCACCAGCTCTTGTCACGACCCGATAACGTTGCGTCAACGACATCCGCGAATAGCGGATGGCGAACACGGTCATGCCCAGCAGAGCCCACGCCGGAACTGCAATTTCAGCCGTCGCGGCCAGACGATTCTGAACAATGCCACCCAGGAACAAATGCAGAATGAGTCCGAGACCACACGCCGTCGTGACGCCAATGAACCGCGATCGGATCTGCGAACTGAGCAGTGGTCGATAAAGCCCGGAAAGTGTCAGCAGAAACACAGCCCACATTGCAAACCAGCCGGCATGCAGCAGGTACACCCTGTTGAACTTTCCGAACAGCTGGCCAACCGGATCGTCAAAGTTTAACTGGCCGCTGAAAGTCACGCGCAGAACCGCGGCCGCCACGAGCACGGCATTCGCAACAATGATGTCCACACCCATCCGGAACACAACGCGTTTCAGTGACGCGTTGCCAAAGAGTCGTCGTCGTAACGGGTGCCGATTGATGGCCGCCCGGAGTCTGTTCTGTTCCGTCATGTTCTGCATCCGTGCTCGGGAACTGCTTTCAGGCCGCACGCCTCACGGAACTCTGTGAGTGCTCAACGACCCGCATGACTTTGGTGACCGCGGCCACCATGTCGCGCATGTCACTTTCGCTCAGTGTCGGGTGAACCATAAACATGATGGCCTGGTCCGCATGCGTCGCAGCGACAGGCAGCCGATCCGCCGGAGCCAGACCCGCCTGCTGGATCGCCAGTTCGTTGTAGACTTCCGAGCACAGCCCGCTGCCGCACGGGATGCCCTCGGCCTGCAGGCATTTCACGATCTCATCGCGCGACCAGTCGCCATGCAGCCAGTCAGCGGCGACGTTGACGTAGTACTTGTAATAGCTGTGTCCGAAGTCTGGACCTGGTGCCAGCACCTGGCATCCCGGGATGTTCGCCAACTGCGCATCCAGAATCGCGGCATTGCCGCGACGCTTCTGCACCCACTCGTCCAGGCGTTCCAGACCGATGCAGCCAATCGCGCCCTGCATTTCCGTCATGCGCCAGTTCGTCCCGAATGACTCATGCAGCCACTTGAAGACCGTATCGTGCTGTCGGGTGTAAACAGCGTCCCAGTCTTTTCCGTGATCCTTGAAGCTCCACGCTCTTTTCCACAGTTCGGGCAAATTCATTGTGACCATTCCGCCTTCACCGCCAGCCGTAAGAATTTTGTCCTGACAGAATGAGAAGGCACCAATGTGCCCCAGTGAACCCGCTGGCTGGCCCTTGTAAGTGGCTCCGTGTGCCTGAGCACAGTCTTCGATAACCGTCAGCTCGTGGGCGCGTGCGAGGTCCATGATCGGATCCATATCGCACGGCCAGCCAGCGGCATGAACCGGTATCACGGCGCGCGTTTGTGGGGACAGTTGCGCGGCAATCGTGTCGGCAGTCAGATTCCCACTGACCGGGTCGACATCCGCGAAGACCGGTGTTGCTCCACGCATCACGACGGCACTGATTGTGGCGATGAATGTTCGTGGTGGAACGATGACTTCGTCGCCAGCGCCGATACCAGCTGCAACCAGTGCGAGTTCCAGAGCGACCGTGCCATTGGTCACAGCCACTGCATGCTGGCAGCCTGTGTAGCTGGCGAAGTTCTGTTCGAAGGCGTGACAGAATTCACCGGTCCAGTAATTGACACGCCCGGATTCGAGCACGGCTCGCACGGCATCGAGCATCTCATGGTCAAAGACCGGCCACCGTGGCAGCGGCTCAGTGCGAACGGGAGTGCCTCCGTCACGAGCCAGGCTGTCGAAGTCCGCAAATCGAGTTCGCATGGGATACCTGAAACACCACACGACAATCGGCTGACGGCGCAGACGATCGGTGCGGGACCGAATGAAAGTGTCGATTAATGGGCGAGGGAGTAAGTCGAGTGACCTGGAACAGGCCGAGAACGTATGAAAGGAGGGGATGTGTGGGGACAGAGTCCTGAATGCGGCGGAATCGCCGGAAGGTAGGGGCGGGGCTTATATCAAAGGCCTGGGCAGAGCCACAAGATCGGATGCTGGCGGCTGCGGCAAGACTCGCCAGAGTGCGTTCTTGCAGGGGAATCGGAGTCGCCGAACTCTTCCAGCAGCGTGGTTTTGTCAATCTGCTTGACAGGACTCCCCGAGCCCAAAGTATTCGGCCACTTGCTTCACGGGCAGAATGCGACGCCACGGCAGGGTTTCCAGCTTCGGCCCACAGTCGGGACAGGCCACCCACGGCCGCTTCACGGGCAGCCAGCACTTGGCCGACAATGCTGGGCCTGACTGGATACGGCGCGGTGGCCGCCCTGACGTTTTCCGAAACCTCGTGTTCCGCACTGACCTTTCAATTCAGGATTTGAAGTCCCGCTTCAAATCGGCTATTTCGAGACACGAGTGATGCTCCGGCCAGAGACTGTTTGACCGAACATGTCGGTGGATCGCACCTGAATCAAATGACTGCCCGTGCTGAGTCCTTTCGGAAGCGTCGACATCTACAGGTGCGACGATGGCCGCGGGGCCGACATCTTGCGCCAGGGCCTGTCAGTGAGTGCCGCATCGATTGCGAATGACCGTTCATAATACAGAGCGTTGCGGACGGTGTGGGTCATCTCTGTCCATTCGCCCGATCCGATTCGCATCTCCGTGCGCGACCGCGAAGATCCGTTAAACACGTTTACGAAAATTGTTGTCTCTTCCGCAGCGCCGGCAGAAACGACATCCGGAGCCTGAATCTGCAACTGATAATTCTCAGGTCGACCGGCGGGGTGGTAGTTGAGAGCGTACTTTGTTCCGTCGAACGAGATGATCGAGTAGCCGTTCGACGTGCCGTCGGTGCAGGTGGTGTGCGGAATCTGTCGTTCGTCTGTGGCGCCCGACCACCAGCTTCCGCTGACGGTCACGTTGATGAAATGGTGATGCGGCTCCGGGCCCTTCCAGCCGTCTTCTTTTGTGATAAAGCGGTGCTCGAGTCGATGCGTGTGGGCTGACATCGACATCGCAAACGGACGTTTTTCGATCAGGCGATACAGGTCCTGGCGATCTTCCACCTCGGTCAACGGAATGTGCATCATTACCACAAGCAACTGGTCGTCGGGAATTCCGGCCAGGTCGTTGCGGATGAAATCGATCTGCTGTTCACCGAGCCCACCCCGATAGCGACCGCGTTTGCCTGGCGTGTCCACCACCCATTCGACGTCGTCCAGCACAAGGAAATGCACAGTGCCGTAATCGAACGAGTAATAGGCCGGACCGAAGTTTCGCTCGAACGTCGCATTACTGATGCGGTCGTTCTCCGCGTCGTAGTTGATGTCGTGGTTGCCGACGATGTTGTACCAGGGGATACCCAGCAGCGCGATTGATCGCGCCTGTGACTCGAACAGCGACAGGTCGTCGAACACGATGTCGCCGAGCGTGACTCCGAACGATGCATCCGTTCCTACCAGCCCCTCGACCACGTCGTGAGCGATCCAGTCGACTTCTTTCTGATCCCGGGGCTGCGGATCGCCAAACAGAATTGCTTTGAACTGATCCGGCTCCTTCTGCGGAGTCAGCGGAAAATCAACGGACTCGGGCAGGGGGCCGGTGGGTGCCACACCTGCGTACTGCAACTCGGGCGAGCCGGCCGGCTTGTGGATGTAATAGAACTGCGGCAGGTTGTGCTCGTTCAACGGCGTCCGCCAGTTCCGGGGTTTGATCACGAAAATGATCGAGTCGTCGTCAATCGACAGTTCGTACGCCCCGTTTTCGTCAGTCTGCACAATCAACTGACCATTGGACACACGAATGTCGGCGAGGCCCTTCTCATCTGCATCACGTTTCCCATTGCCGTTGGCATCGTGAAAAACGACGCCACGTGCGGATCGTTCCGTCCCGGAATCGTTGTCCGAATGGACGCCGGCCGTGAAGACGATGCCAAGCAGCACCATGGTCGAGGCAACGCTAGGAATCAGTTTGCGCATCTGAAAGTCTCTGTTTGCAGGTCACGACTGGAGAATTCCAACACCGTGGAGCGGGAACAGCTCTTTGCGTCCCGACAGTCCGCTCTTTAGACTCGCACACGGGGTTGATCGACCGCTGTCATAGTTCATCCGCTCTACGGATCAATCGCAACGGCACCGAGGAATCCATGAACTGGCTGCTGTTGTGCCGAATGCTCGGCCTTCTGGGAACGCTCGTCGGCGGGTCGATGCTGTTCAGCCTGCCCTGGGCCTTTCCCGCATGCGGCCAGACGGACACGTTTGAGAACGACGGTTTTCGCGGCCTGATCGGATCGATCGCCATCAGCCTTGCTGTCGGCGGCGGGCTGTTCTTCGTGGGTCGGCGCGAGCGCGACGACATTCTACGAAAAGAGGCACTTGCGATCGTGGGTCTCGGCTGGCTGCTGGCCGGGTTACTTGGAAGTCTGCCGTTTCTTCTGTCCGGTGCCAGCCGCCATTCAGGAGACGTCGTCGTGCCGATGACGATACCTGATGCAGTCTTCGAATCAATCTCCGGATTCACGACCACAGGCGCATCGGTGTTGACTCATCTGGAAGCGCCGCCCGTCGGTGTGGACAACGTGGACGCTCAGAAAAAACTGGTGCCTCGCTGCATTATGTTCTGGCGCAGCTTCACACACTGGCTCGGCGGCATGGGCATCATCGTGCTGTTCATCGCGATACTCGGTCAGATCGGAGCTGGCGGCAAAGCACTGATGCGTCGTGAGGTTCCAGGCCTGATTTCCGAAACCGTGCGCCCGCGTGTGCGGGAAACAGCGATCGTGATGTGGGCCATTTACGTCGGCCTCAGTGTGATGGAGACGATTCTGCTGTGCCTTGAAGGGCTGACATTTTACGACTCACTGTGCCACACGTTCGGAACGGTCGCGACCGGTGGATTCAGCACCTGGAACGCCAGTCTGGGGCATTACACCAGACCCGTCGTGCAGTGGACGGTCCTTGTTTTCATGGTCCTGGCTGGCACAAATTTCAATCTGTACTTCCTGCTGCTGACAGGTGACAGATCACAACGGGAACAGGTCAGTTGCTGGCGCCGCCTGGGACCCGTACTGAAAGATCCCGAGTTTCAGTTGTATCTGGCAATCCTGTCGGGCGCATCCCTCGTCCTGTGTTTCAGTCTGTGGCGGAACGCCCAATATCAGTCATCCGAAGAACTTCTGAGGCATTCAGCCTTTACAGTCGTGTCGATCATGACAACGACCGGTTTTGGCACTGAGGACTTCGACCAGTGGAGTGGATTCAGTCGCGCCCTGCTGGTCGGACTGATGTTCATCGGCGGCTGTTCGGGATCGACCGGTGGCGGGATCAAAGTCGTTCGCTTTCTGCTGTTCGCCCGAATTCTCAAGCTGGAACTCGAGAACGCATTTCGACCAAATGTCGTCCGACCCTTGCGCATTGCCGGCGTTAATCTGGATAAGGCCCTGCGACACGAAGTCATCGTCTATTTCAGTTTCATGCTGCTGATTTTTGTTTCGAGCTGGCTGTTGATGCTGGCGATTGAACCCGGGGGACCGTGGCAGGACAGCGGACATGAATCGCAGCTCCTGGACAGCGCGACTGCGGTCGCCGCCACGTTGAACAACATTGGTCCAGGGCTGGGTGCTGTTGGTCCCACAATGAACTACTCAGCGTTTGCACCACAGACAAAGCTGCTGATGAGCCTGCGCATGCTGATGGGCCGACTGGAGCTGTTCGCCATTCTGGTGCTCTTCGTCCCATCGTTCTGGAAGACCCATTAGGCGGGCAGCGCCCAGCCGGAGGCTCATACTTCCATGATTGCCGGGCGGCAGAGAAGAACCGGCCGGGTTCACGTGAGACCGGTCAACTGAGCTTCACATCGGTGTCTCGACTGACATCCGTATCGATCACCGACCGCGAAGGACGCGTTGCCTTTGAGTCGAGTGTGCAATCTGACAATGTCGTCTGCCGAACCTTTTCCTGAGCTTGTTCGTTCAACATCTGGAATCGCTGCTGTGCAATTGCATATCGGCGATTCAGAATCTGCCGAAAGTCAAATCGAAGCCGGGTTGGTTTTCCATGTCTCTGCATGGCCAGACAGACGCCCTTGGCTGTGCGGTATCGATCCTCCGGGTCTTTCTTGATCATGCGGTTTAGAATTCGCTCGATCGCAGGTGGAATGTCGGGGACGAGTTTATTGACCGGGATGGGCTCTTCGTTCTGCTGAGCCAGGATTTTCTGCAGCCGCGTACGCCGTTCCGGAAACATGACCTTGCCGGTCAGCATGAAATAGAACGTCGCACCCAGGCCGTACACGTCGGCGCGCGGGTCGATGTTGAAACTGTCTTTCGATTGTTCCGGCGCGATGTAGTCTGCGGTTCCCAGGCAATCGTGCCCGAAGATCATCGCCAGCGAAAACTCATCGCCCTGATCTGCCTGTGAAGTCAGTGACAGGCCGAAGTCGATGATGCGGGCATTAGCATGTGTGTCGACCAGGATATTCGACGGTTTCACGTCCCGATGAATCAACCCGCGGTTATGCGCGTGGTGCAGGCCCGCCGCGGCGAAAGTCATGATGTGACAGGCGAGCGAAGGTTTGACAGGACCACCGAGTGCGACAAGTTCGTCGAGTCCCAATCCCTGAAAGTAATCCATGACCGCGTAGTGAACGTCGCCATACAGGCCGGTGGTTCGTCCTATCTCCCGCGTTTTCACAATGGCCTGATGGTTCAGCATCATGCCGGCCTCGGCCTCCAGTCGAAACCGGGTGAGCAATCCGACATCTTTCTCGTTCTTTTCGCACAGCATCTTAAGTGCGACATTCTCGTCGGTCTGCATGTCGCGGGCGATGTAAACCCAACCCATACCGCCTGAGCCGAGAATCTCCTCAATGCGGTAGTGGTCCAGGAAGAAGCCACGGTAGTGCCCTTCCAGTAGTCGGCTGACCTGCAAGCGGGTGAGATATCCAGCCTTCACGAACTTTTTAGCCAGTGGAACGACTGCATCGTCGTCGCGGACCCCAAGCATGCTGACCGCCTCGCTCATCTGCTCCGGACTGAGCAGACGGCTGCGTTCCAGGTAGTGAAGAAATTCAGAGGCTGCCTGAGCAACTGCCACGGAAGATCACTCACCTTCGAGGTCGAAGACAATACAACCGACGTCGAGAATCGGCGTGAAATGATGTACTCGCAAGTCTGCAAACACACGGCCCGCATTCTGGCCAATGCGGCTGCGCCTTTGCTTCATTATCTACCGCACGAGAGCTGGTTGAAGACTGGACTGATGATACCAGGAATCCCACGGCCAGATTACATAACCCGGGCAAATCGGCGGATACGTACTGACGAAGTCTCCAAGAGTGTCGACCGTGCCGTATCTGAGGTTTGGAACTGGGGATTCACTGCTTGCCGCAACGGTAAACGAATCAGTGCTTGAAGATAAACTCAGGCGTGTTCAGCATGGCCCACATCAGATCCTGGACGGCTTTGCGCCGCGAGTCTGCTTTTTCCGCAAGAAAACGCACCGTAGCTGACTTTTCGTCGATAGTCGGGAAACGGGCATAAATTGACAGATACAGGTCGTCTATGACGTCCTCGTTGGACAGCTCACCCGTTCCCAGGGCGGCGGCGACACCAGCATCGCTGGTCACTTTGTTGTACACGCTCTGCGAATTCATCAGGTGCAGGGCCTGAACGATCGTCGTGTCAGGCGTACGTTCGCAGGGGGGATCCTGATTGGGGTCCGGTCGGCCGAAGGCATCCAGAAACAGGGAGCTGATGCGGTGCGACCATAGCTGCCGCGAAGTCGATCCCGGTGGCATGGCTGCGAATTTCTCCGGAACACCGGTAATCTGTGATACGGAATCGAGCAGCACTTCGGCTCGCATTCTTTCGCGATAGAAACGCGAGTAATTCCGTGTGTCCGACTTGTTCCGATCACCTGGCAGTGAACTGAGTCCGTACACGTACGAGCTGGCGATGCGGCGAATCAGATGCTTCAGATCGTAACCATGGTCTCGGAAGTCCACGGCCAGAGCTTCGAGCAGTTCCGGGTTACTGGGTGGATTGGAAGCCCGCAAATCGTCAACAGGTTCGACCAGGCCGCGTCCCATCATGTCCCGCCAGACGCGGTTCGCCATTACCTGACGGAAGAACGGGTTCTCGTCAGACGTGATCCAGTCGGCCAGAACAGTCCGCGGATCGTCGACAGTCTCAGAAACAGGAGCTTCGCCAAACAACGGTGAAGCCGCCATGACGGCCCCCGTCAAAGGGTGCTTGACGCCCTTCCGTTTGCTGGCAAACACGTATTCTTCAGAACCCGAGATCGGCGGCGACACGCCGCTTCCCTTGCGACCGATCCCGTCGAAATAGGCGGCGAAACTGTAAAAGTGATTCTGACTCCAGGATTCGTTGGGGTGCTGGTGACACTTCGCGCACTCCAGCCGAATTCCAAGGAACAGTTGCGTCGTCATTGTCGTGAGCTCATCGGGCGAGCGGCGGTCGCGGAACATAACAACCGCGCCGTTGCGGAATGTGCTGCCGGTCGCTGTGAGTTGCTCATACACAAACTGGTTATACGGCCGATTCTCTCTGAAGGCCGTGCGAATCCAGTTGTCGTAATTCAAGACCGCCTTGATACCCGCCCGGTACGGATTCGGCCTGACCAGGTCCGCCCATTTGTTGGCCCAGTGATCGGCGTACTCGGGATGATCCAACAGGCGATTGATGAGTTTCATCCGCTTGTCGGCTGACTCATCCGCGATGAATGCTCGCACTTCATCCGCCGTCGGCACTCGGCCAATGATGTCGGGCGTCACGCGGCGCAGAAAGGTCGCGTCGGACGCTGGCTCGGACGGTGTCAGTCCCAGTCGCTGTAGTTTCTTCCAGACAAGATCGTCGATGAAGTTGTTCCGCGGGAGTTGCTCGTACAACGACGTCGGCACATCGCCTGGCAGCGGCACGGAAATCGTCGAGACTCCGATCATCCCCACGTAGCGAGCCATGATGGCGGCCTCGCCCGTGATCCTTGTCGTCGTGACCAGTCCGGAATCGTCCGCGCTGGCGATTCCGTCTTCATTCGATCGATATGCCGCCAGCGACGTAACGTCGCGTTTGGAACCGTCAGTGTAATGGGCCGTGACCGTCAACTGCTGTTGCTGGTTGAGTCCCATCAGTTTTTCAGCAGGGTTAACAGTCACGCGTTGAAGTTTCGGAGCACCAGGCGCCTGGCGGTTCATGCCCGTCTCAACCCAGCGCTTGAGAACTTGGTATTCGGGACCATCGGCTGGCAGTCGCAGTCCGCCCCCGTGCGGGACGCGACCACTTGGCTTCAACAGCAGCAGGCTTTGTTCCGGCGATGGAAGGAAGACGCGTCGTCCGCGGCCTTCTCGGGACAGTGCTCCGTGGTCGAAGTCCGGATCAAAGCCGAACAGCGAGAGCTTAAAACCGCCCTGACCGCGCGACTTGCCATGACATGGTCCCGAGTTGCAACCACCTGCCGTCAGAATCGGAATGATGTCATTCTCAAAATCGATTGCCGATTCGTCGGCCGACGCGGTCCTGATGGACGACAGGCACAGCAGCAGAGCCAGACCGTACGACAGGCGACGTGAAGAAGGCTGGAGCATGCGTGATTCTCTGAAACCGTATGACCGAAGAGTCCAAAGTATCGAAACGGGACTCAGACATCTACGCGTTCCCTCCCAAAGATGCGTGCATCCGACTGTCGGTCGTGCTCGAGCCACGCTCCTCACTGTTATGCTCGACGAATTGAACCTCTTGCGACATAATCCGTTCCGTACGATTCGCATCGCAACGGCGACCGAAATCACCGTCCCAGATTCATCATCCAGCAGCACGAAGACAGGGAGCAATTGATGGCGCGATTGCAGGCCCCCTGTCCGGCGTGTGCCGCTGCCGTCGAGTTCAAGTCCCGTACCTCACTGGTCACCATTTGTCCGTTCTGTACCAGCGTTGTTGCACGCGGCGACAAGGAACTGGAAGACCACGGCAAGGTTGCCGACCTGGTCGATACGCAATCACCGCTGAAGATCGGCGCAAAAGGCAAGTTTCAGGGTAAGCCGTTCCGCATCGTCGGCCGTGTGCAGTATGAGCATTCCGCAGGCGGTATCTGGGATGAGTGGTACGCTCAGTTCCCCAACGGCAAATGGGGCTGGCTGGCCGAGGCGCAGGGCCGCTTCTACATGACCTTCCGAAAGAAGGTGAAGGACGGGGCCTGGGTGCCGCCCATTGACAGTCTGAATGCTGGCAGCACAGTTCGCATTGGCGAGGACGATTTCACAGTGGCGGAAGTGGGCGTCGCGAAACTTGGCGGTGCCGAAGGTGAGATCCCCTACGACGTGCGTCCCGGCGCGGAACATCCATTCGCGGACCTTTATGGCCCGGACGGTCAGTTCGTGTCGCTCGATTACGGCGACACACCGACCGGATACCTCGGCTCACAGGCCTCGCTGGACGAACTGGGCATGGCCGGGCTGAAAGCTGCTGAGAAGGAAGCCAAACAGGTCACGGCCAAGCAGCTCAGCTGTCCACAGTGTGCCGGAGCACTCGAACTTCGTGCGCCGGATGAGGCCATGCGGGTTTCGTGCCCCTACTGTAGTGCCCTGCTGGACGTCGACCACGGAAATCTCGAATACCTGACCACCCTGACGACAAAAGTCGATCCGCTCATCGAGCTGGGTTCAAAGGGCACGCTGTTCGACGTCGAGTACACGATCATCGGCTTCATGCAGAGGTCGGTCACATACGACCGGAAGTACTATTGGACTGAATATCTGCTGTATGAGCCCAATGCCGGTTTTCGCTGGCTGGTCAACAGCAAGGACCATTGGAGTTTCGTTGAGCCGGTTTCGCCCGGTGACGTGCATGACTTCAAGTCGACTGCCGCGTGGAACGGTCACGAATTCAAACTGTTCGAACGCTCAATCGCGAAGGTCGAATATGTACTTGGTGAGTTCTACTGGAAGGTCGAAGTCGGCGAGGAAGTCACCACTCGAGATATGATCTCGCCTCCGTACATGCTCTCCGTCGAGCGGTCGCTGGCGCCGCCCCCCGAAGATTCCGAGTCAGGCAGACCGAATCTCGGTGAACTGAACATGTCGTTAGGCACGTATCTGCCGCATGCGACATTGGAAGAAGCCTTTGGTGTCGAAGATCTTCCGCGATCGTTCGGCGTCGCCCCGAACCAGCCGTTTCCCTGTGACAGAAGCGTTTACGGACATTGGCTGGTGTTTGCGGTGGCGTTGTTCATTATCTACCTGGGTGCAGCGACGATATTCGCCAGTGCCGACGGTTGGCTGCTGATCTGGGCGCTGTTCTTTGCCTCTGTCGTTCCGATCATTGCCATGATCGTAAATACAACATTCGACGTCAGTCGGTGGTCGGACAGCGATTTTTCTCCATATTCATCAGACTGACCGATTTCGTTGCCCCACTGCGTGAGGGAATCATGTTCAAGAAATTCTATCTGGCCGTCGGGCTGTTCCTGTGCTTTGGGCTGGGTACGGCATACGCGTTGGGTTGGAAGGCTCCCAACCTGGGCATCGCCGACAGTTTCAAGAGCAGCGGAAGTAGCGGCCACAGCCGGGGAGGGTTCTTTTATATGGGTGGCGGTGGTGGTGGATTCGGAAAGTAAGTCGCACATCAGAAACGACATCTCTCCAGTTCGACAACTGAAAACTCACATCCCAGCAGTGCATGAAAGACCAACCAGATCACGTAGCTGGCACAGGGCGGAACTGACATGGCGGCAGAAGGGGGCGGCGTGGCCCCGCAGGCGATCGCCGCTCTTGTCTTCTCACTGATCGGCCTGACCGTGCTGGCGCTGGCCATCGTGCTGATGAGCAAGCTGATGCCACTGCCGTTCTGGAAAGAAATTGAAGAAGATCAGAACACGGCACTGGGCATCATGGTGGGCTCTATCGTTATTGGCATTTCGATCATTATCGCTGCTGCCATCCATGGCTGATGCCGATTTGCCGGAGACACCATCTGATGGTGTCCGCTCCCTGGAATTCGAAGCCGATCCCGAAGTCGTCGCATCACCCCCGCCTGCGCCGCTCGAATCGCAGTCAGACGACAGCCGCGCGAAGCTGAATCAGGCTCCGCTTTCACTGCTGTATCTGAATGTCCTGATCATCGCCACATGCGGATTGGTCTATGAGCTGTTGGCGGGAACGCTGGCCAGTTACGTGCTGGGCGACTCGGTCACGCAGTTCTCACTGATTATCGGCGTCTATCTGTCAGCTCTGGGCGTGGGCGCCTGGCTCTCGTCATTCGTCCGCAGCAACCTGGCGCGTGTGTTTATCGAAGTGGAACTCGGCGTCGCTCTGCTTGGCGGTGCCAGTGCTCCGCTGCTGTTCCTCAGCTTCGCCAGGCTCTCGTGGTTCCTGCCAGTGCTGTACGGCATTGTTTTCGGAATCGGAGTCCTCGTCGGTCTTGAGCTGCCGCTCCTGATGCGACTCATGAAAGAGCAACTCGATTTCGAAGCTCTGGTGTCGCGCGTCCTCGCGTTTGACTACCTGGGCGCTCTGGTGGCGTCGCTGCTTTTTCCGATCTTCTTGGTCCCGACACTGGGCCTCGTCAGAACCTCGCTTGTGTTCGGTGTGATGAACGCACTGGTCGGACTGTGGGGAACTTCCCTGTTGCGACCACTTCTCTCTGGCGGAGTGAACGCACTCCGCGGACGCGCCTGCCTGGTGATCGGCCTCCTGAGCATCGGCATCATCAAAGCGGATTCCCTGACGACACTGGCCGAATCCCATCTGTTTGCGAGTCCGATTGTTTACAGCAAGACGACTCCGTATCAGCGCATGGTGATTACCCGAAACCGGCGCGGGTTTCAGTTGCATCTGAATGGCAATCTGCAGTTCAACTCGATGGACGAATACCGATACCACGAAGCCCTCGTGCACCCGGCGATGGCCACAGCAACACGACACGCCAACGTCCTGATTCTCGGTGGCGGTGACGGACTGGGGCTGCGGGAAGTACTGCGATACGAGGACGTCAAGCAAGTCACTCTGGTCGATATCGACCCGAACATGACACAGCTGTCGACCGAGTTTCCGTTGCTGGCCGAGCTGAATGACAACGCCTTCGACGATCCACGTGTCGAGATCGTCAACGCCGATGCAATGATCTGGCTCGAGTCAGCCGATCGGCTGTTCGACGTCGTGGTGATCGACTTCCCCGATCCGAATACGTTTTCCCTGGGCAAACTGTATACGACGCGGTTTTACAGCCAGCTCCGCGCACGCCTTGCGCCGGATGTGACGATCGGCATCCAGTGCACGACTCCACTGCTGGCCCGTCAGTCCTACTGGTGCATTATCCGGACGATGGAAGCTTCGGGTTTTCACGTGCATCCCTATCACGCGTCGGTGCCGTCCTTCGGGGACTGGGGCTTCGGACTGGCTCGACCGGCGGAGTTTGAACCGCCCGGCCAGGTTCCGAAGAATGTTGCGAAAGATTTGCGGTTTCTCACCGATAACACGCTGCGGGGTCTGTTCCATCTGCCGCCCGACATTGGCCC
>CAYSJO010000506.1:0-19246 GCA_964431285.1 uncultured Planctomycetaceae bacterium
GTGCAGTCTACGGCGAAGGCTGGTTTGCCAATGGGAGTCTCCTGGCTAGACGTCTGGTCGAACGGGATGTGCGATACATTCATTTGGAACATAGTCGCTGGGACCATCACGAAAACATCAATCGCGACATCCGCAAGATGGCCTCCGAGGTCGATCAGCCGATAGCCGCGTTGCTGTGTGACTTGAAGCACAGCGGACTGCTGGACGAGACGCTGGTCGTGTGGGGCGGTGAATTCGGACGCACACCCGTTTCAGAGAACGGCGACGGCCGCGATCACAATCATTACGGCTTCACAATGTGGATGGCCGGCGGTGGCATTCGCGGTGGGACAACCTACGGCACCACCGACGAGTTCGGATTCAAAGCCGTCGAGAATCGGGTGTCGGTCCATGACCTGCACGCGACGATTCTGCACACGCTGGGACTGGATCATGCACGGTTGACCTATCGGTATTCAGGACGAGACTTCCGTCTCACCGACGTACACGGCTCCGTGATTCAGGATATTCTGGCGTGATCGACGATTCCTTCATCGAGAGACTGGAAGAGGCTCACGAGTTTCCCGGGCCCTACACACTGAAGGTCATTGGCGAGCAGACTGACAGTTTTGTGGCCACTGTGCTCGCCGCTTTGCAGGGGGAACTGCAGTTGCCTGACGCTCCCGAGCACACACTGAAATCCACACCGAACGGACGCCACGTTTCGGTCACGGTCGAGCTGACCGTCCAAAGTGCGCAGCAGGTCGGCGCTGTTTACACACGTTTGCAGAGCATGCCGGAGATTCGCTTCGTAATGTGACGAAACAATGTGGGCCGAGGCACGGCTTCAGGAGGCGTCCGCAAACACGCTCGCTCGGACAGTGGGGTCAGTCGCCAATACCACTTCAGATCCGGGTTTCGCAAACTTTGTTCTGACCATGCCCAGACCGATCGGTCGACTGTGCCGCCACGACCAGCCCAAGGATGTTACGCGACCAACTTCCTTGCTTTCGTCGTTCGGATTAAGAATGGACACTCCGGCCGGAGGGCAAGTGTCCGACTCAATCACAAAACGGCGGAGTTCGCGATTGACATGCCCCATGGCGTGAATGCGGGCAATCGGTTCCTGTCCCAGATAGCAACCCTTCGTAAACGAGATCGCCTGCGACGTACGGCAGGCTTCCTGGCCGAGGTTCTCGTCAGACAGATCCACGCCGTACCACGGGACCGCTGCTTCGATTCGCAGCGTCTGCAATGCATCGCGCCCCGCAGGAGTGACATCTGCCGTGGTCAACTTCGTCCACAGTATGTCGATACCTGCGCGATCGGTGGCGATAAAGAAGGTCGGAGCACCAAAGACATCCAATCGCCGCACATCCAAAGTCAGACCGCTTTCGGAATCCGCAGGCATCGATACACACGACAGATTCGTTAACTCGCCAACATTCACACCGACCGCGGTCAGTCGAGCTGATGCCTCCGGTCCCGTTACCAGCAATTCACCACGATCAGCGGTTCGATCCGTCAGCATGAATTCTTCGAGCAGGTGATATCGTTCCAGGTGAGACGTCAGAAAATCCCCCTGGCCCGGCACAGACTCGACCCAGGTCGTCTCGTCACCCGCGAAGATGAAAACGTGGCCGAGGGTGCGACCCTTCACATTACACAGGAATGCCTCACACGCCCGGCCGGACGGCAGAGCCTTGATGTCGTTCGTTGTGAAGTTGTGCAGAAACGAATGCCGGTCAGCTCCGGTCATTTCGAGTTGTGTTCGATCGGAAACATCGAAGACTGCGGCCGACTCGCTCGCCGCGCAATATTCGGTCTCAGCATCGCCGAAGTCAGGGACATCGACCCGAGTCTGCACGTCCATAGTCATGTCTATCTACGGTGGCTCGGCTGTCGCCTCGCCCTCCCGGAGACGTCCACGAGCGAATAGAAAACTGCTTCACGCACTCGGCTGAGGCTCCGCGGTGCTTTTCATGTGCGGCAAGGCAAGCAGCAACATCTCGCACAGCAGAAACGCCAGCACTGCTCCGATCAGCCATTTCCACAGGTCACGGCCACGGACGCGCGCGCCTTCCACACTCAGAGGTTCGTCCGACTCCAGCCAGCGGAAAGTGTCCTCACCCATTCGTTCCTGGAACGCGAGCGAATCGAATGCGTCCAGTTCAGATTCCTCCGCCGGACAATTGAATGACAGCGGAATCTCGCTGTGGGTCGATTCGGGCTCGACATCTCCGTTCGTCGAGATCGATGCCACTCGGTAATGCCCCTGGAGCATCGTGCGTTGAATCCTGATGCCAAATCGTTCGGCACTCAATGCTTCCACTGTCAGCGTTTCGTGGCGTTCATCGGGCGTCGTCAGCTCCCATCGGAGCTGATCGGACCGTCGGGCCGGCAGAGTGACGTCGTCGCCGGTTTCGTAGGATCGGCGCGGCAACGTGTCTTCCAGCAGTTGCCGGAGCATGCGGTCGAACATGAGGATCGCGTTGGTGCCAGTGAGTGTGTTCCAGCTTGAAAACAACCCGGTCGAGATAAACAGGATGCGGCCGGCGCCGACTCGGCGTTCGACCAGAAACGGATTGCCGTTCCCGCGGTAACGAGCCAGCACTCGCGGTCGCGACTGCAGCGCCAGCGCCTCGGGGCTGAGCTCACTGATCGCGGCCAGTGTGTCCGGCTCCGCCCAGGCCAGCCATTCGGGATTCATTTCGCGACGCTTTTCGAGGTCAAAGACGCGCTCGGATTCGTCCTCGTCGGTCAGGCTGCCAACTCGTTCCTTATCCTGCCATGCGGCCATTCGCGCATCTGATTCGGACAGGAACGAGCGAACCGCACTAATACGTTCCGCCTCGGTCGTGGTCATCGCGTCGATGATGGGGTCGTCCAGTTCGAGCTGCACCGCCTTAAAGAACATAGGCAACTGATACAGGTCATCCTGAGCCTCGAGTGGTTCACCTTCAATGAGGAAAAAGTCATGCTGCATCGAGCGGAAGTCGAGATAGAAGGGTTCGAGCGTGCCGACAGCGACTTCCGGAAGCTGTCCGATCGGCTCACTGGCAAGCGGTCCCGGAAGAATGCCGGAGCCGTCCAGCCAGGCCGATTCGTTCCAGCGGTCAACGTCGAAATCGGCACCAGCTGCGATGACCAGTGGCCCCCCCTGTTCGGCGTACTGCCGCAGCAGCGGCGTCATCTCTCCGGGAGTCGCCACTCCCGCGACCACAACCAGTCGTGCGTCGCTGAGCGCTTCCTCTGACAGTCGCTCGGGCGTGAGATGGCGGACCCTCACAAGCTGCCGGCCGAGTTCTTCATCGGTCGAAGTTCGCGGAGCCAAAAGGCGTCGCAGCCGGTACGTCTCGCCAATCTCTGCCTGATCGAGATTCTCGTCTTCGCCAAACTGGTCAATGAACAGCACGGGTAACCCGGCGACGACCGGCACGACCAGATGCCGGGCGTTGTCGCGGGACAATCGATCTCCCACTCCGCCTTCCAGGCTGACTGCCACGCTGGCTGTCAGGTAGCGCGCCGTGGCCACGCCTTCACCCAGGGCTCCAGTGTCGGTCACGGTGTCGAGCTTTTGCCGGAACTCGATTTCACGGGCCTGGCCTGGCTCAAGATCGATCAGCCTGCTGGCCAGTTCATCGCCTTCGACCGACAGCGCCACCTGGACGTTGGTGACCGGCTGATCCCCGCTGTATCGCACCGTCGCCAGGAACACAGCCGGCGATTCCGTGTCGGCCACTCCATCCTGAAGCTTGAACTCGCTGATCCAGACGTTCTCAACAGTCTCGGGTGCGATCCGCATGATCTGCACATCTGGCAGTGTTTCCAGTCGGCCCTTTGCTGTTCCGCCCAGCCACAGATGCGTCTGCTGGTCACTGATCAGCACGATTCGTTTAGCCGGTACCTGCGGCACCTGGCGACATGCTTCGTTGGCCAGTTCCAGTGCCTGTCCGGCGCGTCCAATGCGGTCGACAATCTGAACCCGATCCAGAGCACTTTTCGCATCGGTCTTGTTGCGATAGGCACTTGTCGCTTCGACTTCGCCCGACCCGCACACCGGAATGACATGCACCTGACTGCCGGCGGGCAAGGCATCAATGAACTCAACGGACTTTGCCCGCGCGCGATCCAGCAGTGTGCCATCCAGCGACTCGTATCCCATACTCATCGAATTGTCGATCAGCAGCACTGCATGCACTGGTTCCCGACTCGTTAGCGCACCGGTCGCGGTCGTGTCGATGTCCATGAGCGTCTCGAACAGCCCAAACACGGTCAGTCCGAAACAGGCTACGCACGAGACAATAGAAATGCGGCGGACCCCCGGCTTCGATGTGAGTATCGCAGCCGCCGCGGCGGAGACTGCGGCAATGACCGCGAGCCCCGACAGGGTGGCTCCAAGAATCGTGTCGGTGGCCGCACCCGAGATGAATGGCCGAGCCAGTGCCGCCCCGAACAACGCCACTGCAAGGCATCGAATGACCAGAATGATCAGGTCTCGAAGCTGCACGGCACGGCGACTGCGCTGCATGGCCTGCCGGAGGAAATCCATCGCCCCCCACTCGACGACACGGAACCGGCGGCGGTTGAGCAGATGAATTATGATGGGCCCGGATGCGGCAATCAGCCCGGCAATCGCGAACGCGCCCGCAAAGAATTTCAACATACTGGTTTCCCGAGGATCTGTTCCGTCAGTCGGGAGTTCAGTGGACGCGAGGGATGAGTGCAAGGCAACGCCGCACGACACCAATGGTTGTTTGGTGTGCAGGTCAGGCCTGACTACGATTAGGTGTTCTCGCCCCGTGCGCTCGTGTTTTTTCGGAGCTGACTCAATGAACATCGTCCGCAAACTCATTTTTGCGTCGGTTCTGCTGATCGTCCCCGCTTCAAACGCTTTCGCCGCTGAGCCAGTCGACTTTGTTCGCCAGGTCAAGCCGATCCTTCAGGCCCACTGCATCAGTTGCCACGGGCCGGAAGAGATCGAGGCTGGATTGCGCCTCGACTTTGGTGTGTTACTGCAGCGTGGTGGCGATCGGGGAGCTGCAATCGTGCCAGGCAAGCCGGAAGCGAGTCTGCTGTTCCAGACACTGATCGGCAAAGGCAAGGTGCCGCAGATGCCATTCGAGCTGCCGAAGTTGCCGGACGGAAAGATCGAGACCATTCGCCTGTGGATCGAACAGGGAGCGGAGATTCCCGAATCGGATCGACCATCCGTCGACGGCACGCGCAGTGAGCACTGGGCCTTTCAACCGATTCAACGGCCAGTGTATCCAGACGTGAAACGGTCAGACTGGCCCCGCAACGGCATCGACTGGTTTGTTCTGGCGGGGCTTGAGGCAGAAGGACTTGCTCCGTCTGCGGAGGCCGATCGTTCGACACTGATTCGACGTCTTTATCTGGATCTGCATGGTGTGTTGCCATCGCCCGAGGCCGTCGCCGCGTTTCGGGCGGACAAGGAACCGGGAGCCTACGAACGGCTGGTCGATCGCCTGCTGGCTTCGCCCCGGTATGGAGAACGCTGGGGCCGACACTGGCTGGACATTGCCCGTTACGCCGACTCGAACGGATTCACGATTGACGGACCCCGCTCCATCTGGCCCTATCGCGACTGGGTGATACGAGCGCTGAATTCCGATCTGCCCTTCGATCAATTCGTCATCGAACAACTTGCCGGAGACCTGCTGCCGGACCCTACACGCGATCAGATTGTTGCGACGGGTTTTCACCGAAACACGTTGATCAACCAGGAAGGCGGTACTGACCAGGAACAGTTTCGCGTCGAATCGGTCGTCGACCGTGTCAACACAACCGGCGCGGCGTTCTTTGGCATAACGATCGGATGCGCCCAGTGCCATGTGCATAAGTACGACCCGTTTACGCAGCGCGAGTACTACGAGCTGTTCGCCATCTTCAACAACTGCGACGAACCGATCATTCCACTGCCAAGCGAACACCAGGCCTCGGAGCAGAAACGTGTTCGTGAGGGCCTGGTCCAAGTGCGAAAACAGCTGAAGAAACACGACGCAGCGCGCGCAGCCGGACAGCCAGTCTGGGAAAAGGAATATGCGGCTCTGCCCCGTGCGGAATGGACTCCACTCAAACCCACTGAGTTTGTGTCGAAAGCTGGTGCGGTCATCAATGCTTTAGACGAGCACACGTTGATCGTCGGTGGCAACGGCAACATCCCTGCCCAGGACGTTTATACGGTTGTCGCCGAACTGCCCATCGAGACCATCACAGCTATCCGACTGGAAGCGCTGACGAATCCCGGGCTTCCGAAAAACGGGCCCGGTTTCGCACCAGATGGCAATTTCGTCCTGAGTGAATTCGAACTGGCAACCCCGCTTACCGAAGACAGTGACGAGCTGACAGCGGTCGCGTTGACATCCGGCACAACCGAATGGCAGCAGGATGGATACTCCGTCGGGCTGGCCATTGATCGCAATCAGAAATCCGGCTGGGCGATTGGCGGCGTCAAAGCAGGCTCGATGAACGTTAATCGTGAAGCCATTTTCGTTCTGAAAGAACCAGTCAAGGGTGCTGGTACACGTCTCCAGATTCGGATGCACCATAACCACAACGTGAACAAGTCGCTGATCGGGTGCTTTCGGATCTCGGTCACAGGGCAGTCCACGCAGCAGCCACTGGTTCCGGTCGGGCTGCAGACAGTACTGGATGTTGCTGCGGGCAAACGCGATGACGCCCAGAAAGCTCTGCTGGTTGCTGCCTACGGATCCAGTGACAAATCACGCAAGCCACTTGAAGACCGCCTGACAAAGTTGAAGTCGGACGAGAGCCAACTGAAGGCGGCCGTTCCAACGACCATGGCTCTGAAGGAACGAGTCTCCAATCCGCGCGAGACGAATATCCACATCCGTGGGAACTTCCTCGACAAAGGCGCTAAGGTCGCCCCCCGCGTGCCAGCCGTGTTGCCGCAACTCCCTGAGACTGAGAGTCCGGCGAACCGGCTCGATTTCGCTCGCTGGCTATTCACACCCGAGCATCCTCTGACGGCTCGCGTCACTGTGAATCGTTTCTGGCAGCGTTTCTTCGGCATTGGAATCGTCGAGACCGAAGACGATTTCGGCACGCAGGGCAGCCCGCCGACGCATCCGAAACTGCTCGACTGGCTCGCCTCAGAAATTATGCGCCAGGAATGGGGCATGAAATCGATGCACCGTCTGATCGTCACATCAGCGACGTGGCGGCAGTCGTCGCACCTCACACCGATGTTGCTGCAACGTGATCCTCGCAACCGCCTGCTGGCCCGGCAGAGTCGTGTTCGTCTGGAAGCGGAAGGAATCCGCGATGTGGCTCTGTCAGCCAGTGGATTGCTGTCGCAGAAGATGCTGGGACCAGGCGTGTACCCGCCTCAACCGAAGGGCATCTACGTCGTCACGCAGGTTTCGAAACAATGGCCCGAGAGTAAAGGGGACGACCGCTATCGCCGGGGGATGTACACGTATTTCTGGCGATCCAGGCCGTATCCGATGCTTCCCACATTTGACGCTCCGGATGCCAACGGAACGTGCACGCGCCGCAGTCGTTCCAACACGCCGCTGCAGGCACTCACACTGGCCAACGACGCCTCCTTCATCGAACTGGCCCGTGCGTTTTCGGACCGCATTCTGCGCGAGGCGTCCAAATACGACGAAGCCCGTCTGACTTACGCGTTCGAAGCAGCCCTTGCACGCAACCCAGGTGTGCGTGAACGCACAGCTTTGCTGGCCTACGTCGCTGCTCAGCATGAGTACTTCACGTCGAATGACGACGCAGCAAACAGCATCGCCTCGTCGAGGCGGCCTGAGTCCGTCGATGCGGCTACGTCGGCAGCGTGGACGGCACTGGCTCGGGTCCTGCTGAACGTCGACGAATTCATCACGCGGGAGTAATCGGCATTAGCGCGTCGCCACCTGACGGCCGGCCATTTAGTTGTCTCGGTGCATAGTGCGAGTTTTCGGGAGGTTGAATCCCGGGTGTGTACTGGCGTCCTCGACGCTCTCTACTTCCGATTCACCAATGCGAAATTCATTGGGATCGAAAGTGGCCGTCGACAGAGCGCAATAAGGGCAGCTGGTGCCGTAGATGATTCGTCGGCATCGTCGGCATTCCCGCGGACCAACCACGACTGGTCGTTCGCGAAAGCGATTGAAGATGAGATAGCCCATCGCCAAAGCGACGGACGCGGCCAACAGATACTGCAGTCCACCTGCATTCGGAAACGTGTTTGGAATCAGATAAACGAACACACCAGTGCAGGCCAGACAGACAAAGGCCATGGCCCAGCGCTGGATACGGTTATCGTCTTCAGACGCCTTACGATTGATTGCTGCACCCAATTCATCTCGTAGCAGCGAGAATTTCATCTCGCTGATCTCGCCGACCACTTCAGGTGTCGTGCGGGACAGCAGCCGCTGAACGCTGTCCAGCAGTCGGTACGTGTCGTCGAAGTCGAACCGGCGCTGATGGGCTCAGCGATTCCGAAACGCTCGCAATTCGGCGACCAGGCTCCGTTCAAACAGGCCCAGCTTGCGACGAAACACGGAATTCCAGTTGTCCCACATGATCGTCAGCAGAGCATGCGCATCCCACTCGTCGGAGTTGTCAGACAGGTTGTCTCGCGCCGATCGAAAACTGCCGTTCGCCACCTGCTGCCATTTATCGCCGTGCACACTTTCCACCTCACGCGCAACATATGGCCGCAAGCACTTTGTGAGTGTTTCGAGCCCAATTGCTACGGTGTCGATGGGAGCGTGGAGCATTGACAGTCGTCTACTTAATCGCGTGTGCCAGGCCCGTGAACGGAGACCAGAGTCAGCAGGCCAGCCTACAGTTCCAGGCACGTTGGGCCAGTCTCGGAGACTTCGGTAGACCGCATTCAATTGGCAGAATACGGCGTCAGGACGACATAGGACTTTAATCGAGGTCGCGCCAGTTGTGCGGGATTTACCCTTGGTGACAGACGTTGGGGCGGGACCATCCAACTCGCTCGATCTGCCGGGATTCCGTGTCGGGCAGGAGCGTGGAATCACAATGCTGCGCAAGAAAAACCCCGCGTTTGAACGATAGGTCATCGCTCAACGCGGGGCTGTGTAGTTTGACGATCGCTGACGTATGGAGAAACTTCGCGCCGGTTATTTCGCGAAGTCAGGTTCTGACTCCGAAAACGTGGCTCATGCGGCCACTTTGGGTGCCGTTGGGAACGGCAGGACGAACTGTTGTCCGCGTCGCATGTCTTCGCACGCCTGCACGAAAGTCTCGAAGATCTGCATGTCAAGCCGCGAGGCTGTCATGCTTTCCGGATGCCATTGGACACCGATAACGAACCAGTCATCCAGATTCTTTGATTCATACGATTCAATCACTCCATCGGGTGTTCGCGCTGACACGCGGAATGGATCGGCGATCAGATCAATCGCCATATGATGCTGACTGTTCACCCGGATTTCGCCCGGGCCATAAATGTCAAACATCAGCGAGTCCTCATCGATCTCGATGAGGTGCCGCAGGTTTGGTTCGACGGGATCACGATGCTGCAACGGTCGGACGAAGTCTTCTGGAAGATGCCGGAAGATGGTGCCGCCACAAATGTGATTCAGCATCTGCATGCCCGCCCCAATGGCAAGAATCGGCATCTTTCGCTTAACGGCCAGCTGGCACAGTTTGCGGTCGAAATCCTCGCGCCGAATCGGCATTGTGCGGGCGGCCGGATGAGGATCGTGTCCCATTCTTTCCAGGTCGAGATCCAGGTGACAACCACCCAGAACGATGCCATCGACCATCTCGATCATCGCCTCAACATCTTCCTGGTTATCGAACGGGGGAATCAGCAGCGGCAATCCACCCGGGCAATTGCGCGCTTTGTTGTTGCCCGCCGTCTGAATTTTCGAAGCCGTAATACAGTCGTACGTACCGGACTTGAACCAGCTCATCGCTTCGGAATCTTTCCGTGGTGAACGGTAATCGCCGGTGATTCCAATGATTGGCTTTTTCGTCATGACTCAGTTCCCTCCCTGGACGTGTCAGTTGAATAGAGACCTGGATTCTGACCAGTGGAGCCTCTGTCACAGCCGATGCAGTCGGCGGGAATTGTCCATGCGAAAGCAAATGGCGCCACACAGCTTCAAAAAAGCGAGCTGGGTGCCGGACTCCATTCCCTGCCTTGCAATTCCAATCCTTTGGACTGCAGTGGCTGCGAATCCCTGAGATTCACCGCCAGATGCCAAACAAGTTGAGAGCCACGGCCCGCGCCGAAAACCCCACTTTTCCTGGATGACCGAACGAAAAACCGGTCCCGGTAATTCGTACTGGGGGTGAGCCAATCCATCGCTGCCCTCCCTTGATCCATTCAAAGCGGCGAGATGCTAGCCCATGAAAACTGTCTGTAAAGCATTTGGCGCATCTTGTAGTCAGAACAAATACCAGACACATTCTGTTGTGGCAGATGAATTCAGACGAGAGCCGGCCACGGTGGAAGATTGTGGCAGGACGGACCTTGTGAGCGCTGCGAACACGCTTGTTCTTTCGCGGCTGGGCCACATAAGTTGCGTCTGGTTACGACGACGTCCGATGCTCGATGACACCACGGCTCCACCTCAGGGAGGTCTTGATGCAGAACCGATTGCCCATCAGCGCAGTGGCGGCAACAGTCACTCTGTTGCACACCTTCCCTCCCGTCATCATCGCGGGTGAACACCCTTTGTCGAAAGACGCCCGCACAAAGATGACCGCAGAGTTTCGTGCGGAGATCGAGACTCTCAATGCTGCCATTAAAGAAGCACCGGACAACGTTGGGATGTATTCGCGTAGAGGAGATACAAACTTCTTTCTGGGCCGCTTTGCAGAGTCGCTCGCGGATTACGAGAAGATGGTCGAGCTCGACAAGCGGCAGGGACCGTCGCACTGGCGGCGCGGCATTGCTCGCTTTTATGCCGAGAAGTTTCCGGCGGCTGCGAAGCAGTTCGAGGAGTATCACACGTTTGACGATGTCGACCGCGAAAATGGGATCTGGCGGTACTTCTCGCAGTTCCGGGCCTACGGACGAGACAAAGCTCAGGCCGGTCTGCTCAAGTACGAGAAGACCGAGCGTGAGCCGTTTCCTTCGGTCTACAAGCTGTTTTCCGGTGACCTCTCTCCGGACCAGGTTCTTAAGCTGATCGACGAGGCCGAGATCAGCGACACCGAACGTGAAAAACGGCTGTTCTACGTGCACCTGTATGTCGGCCTGCATCATGCCCTTGAAGATCGCGACGAAGCGGCGATTGAACACCTGACAAAGTCCACGGCCAACCGCAGGGGACCCCGGGCGGGTTACGGCCCGCACTACATGTGGCACGTCGGTCGATTGCACTACGATCTGCTGATCGAAAAGCAGAAGAAAAAAGTCACCGATCCGAAACCGAAGCACTGAGTGCGCGTCCCATCGGACGAGTAGTAAAGAGTCGGTCCGTCAATCCACTCATTTCACAATTCGCCCATGCATGTAGCGATTGTCACTGCGGGTGGGGCAGGCATGTTCTGCGGCTCGTGCATGCACGACAACACGTGGGCGCGCGCGCTCCGCGATGCTGGTGTCGAAGTCACTCTGATCCCCACATACACGCCCATTCGAGTCGACGAAGAGAACATCAGCAGCCGGCGAGTGTTCTTCGGCGGAATCAACGTCTATCTGGAGCATCGCTGGGACTTCTGGCGGCGGCTGCCGCGCTGGATGACGCGCTGGGTCGATCATCCGAAACTGATCAGTCTTGCGACGAGCTTTTCGGTCAGCAACGACGCCAGCAACCTTGGTGAGCTGACGCTGGCAATGCTCGACGGCGAATCGGGCCCTCAACAAACCGATGTGGAAGAACTGGCCGCGTTCATAGGAAACGACTTGAAACCCGATGTCGTCTGTTTCAGCAACGCTCTGTTGTGTGGAGTTTTGCGCAGACTGAAACAACAGTTTTCGGGTCCTGTGTTCTGCACGCTGCAGGGCGATGACATCTTTCTCGACAGCCTGCCGGACGCGTTTCGAGAGGAAACGATCCGTCGGATGAACGAGCGGTGCGCCGACTTTGATGGCTTTCTGGTTCACAGCCATTTCTACCGGGACCACATGTCGCGACTGCTCGGCCTGCCTGCCGAACATTTCCATCGCATTCCTCTGGGAATTGATTTTTCTGATTTTGAAGGGCTTCCAAAAGCAGTTGCTGGTGAACCGTTTCGAATCGGATACTTCGCGCGGATTTGTCCGGAAAAAGGACTGCATATGCTGATCGATGCAGTGCGAACCCTGCGGCAGCGTGGACGTAGTGTGCGGCTGGTGGCTGGAGGGTACCTCGGCAGCAGAGACGAGGCCTGGTTCAATCGTCTCCAGAAAGACGCTGCGGACCTTGGCTCTGCGTTCGAGTACGTCGGCAGTCCGCCCGATCATGCGGAGAAAGTGGCATTTCTGCAGACGCTGGATGTGTTGTGCGTTCCGACGGTTTATCGGGAGCCGAAGGGGATTTTTGTGCTTGAGTCGCTGGCGAGCGGAGTGCCAGTCGTTCAGCCGGCCCACGGTTCATTTCCGGAAATGCTCGACCAGACGGGCGGAGGACTCCTCTGTCAACCGGATGACCCGGGGGACCTGGTGAACAGTCTTGAACGTGTGATCGATGAGCCAGACCTGCGTCTGCGTCTGGCGACCGAAGGCTCGTCACGGGTTCGTGAAGCGTTCAGTATGGACGCAATGGTCAGGCAGACGCAGGCAATTTTCGAGGCGCAGCTGCAGAGCCTTCAGGCCATTCCCGCAGAACAGGAATGACACGACCGCGCAGTGTCATCCCGGCTGGCGATACAGCTTGAGAGCAGAATTCGCGACTGATACGGTTACCAGCTGAAAGATTCGCGCAGGCACTGCGGTATCCTGTAGATGAGGTCGAGAAACGTCCGATCAAAGGTCTCCTGACTTCAGCTACCCATTTCACCTATCGACCACAGTCAGAAGGACGGCCCGTGCTTCCATCGAGCCCCCAGCGAGCAACCTGCCAGTGCATCGCCTATTCGGCGCTGGTGTTGGCCATGGCTTCGCCTGTGCTGTCACAGCAGAATTCGGGTCTACCGCCCGGATTTCAGCCAGCCCAGCAACCGCCAAAAGTGCTCACGCTTGAGAACGAACTGATCACAGCCGAAGATGTCGCCACATGGAAAAAAAAACGACTGAAATACTTCGATGCGCTGCGTGAGAACCAGCTTACGGACGAAGGCCGCGCGACGCTGACGGAGAGCATTCGCATACAGATTTATCACCTTACGGTTACGGACGAGCGGAATGGCCTTACCAAGGTGCGGAAGGACTTGCTGCGTGACTTCGACCGTGAATGCCGTAATGCAGACGTGAGAGCGTTTGTGCTGGCCGAGATTCGGAAACGAACACTGGATGTGCTCGACGGCAACTTTCACGTCCGCTGCCAGGCAGCCATGTTGCTGGGCAATCTTGACGTTGCCCCTGAGAAGCCGGGCCTGCAGCCTGTGCCGGCGGTCGCGTGGACGGGGAGCCTGCCCGCACTTCTGGACGTGATCGACACTCCCGAAGGCGGAACCAATCAGCCTGAAGCCGTTCGAATCCTCGCAGCCCGCAGCCTTGAACGCATTCTGAAGCTCGGTCGTCAGACGTTACCGCCGAACAGCAAACTTCCCGCCGAAGCCGCTCGGCGAATTCTGTCTCAACTCGCGAAACCAGGAACTGACTGGTATCACGCGCGACTGGCGTTGGCCATCGTTCAGTCGGGGGTGGACATGGTCCCCGACGCGAAAAATGTCCCAAAGCCGCTTATCGTGGATGCATTGGCGCGAATTATCGCCAATCCGAAACGCTCGTATGCTATCCGCGCCAAGGCAGCATTCGCTCTCGGTCGTGCACAGATTCCAAGCGGAGTTCAGGCAGATCCGATCGCTTTCGTACTCGTCAAGCTGGCGCAGCAGATGGCTCAGGACGTCAATCAGGGGCGGCTTTCGAGCACGCAGGCGTTGTTCCGTTTTCAGGATGTGTACCGGGCGTTCCAACGCAGCACGGTTGAACCCGAGGATATCGGCCTGCTGGCCACACTCAAACGCCCAAGCATTACTTCGGCATACGGTGATATTCGTCCGCTGTTTCAGGCCATCATGCGAGCTTCTCAGCTGGGAACTCCCGCCGCGTTTCCCCCAGACCTGATTCAGAAGCTGGGGACCTGGCAGCCACCCGCCAGCATGTCCATCGACCCGAATGGTCAGCCGATCACACAGCCACTGCAGAGCAATGCTGACAATGCAAGTCCGGCGGTCGCTGGTCGATAGAGCTGTATCGCTGATTAGCCTGGTTCGGCGCGGGTCTCCTGACCCCGCCGTGAAGTCTCCCCCACCCCGAAACGGTCAGTCGACCCGCCCCACCGGTGGGAGACCTTCGGTAGCTGTTGCGTCGGGGTAAGAGACCCGCGCCGAACGGCGAGTCCCGCGCCGAGAGTTGCAGACCACTCGCCAGCTTTCGTTGACTCTGAATCCGCCACGGGTCACACTACGCGTCTCCGCTCATTCGACCTGCATGCTTCTGCGGGCAAACCGAGTGGACAGCACTTCGACGCCGGATTCGTGCCGGCAATTTGCTGCGGGCTTCTGCTGTCCCTGCTGAGGTTTGCCGTCTCCCGTTGAACTCAATCGCGCCAGTGGTCCGTCCCACAGGATGATTCACCAACTGCCCATCATGGTTCTCCAACGGCGACCGGAGCGAGCGCAGAAAACCAGTTGATGTGTGCCTCAGCAATTCATGCCGGCACATTCGTGTATCCCGACTTGAGCGAGGTCAGATATGGCCGACTCCAAAGACCTGTTCGACGATTCAACAATGACATTCGGAGAGCATCTGGAATGCCTCCGAATCCATTTGATCCGCGCTGTCATCTGCCTGTTGATCTGCATCATCGTCGCGCTGTTTTACGGCGACTCGATTGTGGCAATTGTCCGGGCGCCGATCGACAGCGCCCTTCGAGATCATGGCCACAATGTCAAGGTGATTGACAATGTCACAACCGACGAACCGTTCGATTTCGCCAAATGGGTGAAAGGTCAGTTTGGAATCGAGACCGATTCGACATCTGGAGACACACCTGAGGTGGCGGTGGATGAACCACCGGCGGAACCGTCGAATGTTGAACTCGACACCAGCGGTGTCAGCGATCAGCCCACCCGTACGATCGAAATCCTGGTGCGGCCGTCAGACATCGCGAACCTGATGCATCAGGCCGATCCCGACACCTATCCAAAGGTCACGCCACCCGAAGACGAGCAACCAGCATTACTGCCGGTCGCTTCAACAGTGTTCCTGCAACTACAGTCCGACATCAAGCAGGTGATCAACCGCCAGAACCAGGCAGTCACGCTTACTGTTCAAGAAGCGTTTCTCACGTACATCAAGGTGTCGGCGATTGCCGGTCTGATCGTCGCCAGTCCCTATGTATTCTATCAGGCATGGCTGTTCGTGGCGGCAGGGCTCTACCCCACAGAACGCAAGTATGTGTACACGTACCTCCCAATGAGCATTGTGCTGTTTGTCGGTGGAGCAATTTTCTGTTTCTTTGCGGTATTCCCGTTCGTGTTGCAGTTCCTGCTGGGCTTCAACGCGATGCTGGAAGTACAGCCGCAGATCCGTCTGTCTGAATGGATCAGCTTTGCGGTCACGTTGCCGCTGATGTTCGGTATCAGCTTTCAACTGCCAATGATCATGCTGTTTCTGGAGCGGATCTCGGTGTTTGGAGTCGCGGATTATCGGGAAAAGCGGCGTATGGCCATCCTGGTCATCGCGTTCCTCTCGATGATCATGACTCCGGCAGATCCGATGAGCATGCTGATGATGATGATCCCGCTCACGCTGTTGTATGAGTTCGGCATCTTCTTGTGTGTCTTCCGTCCGTCCCGACCTGCAAACGATCTCGAACCCGTTTAAGACCTGCCCATGACCAGCGACAACACGCACGCTGACATCGGCATCGTGTCGGCCCTGCCGATTGAACTTGCGGCGTTCCTTGACCGCTGTGAACGAGTCAATCGATACAAGGGTGGCGGGTTCGTGTTCCGCGGTGGCCGTTACGACGGAATCCGTATAGCCATTGTTGAAGCGGGACTTGGTTTTGTCAGAGCCCGTAAGGCCACACAGGCACTCATCGATGGGCATTCACCAGCCTGGCTGCTGTCCTGTGGATTCTCTGGTGCACTTTTGCCCGAAATGAAGACCGGCAACGTGGTCATGGCCAGCTCTATTGTCGACACTCACAACAACGAGCTGTCGCTGCACCTGAATGCTGCCAGCGACGAAGCTGGCGGCCTGTATGTCGGCCGCATCCTGACCGCCGATGCGATGGTGCGAACGGTCGCCGAAAAACAGCAACTCGCGGAGAAGCACGCGGCAATCGCCGTCGACATGGAAAGTCTGGCGGTCGCACAGATCGCGCACGATGCGAAAACCCGTTTCATGGCACTACGCGTCATCAGTGACGACATGTCCGCCGACCTGCCTCCCGAAGTGCTTTCCGTTATCGGTGACACCGGAGTCGTCCGGCTTGGGGCTGCGGTCGGGTCCATCATGAACCGACCTGGTAGCTTCAAAGAGATGATGGATCTCCGCTCAAACGCTCAGGCCGCGGCGAAAAGCCTCGCGACCTTTCTTGACGGTGTCGTTCACCAGTTGCACGCGACTTCGCAGGAGTAGCTCTTGCTCGTGAAGCAACGATCGTCTGAACCTCATGTCTCCTGGATGGCTCCGCTAAGATTGCTCACATGGCCCACGTTCTGACTTCCTCAACTGTTTCACAACCACATTAGCTCCGCCCATGAGTTTCGTGCTGCCTACTGCTCGCTGGCGCCCCGAAGAACTCGGATTGCCGATCCCTGACGAGCGTCATGCCGTCTCGGTTTGCCTGCCCCGCTGGCAGGACAATGTGGGCTACGAGGAAGGGGATCCGGCCGTCACGGGAGCCATGCAATGTGGATACCCCCGGTTTTTCATACACCCGGATACTGAGCGTCTGTTTCACGCGTGTGAGCAGCAGGTCGAAGCCGCATCCGACGAATGCTGCTTTGCGTTTCCGACGGCCCGTGTTGCGAAGCGTTGTGCAGAGTTTGTCCGGCGCCATGCCGAGTGTGACGCAACGGTCCACGAGTGTTTCGATGGGCAGGTCTGCGCCGTCCGTTTGCCCCAGACTGCACATGGAACGGCGAAAGCGTTCTGGCAACATGCGGGCGAAATCGTGTCCTCACGCCAGGCGGTCGACCTGCTGCAGGGAAGGCAGCCAGAATCGGATGCGGCGGCTGAAAAGCAGAGGATCCGCGAACGAGTGGCGGAAATGCTCGGTTGCCCATCCGACGACGTTTATCTGTACTCGTCGGGGATGGCGGCGATCTTTGCCGGCTATCGCGCGTTCCAGCAGTGCCGCCCGAATGCCCGAAGCGTGCAATTCGGTTTTCCATACGTCGATGCTCTGAAGGTCCAGCAGCGGTTTTCACAACAATCCAATGAGGCAAACGCAGTCGCATTCTACCCGCAAGGATCGGCGACAGACCTCGATGACGTCGAGCGTCTGGCAGCATCGGAGCCGTTACTGGGACTGATATGTGAAATCCCCGGCAACCCGCTACTGACGAGTCCTGATCTTGATCGGCTCAGTCGCATCGCTTTGCAACACAATGTGCCACTGATGGTGGACGACACTCTGGGGGCGTGTCTGAATCTCAACGCGCTGCCTGTTTCGGATGCTGTCACGACAAGCCTTACGAAGTACTTCTCCGGTGCCGGCAATGTCCTTGCAGGGTCTCTGGTGCTGAACCGCAACAGGCCGTCTTACGACCGCCTGAAGTCCGCACTCGATGCCGACTTCGAGGACCTGCTCTACCCTGAGGAAGCGATCCTGCTCGAAGCCAACTCGCGGGACATTGCTGATCGTGTGCCGCGTATCAACGACAACACACTGCGGCTGTGCGACTTTCTTCGCGACCATCCTGCCGTCGCTCAGGTTTACTATCCTGCATTCAGTGACGACGACCATTACCGGCGTTACCAGCGGGACGGCGGCGGATTCGGGGGGCTGTTCTCTGTCGTCCTGCGCGATGCCCCGCGGACGACCGCCGCCTTTTACGATGCACTGCAGATCTCGAAAGGTCCCAACCTGGGAACGAGCTTTTCGTTATGTTGCCCTTACACAATTCTCGCGCACTACGAAGAACTGGAATTTGCCGAGCAGTGCGGCATCTCGCGCTATCTGATCCGAGTCTCAATTGGAATTGAAGATTCGAGCACGCTTATCCGTCAGTTTTGCGACGCGCTGGGGTCCAGTTCCAGCTGAATCGGAGTGTTTGATTTGACGGTAACTGTCAGCTCGGACTGTTCGAATTCGCTGAACTTTGGAGCGATTGACTCGCGGGCCGGCGACTCAATGGGCGGCGTTTCATCATCTGCGGGAACTGGTGTGCCATCTGGCATCAGACGGCGACTGACCGTGACCCGATAGCTGCCGACAGGCAGGCCATCTCCACCACGTGCGTACGTGATTCTGAATGCGCCTCCTTCATTCGTGCGGGCGCTTCCACCGTTCCCTGGCGTTTCTTCCTCGGGATAGAACCTGAGATCGGCATCACTCAGCGCCTCCCCCTGCATTCGCGCGATTCCGACAACAGGGACAAGTTCCGGCGCACCCGGTCCCGTTTCACCACAACCGGCCACCATGAACAGTAAGCCTATGAGAGAGAGTTGCTTCATACTGCATCTTGTTTGCGCGGGGACTTCTGCGAATTCCGGACTTTTCCTGCCCAACCACGGTGACCGGAATCAAGGCACAGTTACGGGATTGCCATCACCGATCCTGGCCAGTCGGGTGAGTAACGTGAGGTTGATATGTTCTGAGATGAACCGCACCGAACCATCGTCAAGAGGGGTCGACGCCCGTCTGAACCCATCTACGATATCCCCAGGGATTTGGCTCTCCGTTGGCCACTTCGAGCGTGGTTTCACCCACAGCCAGTGTGTTCGAGGAACCATCAGTCAGGTGTGCCATGCGAGTCGAACTGTTTTCCCCAAACATTCGGCGATTGGATGCAGGGCCCCGTGTCCAGTAGTTGCAGGCGAAGTCGCTTCTGGAGAGCTATTGTCAGAAGTTGTGTTTACGAGGAGTTGAAGACGGCGGCGTGCTGAGGGATGAATCTGATGTTATCACGAGTTTTCAGACCTCTCCCAAAGGAGCACGCCACGATGACGGAACGTATCAATGCCGCCGCGCAG
>CAYSJO010000507.1:0-16915 GCA_964431285.1 uncultured Planctomycetaceae bacterium
CACCGCCTCTTCCTTGAATTCCTGCGTGTACTGCCGACGCGCCTTTCCGGACTCTTCGTTTCGCCTCTTGGACATCGGATGACTCTCCTTCATCCGTCCAATTTAAGAATCTCGACTGTCCGAAAAATACGAAGCACCTCATCTTGCGTTCGGGGGAATTGTCGATCCGCTTCTCTCGCTCGATGTCCCACAGTTCGCCAGGCGCGAGAATCGCTTGCAGGCCGAAGTAGTCCTTCTGCGAAATCGGGTCGTACTTGTGCGAGTGGCAGCGGGCACACTCAACTGTCACTCCAAGCAACGCTGTGCCGATGGTGTCGGCCAGGTCTGTCAATCGCTCGTACCGGGCAACTTCCGGCCGGGCTATCCCTCCTTCGTATCGGTACGGACCAACCGTTAGCAACCCCGTGGCAAATTCCAGTTCCCGCTGAACCAGCACAGCCGTAACACAACCTGTTCTCATGCTTCGCTGGCTGGTGGTGGGTTGCGACATCAGGGTCATATTGTCTGGCGGAGCAAGACAAGCGCGTGCCGCTCTCGAATCTGTGGTTTTCAGGCGTGCCCCTGCTGAGATGCGGCACCAGTTGTGGACCATTTGCAGAGCATCTTGTCCTGCACGACACTGTCGCCTCGCTTCCGGCGGATGAAGCCCGCGCGATCCAACGCCGTGGTTTCCGGTTCAGGTATGGACCACGACACCGCCACCCTTCGACATCAGGACAGTACCGATGCCGCGTTACGATGCTCAACGGATCGAGCCCAAATGGCAGGCTTACTGGCAGGATAATTCCACGTTCGAGACGGGCTCGTTTGAGCCCGGCAAAGACAAGCTGTACGTGCTCGACATGTTTCCGTATCCCTCTGGATCCGGGCTGCACGTCGGACATCCCGAGGGCTATACCGCGACCGACATCGTCTGTCGCTACAACCGCATGCGTGCCAAACAGGTGTTGCATCCCATGGGTTGGGACGCGTTTGGTCTGCCCGCCGAAGAGCATGCGATCAAGACGGGCACGCACCCGGCCGTCACGACCAACCAGAACATCGACACGTTTCGACGCCAGTTGAAGATGCTTGGTTTCAGTTACGACTGGAGCCGCGAGTTCGCCACAACCGATCCGGATTACTACCGCTGGACGCAGTGGATCTTCCTGCAGCTATTCGACACCTGGTACGACGCCGATCACGAATGGACGGGCCCCGACGGCCGACAACGCGCGGGCAAAGGTCGTCCCATCAGTGAGCTTCCGATCCCTGACGGAGTCCAGTCAGAGGGCGAGGAGGCTGTGCGACGGTACCAGGATTCGAAACGCCTCGCGTATCAGCATGAAGCGCCCGTCAACTGGTGCCCTGCTCTCGGCACAGTGCTCGCGAATGAAGAAATCATTGACGGCAAGAGCGAACGAGGCGGACACCCGGTCGAACGTGCGCCGCTGCGGCAATGGATGTTCCGCATCACGGCGTATGCCGATCGACTGATCAGCGAACTGGATGACCTGAACTGGTCGGAATCGATCAAGGACATGCAGCGGAACTGGATCGGCCGCAGCACGGGCGCGGAAGTCGACTTCTTCATCGGCAATGGCGAGGGCGACGTTCAGACTCAATACGCGGCGTGGGACGACGGTCGATTTTCGTCGCATTTTCCGGATGAACCGGGCGATGACGTACTCCGCATTTACACGACCCGGCCAGACACGCTCTTTGGAGCAACGTACATGGTCGTCGCGCCCGAGCATCCGTTCGTCGATCGCCTGACAACTCCCGAACAGAAAGACGCCGTTGACGCATACGTTCGCCAGGCGGCGGGGAAGAGCGACCTCGATCGGACCGAGCTGGCCAAGACCAAGACGGGCGTGTTTACCGGCAGCTACGCAATTAATCCGGTGAACGGAAAACAGATTCCCGTGTGGGTCGCCGACTATGTGCTGATCAGTTACGGCACCGGGGCCATCATGGCCGTGCCCGGTCAGGACGAACGCGACTGGGAATTCGCCGAGGTCTTCGACCTACCCATCATTCGCACGGTCCAGCCACCGGACGACTTCGACGGGAAGGCATTCACGGGCGACGGTGCGGCGATCAACAGCGAGTTCCTTAACGGTCTCGAAATCTCTGACGCCAAGGCAAAGATCAACGAATTCCTCGACAACGAAGGCACCGGTCGCACGGCCGTCAATTACCGATTGCGCGACTGGTTGTTCAGCCGGCAGCGGTACTGGGGCGAGCCGTTTCCGATCTGGCACGAACTCGACGCGGATGGCAACTGTACGGGTCTGATGCGAACCGACTCCGCAACCGAACTGCCGGTTGTGCTTCCTGATATGGAAGAGTTCAAACCGACCGGCACACCGGACCCGATGCTCAGCAAAGCGCCGGACGGGTGGCTTCATAAGACGGCCGACGACGGCACACGTCTGATGCGCGAGACCAACACAATGCCCCAGTGGGCCGGTTCGTGCTGGTACTACCTTCGCTTCGCCGATTCGAAGAACGCCGATCACTTTCTGGATCCGGAACTCGAAAAGAACTGGCTGCCGGTTGATCTGTACGTCGGCGGTGCGGAGCATGCGGTGCTGCATTTGCTGTATGCACGCTTCTGGCACAAAGTGCTGTTCGATCGCGGACACGTCTCAACCTGCGAACCGTTCCAGCGACTCGTCAATCAAGGCATGATCCTCGGCGAACTGGAATACACGGCGTATCAACGGGAACAGGGAGCAGGAGACGGCGACCAGTGGGTCTCGGCCAGGGATGTGAAAGAGGCGGCCGATGATGCCGGGCAGGCGATTCGGGTTGAGAAGTCGACCGGCACAACGGTTCAACCGGTCAAACTCTCACTCGATCAAGTCGAGAAGAAGGGCGACAAGTTTGTGCTGGCCACCGACTCGGCAGTGGTGGTCGACGCGCGAGCTTTCAAGATGTCCAAGAGCCGCGGGAACGTGATCAATCCCGACGACGTCGTGCAGAACTACGGAGCCGACTCGTTGCGACTCTACGAAATGTTCATGGGGCCGCTGGAACAGGTGAAGCCGTGGAGCATGAGTGGCGTTGAGGGCGTCTTCAAATTCCTCGCCCGTGCGTGGCGGATGATCACTGACTCGGAAGTCGACGACGAAGTGCGGCTGCACCCGGCGGTGCAGGACGTCGCGTTGAACGAGGATCAGGATCGTATCCTGCACAAGACAATCAAGGCCGTCACCGAGGACATCGAGAAGCTCTCATTCAATACCGCCATCAGTCGAATGATGGAGTTCACGAACGCGATGACCGGCGCCGACGTGCGCCCGAAGTCTGCCCTCGAACAATTCGTCCTGCTGCTCAGCCCGTTCGCTCCGCACATTGCCGAGGAACTGTGGCAGTTGCTGGGCCACGACCAGACGCTGGCTTACGAACCGTGGCCGCAGTTCGACGAATCGAAGATCGCCGAGGCGGAGATCGAAGTCCCGGTTCAGGTCAACGGCAAGGTCCGAGCCAAAGTGAAAGTACCTGCCGAAGCGGACAAGGATGCGATCGAAGCTGCCGCGAAGGGGAACGAGCAGATCGCGAAACAGCTCGAAGGGAAAACTGTCCACAAGGTCATCGTCGTGCCTGGCCGGCTTGTTAATTTCGTGGCGCGATAGACAGCTGCGTCAATTACTGATCACATTGGTTTCACGAATTCAGGACCTCGGATTGATTGATGATTGTCGAGTGATGATTGTTGATTTTCGAAGTGGGGGGCGGCGAACTGGTGAAGGCGAACGATCTTGAGGAACGATTGGTCGACTTTGCCGTACGCATCGTCAACGTCGTCGAAGCCCTGCCCGATTCGAAGGCTGGCAATCACATTGCCCGACAGCTCGTTCGATCGGGGACGTCACCAGCACCGAATGACGGCGAGGCACAAAGCGCTGAGTCGAGACGCGACTTCGTTCACAAAATGAAGATCGCATTGAAGGAACTACGCGAAACGCTCATTTGGCTGAAGATCATCGAACGCAAGTCGCTGTGCGAGCCAGGCAAGATGGCCGACATCGTCAATGAATGCGACGAGTTAATCGCGATCTTCGTCCAGAGTGTGAAAACTGCGGAAAACAACCAGTCCTGACACTTCGAAAATCAATGATCATCACTCGACAATTGCCAATCAAACCGGTTTTGTTGCGGGTGGTCCAAGATCTTCTCAATGTAAGCCCAGAACACAGACGGCGGCTTTGGGCTTGAAGATCTCAATGATACCTCGATAAGACGCAGTGATTGCTACGGCACGCGGACGGATTCACCAGCAACTGGCACGGATGTGAGCAGAGCTATGGCGATTCAGGAATTCGTGGACTTCATGGAGCGACGGTTCGCCGGGCAGATCGCTCAGCACTCGTCTTTGGAGCCGTCACAGGGCGAGTTTGCTCAACTCCCTGAGGAATTGGATCCTCGTCTCGCCGATGTGTTGCGAAACGACGGCATCGAGCAGTTGTATGTGCATCAGGTCGATGCGTTTGGCAGCATTCGATCTGGCAAAGACACCGTGCTGGTGTCGCGCACCGCCAGCGGCAAGACGCTGTCGTTCCTGCTTCCGATTCTGCACGACTACGTACAGGCGGAATCGCCGTTCGGCGTGCTGCTGCTGTACCCCACGAAGGCGCTGTCGCGGGATCAGGAAGGTACACTCGGCAGGCTGCTGCAGGCCAGCGGCAGTGAAGTCAAACTCGGTGTGTTCGATGGCGACACGCCTCGCGAGGAACGCGGCCGCATCCAGTCGCGGGCCGACTTCATGATCACGAATCCGGACATGCTGCATTCCGGGATTCTGCCAAATCACAGTCGCCGCTGGCGCACGTTCCTGTCGCGACTGAAATACATCGTCATCGACGAAGTTCACACGTATCGAGGCGCCTTTGGTTCTCATGTCGCAAACGTCTTCCGACGTCTGCTGCGTGTGTGTGAGATTTACGGCACTCGACCGACATTCGTCTGTTCATCCGCAACCATCGGCAATCCGGCAGAACACGTTGAGGCGCTGTTCGGTCGCCCGTTCAACGTCATCACGCGCGATGGCGCGCCGCGTCCGAAGCGTGATCTGTATCTGATCAATCCGCCGGTCGTTCAAAGTCACGGACACGCTCTGTATCGCAAGGGGCCTAACTCCGTATCGATACCACTCATCCGAGAAGCAACGCGGCTGGGCATTCGAACGATCTGTTTCTGTCGAGCCCGACAGCAGGTCGAACGACTGTATCGCGCTGTGACAGACGGTCGTTCTGATCTCCGGCAGAAGGTCAGACCCTATCGCGGCGGACTGCTGCCCAATGAACGGCGGCAACTTGAGCGGGACCTGGTGACCGGAAAGCTGACGACCATCATCAGTACCAATGCATTGGAACTGGGTATCGACATCGGAGACCTGGACTTGTGCCTGTTGAGCGGCCATCCCGGCTCGATGGCCAGCTTCTGGCAACAGGCGGGGCGTGTCGGTCGCAAAGGTTCGCGAGCGGCCATCGTCTTCGCAGCTCACGACACGCCGATCGATCAGTATCTGGTGAATCACCCGGAGTTCATCCAACAGGCACCGATTGAACGCGCATGGCTGAACGCCGACAATCCCTACATCCTGCTGCAGCATCTGCCGTGTGCCGCTCACGAACATCCACTGCGGGAAGAAGAGTCGGCATTCTCTGAGCCGGCCTATCCGACAGCGCTCGGCATTCTGCGTGACGACGAAACGCTCAAGCCGTATCACGACAGCTACCGCTACGCTCTGCGCGATTACCCGTCCAAAGGGGTCAACCTGCGTGGCATGACGGACTACAACATCGAGATCTACGAGGGCACTGAAGTCATCGGAGAAATCGATCCGATCGGAGCCCGCGGATCGCTCTACAAGGATGCGATCTATCAGCACCTTGGCCGACGCTACATGTCGATGGAGCTGGATCTCGAAAAGAAGCTCTGTCGCGTCGATCCGGTCGATGTCGACTACTACACAGAATGCGTGTGGGAGAGCCGAGTCACGCTGACAGAGAAGCTGGATGAGTCGCGGCTGAACGGAGCGGCGTTCGATTTCGGATACATCAACGTCAATCGCCAACCGAAGCTCTACAAGAAGATTCGCGAACGCACGCTGGAGAACATTGGCTACGGACCGATCACACTCGATCCGTTCATCTACGACACGACCGGCTTCTGTCTGCAGGCACCGAAAGCATGGCGTGATGCCGTCTGCGAGGTCGACAAACGGCACGTTGGCGCGGCGTTGTATGGCCTGAGCTTCATCCTGAAACGAACAGCACCCAGTCTGTGCCTGGGCGATGTCCAGAACATTGATACAGACGTGTCATTGACAGAAGAAGAGTCGGGCCAGTGGAAGAGTGCCCTGTACCTGTTTGACACGATCGAAGGCGGCGTCGGTTATGCCGAGAAGATCTTCGAGATCATTGAAGACGCTCTGAGCCTGTGTCGCGCCATCATCGAAGAATGTCCGTGCGCTGCCGGTTGCCCATCCTGCATTACTCCGCTTCCGCCGGGTGTTGAAAGCGAGGAACTGGAACAGTTCCTGGTCGAGACAAACGCGTCCGTGGAGTGCACACGGAGCTTTATCACAGCATTGCTGACTGGACGGATTGAGTTGCCCAATGTGGTGACTTACGAACTGTCATCTGCGGAACCGGTCATTGCGCCGGAACTCGATATCGAGCAGATTCGACTGGAACAACGTCTCGGCAAGGCGGCCGAGATCCTGAAGCGAAAACGGGACCGGATTCATTGATCACCGCAGCATTGCAGCACTGCGAGGGCATCGGCCCGGTGCGACTGTCACAGCTTCACTCGGTCGGCATCGAGTCATGGTGGGATGCGCTCGACGATCCTGGCCGCGTACCGGAGCCATTCCGCGCCATCGTTGTTGCGGAATGCTGTCGTTGTATCGAAGCCATGCATGCACGCGACGTGTCGTACTTTGTTGATCGCCTGCTGCCGCAGGACAAATGGCGAGTCCTGTCTCACTACTTTGATGACGCCTCGTTCTTCGACATCGAGACGACGGGTCTGGACTATGATGCTCAGATCACCGTCATCGTCTGCTGGCATCAGGGCGAACTGCACACGTTCGTGGAAGGTGACAATCTGGACGACTTCCTCGATCTGCTCGACGAGACCACAGTGCTGGTGTCATTTAATGGCAGTTCGTTCGATGTGCCGCGCGTGCTCGACGCATTTCACATCCCGCAACTGCCGTGTCCGCATCTTGACCTGCGCTGGATCAGTTATCACCAGAACTGGACAGGTAGTCTGAAAGACATCGCCGATCGCTTGGACGTGCCGCGTCCGGCTGATCTTCAGGATGTCGACGGAGCCATGGCAGTCCTGTGGTGGGACCAGTGGCAGGACCACCAGGATCAGACCGCGCTCCAGCGTCTGATTCGGTACTGTTCCGCTGACGTTCTGTTGCTTGTGGCGCTCGCTCATCACCTGGCCGAACAGGATTGCCCGCCAGCCAGCGTACTGTGGTCAGCACTGCCTCCGGCGCCTCTGGCAGAGGTAGTCGCCGTGCCGCAGGACGGAGCGAGACATCCGCGCTCGCGTCTGCTGCGTCTGTTTCGAGATTGATTCGCTGTCACACGAAATGCGGGGCGTAGTGGCGATACCAGTCGCTCTGAAATCGTTCGTCTGGATCGTAGTGACGCTTCAGCTGGTAGAACTCGCCGATCTGCGGATAACTGGCTCTGATGTGTCGTGGTGTGGCCCACTTGTGATACGTCAGATAGAACGAACCCCCATATTCGCACACGCGATCCAGGATGGCTCGACAGTCCGATTGAGCCTGTGAGATTCCGGTGCTGGTGTGCTGCACGTGAATATTGCAGACGATGCACACTGATCGCTCTCGGGCCCACGGGAGAAACGTCTCGTCGTCGGCTTCGATGAACCGGATTGTTCCGTAACTGAGGTCAGTCTTGCGTGCTGACAGGTCCGCGTGAATCGCTGCCAGACACGGCATAACGTTGTCGTGGCTGAGGTACACCTCTGTGATCATCTCAGTTCCGCGCTTCGGGTCGACGGCAGCTTTGTGTCCGGCGAAGGCTCCTGCCAACTGATGCGTGTCGGACCAGTAGACCTGCCCGTCCGTGCGGTGATAGTGCTCTGAGTAAACATCGAAGGCCCGCCGTTTGTCAGTTCGTACCAGTCGGTACAACTCGGCCCACTGCTCGCCAGTCAGCGCGATCGGGTTTTCAGTGACGGGCGTGTCGTCGTCGACTGGTTCATAACACGGCATGATGCCGGGATGGTCCACCGCATCGCCGGTCAGGTCCACAGAATACTGGCAGTCGCCAAATACGAATCCAGCCTCGCGCCGCTGCTGGTATCGATCCAGCACGTCGCGAACAACGACTCGTTCAACCTGCCGCCGTACTTTGAACCGTCGCACCAACCGAAGCGTCACTCGGGTGACAATGCCAAACAGGCCGTATCCGCCGATCGCTACAGAGAACAGCTCGTGATTCTGGCAGCGGCTGCAGTGCCTGACACAGCCGTTCGCGTCGAGTAAGTCGAACGATTCAATGTCATGTACGAACGGTGGAAAGCCGAGTCCGCGGCCATGCACGTTGGACGCCAGCGACCCGCCAATTGACACAGTGTCGACGCCGGTCTGCTTCTCGCGAATGACCCACGGTGCCCCGCCATCACCCGAGGGGCTTTCGGCCTGATGACGATGCAGTTCAGCGACCAGTTCGGGCCATTGGATACCGGATTTGACAGTGACCAGGCCGCGCTCGGTATCGAGGTTCAACACGCGGTGGAAGCTGTTCATGTCCAGATGCACGTTCTCCGTGCCAAACTGCTGTCATCCCATGGAATGTCGCCCGCCGGCCATACTGATTGCGAGACCGTGTCGCCTGGCCGACCACACAGCCGCTTGCACATCACCGACCGGCTTCGGCTGGATGACGCATCGCACGCGCGTCGGATTCAACTGCGACTGTGCATCGTTAACCACAATCCCGACTTCGTCGGTGGCATCTGCTGTTGCGGACAAAGTGGCTGCCGATGCGGCGAGACTCAACCTGGCCGACTGCTGCAGAAAATCTCGCCTGCTGGGCATGCGTGGACTCCGTAAACGTGAAGAACCGATCCAATGAGCTGTCGCTCAGGTGACAGCACAAGTTGCCGAAACGAGTCTTCGAGGCGGAATCCGGGGCCAGGGACCAAAGCGAAATTACAGGAATCTGGAGAGATCTACGAAACTCACACGCACAAGCTGGCCGGAACGTGCAGTCGCGGATATTCAGCGGCAATCAGTTCAATCTGCGGCGGAGATGTGAGATGCGCAGCACACACCCGTTCTGGAAATCGCAACTGGTAATCGTCGCCGCGGTGTTTGTCGTCCTGGAGTTTGCAATTGCTACCGTCGTCTTTTCGGGCGCGCCGAGAAGGTGGTCGGGAAGTCTGGTCGTGGCGCTGGCCACTGGTGTCGGGGGAGTGTTGAGCTGGGGAATCGTTTGCGGTCGTCGTCCGGACCCCGCGTGGTGGCGTGCGACACTGGCCGGGATGGTCGGCGGTGTGGTTCTGCATCCCGTTTACTGGCTCCTTGAGATCTGGATGCAGGGAGAGCATGTCGCTGTCGGACTTAATCACAGGTTCAATGTTCAGTCTGATTTTCTGTGGAGTCATCACAATTCCGGCCGGCGCTGTGGCGGCCATCACGTGTCGAGGAATTGGCGGCTGGCGGAGCAAGCCACCATCGGCCGAACCCGACCACGACAGCGCTTGAGCTTTGCTGTCTCCGGACCCTCTCAGCGCCACCAACTGATCCGGTGCGCACCGCAGCAGGATGTCTCCGGCTACCACGAACGGACTTTGGCTGAAGCTGGTGGTCGGATTGTGCCGATGTTAACGACATCACGGATTGCGCCCGCGACCCGCAGCGCGTCTGCGCACGTGCGGCGCGTTCATCACCACTCTCCAGTAAGGTGAGCCGAAATGTACGAAGCGTACTGGGGTCTCTCTGAGTCTCCGTTTTCGAACCGCCTGAGCACTCGCTGGTTTCACGAGAGTCCGGTTCACGAAGAGGCTCTGGCCCGGCTGTTCTTTGTGATCGAACAGCGTCGTCAGTTTGGCCTTCTGAGCGGTGAACCAGGTACCGGCAAGTCGCTGACACTGCGAGCTGTGTGCGAGCAGTGTCGTCGGTCGCAGCGTCAGATTGTGTCGCTCAATCTGCTCGGCGTTGACGCGCATGAGTTGCTGTGGCAACTGGCTATTGAGCTGCGACTTTCTCCCTCGGAAAACGAATCTCGCTGGAGTCTGTGGCGGCGCATCACAGATCGAATCACGTCACTGGAGCTGTCGCGGACACAAACAGTCTTCGTGCTGGACCATCTGGAACGGGCCGACACAACGTGTCACAGTCTGATTGAGCGACTGCTGGGTGTGACGGGAGAAAGCAACGGTCTGGCAACGTACATCGCGTCGGTCCGTACGCGCGACCTGCCGCGGCTGTCCGACTTTCTGGGAGACATCTCCGACCTGCGCGTCGATCTGATGCCACTCCAGCTTGATGAAACCGAGGCCATGGTCGATGACCTGCTGACTCGGGCCGGTGGCGAAGTGGACGTCTTTAACCACGATGCCCTGCTGCGGCTGCAGACGCACTCGCGCGGCTGTCCCCGCCTGATCAGCCGGTTGTGCGAGCTGTCGCTGATCGCCGGCATGGCCGGAAAGAACGAGACAATCGATGGAGAGCTGGTGGATTCCGTCGCGACCGGCCTGGTCACGCCGACAGAAATTCGCGGAGAACTGCGTACGCCTGAGTACGTATGACGAGGCTCACGCCCAATCTTCAGGGTAGCCGAAGTCGCCAGACTTTGGCCCAAACGGCAATCGGCCAAACTCTGGCGAGTTCGGCTACACGAAAACCAGGACCTGACGATCCGCTACTCCCGCTTTCCGTATTCCGGGATCGGGGGAATCACGAACGGCGACGCGACATTCCACGTAGCTGCGACCACTCCCAGGAAGAGTACAAGACCAATCAGATCAGTGAGCGTGGTGACGCCGGGATAAAGTAACGACGCCGCTGCCAGGAAGAGCACGCCGCGCGCTCGCGCGTCGAGTCTGTGACGCATGAATCCGGCCAGTCCCGCAGCCAGTGCCCAGATACCGATGACTGCAGTCCCACTCGAAGCGATGACCCTGAGGATTGAGAGCCGTTCGTCCGAGAAGCGTCCCCAGGCGAACGAGAAGTTCTTCTTGTCGTCATCAGTAATCGATTCGGGATCTTTCGCCTGCTCGTAAACCTCGATCGCTCCGATGTGGAGCGAATCGCCATACGTGACGGGGTCGCCGCGCAGCTCTTCCTCTTCAGTCTGCTCAATTGGGAATTGCAGGCTCAGCGTCCATTCGCCTGGCGAAAGTTCCGTCCTCAGATCGCCGTACAGGCCTGCTACGACCGACATGGGGAAATCACCACCAGGCCGATTGACGGTGACTTTGGCGCCGGGGACTGGCTTGCCAAACTTCTGGAACGTCGCTCGCAGCACGCCCGGCTCACCGTCTTTCTGGCGATACGAGACAGTCTTGATCTCAGGCTTGTCGCTCTGCAAAGTCAGTTCAGGCCGGTACACAAACATGAACGGCAGCGTGAAGCCGACCAGCGAGAAGCGGAACGCGGCGAACGCCGTCTTCATGATCGGCGCCTCGGCAATTGAGGCACTTGCATAGGCCGCCAGCGCCACCGGCGGTGTGACCATCGACATCATGCCGAAGTAGAAAATGAACAAGTGCGCCGACAGTGGAATCACGCCGAGTTCGCTCAGCAGCGTACCCATCAGAGTTGCCATCAACAGGTAACAGACAACCGACGGGACTCCCATGCCGAGGATGATGGAGCAGACGGTAATTCCCAGTAGTGCCAGAAACAGGTTCGTTTCCACGACCTCCTTGATGCTGGCGCTGAAGTCGTTGGCGATACCCGTCTGCTGCACAATGCCGATAATGATCCCGACACAGGCGCTTGCCGCCACCAGAGAGACTCCATTTCGTGCCGACGAAGTAAACGCCTTCAGAATGGCTGGTCGCCATGCGTTATGTGCTAACCCGAATCCCAACAGACAGAACATGCCAACCAGCGCCGAGTTCAGCCAGGCTTCGAAGACCTGTCGCAGTGAGGGCACATCAACTGTCTGAGAGTAACCGAAGTGATGCACGAGCGTGCCGACTACGAATGCGGTGAGTGCCAGCAGACGCGGAGCCGTGTCCATCTTCAGCTCTCGACGAAAGATCGACAGAAACAGAATCGTGATCAGTGACCCCGTCACCGCTTTGAACGGAGAAAAACTCCAGATCAGGAGCCCGACCAGGATGCCCAGTGCTCCGAAAAAGACGATGGCCTCGTATGTCCACAGCGGGCCGCGTTCGGAATCCGACTTCTGAGCTGCCTGTACACCGATGCGCTGCGAGTAGAAGTGGACGATCAGGAAGATGGAGAGGTAATACAGGATGGCCGGGATGAGAGCTGCCTTGGCAACCTGAAGGAACGTGACCTGAGGCTGCACAAGTTCCAGCATCATATAGGCGCCGGCACCCATGACCGGCGGAACAAGGGCTCCGCCAGATGCGGCCGCGGCTGTGATCCCCCCAGCAATATGACGCTCGAATCCGGCGTTCCGCATCATCGGAATCGTGAAGGCGCCGGTGGTCACCGCGTTGGCCACGGCACTGCCCGAGAGCGATCCCATCAGACCACTGCCCAGCACGGAGACCTTGGCCGGCCCACCCGGACTGCGTCCGAATACTCGCTCGGCGAAGTCGATGATGAACTGCGTCGCACCGGACATCTCCAGAAACGCACCGAACACGACGAACAGGAACACGTACTTGAACATGACTCCGGCCGCGGGACCGAAGACACCCAGAGTCTGCAGATACGTCGTGCTGACGAGCCCCTGCAGATCCTGACCGGCATGCGGCAGCATCCAGCTTTGCATCTGAGGCCAGCCGAGTGAATTCGCTCCGTAGCAATAGTACGAATGCGCGACGAACGCGAGAGCCAACAGCGGCACGATCAAACCAATCGCGCGCCGTGTCGCTTCAAAGACCAGAATCAGGCCGACCAGTCCCACAATAATGTCGACCTGTGTTTCCGCCTGGGCCCGGTTGGCGAGTGAGGACCCGTTCGCCCAGTATTGCTGAAACAGCTCCAGTGGTTCCGTCTGCACAAAGACGTAGGCGCAGCACGACGCGGCGGTAGCGCCCAGCAGCACATCAACCCAGCGGAAGAACTCATTGTCCTTCAGCTTCGGATGAATCGGATAGCTGAGGAAACACAGTTGCATCCCGAACATGACGAACAGAGCGAGCGCGGACTGCGGTTGCAGGAAGTGATAATTCACTTCAGCAATCGTGAAGAAGCACAGCAGCACGCTTAGTGTGAGTGCCGAGGCTTTGGCGAAATCAGTGTATGTGGCTGACAGGGCCTTTGCCGGTTTCGGCGGCTCGCTCGCGGACGGTTGATCGGCCCGGTCTTCGTTCGAAGTCTCTGCCACGTGGGGCTCCCACCGGTGTTGTGAAAAGCGGGATTGTGGAAAAGAAGCCCGGCCCTGGGGAAAGGCCGGGCTTCTGAATGGTCATCAAGTGCGGCGGTTGGACGGACACCTCGTCCGTTGAATCCGCCCTGACGGACGAGGCGTCCGTCCTACAGGCGTCGCATTTACTCGGCGGGAGCTTCGTCAGCTGGCGCATCTGCTGCGGGCTCAGCACCCGGCTTGTCTGCCTCGGGCTCTTTAGCAGGTGCCGCACCGGCTGCTTTCGGCCAGATGCCGGCTTCCTCGTAGAACTTAATGGCCCCTGGATGGAAGTCAGTGCCCGTGTAGCGGGCGGCGTTCTTCGGATTGATCGCCTTCCCGGCACCGTGTTTGGCTGCGACGTCAGCGCGGTTTTTCCAGATCGATTTCGTGACCTGATAAATGAGGTCTTCGTCGACGGAAGCCGCTGTGATGACGTGCATCGAACCGACGTTCAAACCGGCATAGTCTTCTTCCTGGCCAGGATAAGTGTCGGCCGGAACGGTCACGCCATTGAAGAACGGATACTTCTCAATCAGCGTCTCGCGGACGTCAGGATCGAACGGGACAAATACGATTTCAAACGAGGATGCCGCCTGGCTGATCGCTGCCGCCGGAACAGCTCCACCTAGGAACGCCGCATCGGCATCCCCGTCGCCCAACTGACTGACGGCATCGCTCATCGTCGCATTGATCTTGCGACCCAGGTCCCCGAAGGTCACACCGTGTTCTTCGAGAATCGGGCCAACGAACATCTCAAAGCCGGCGCCTGCGGGACCGATCACAACCTGTTTACCTTTCAGATCCGCGATCGACTTGATACCGGAATCGGCCTTGGCAATGAACATGGCGACGTTCGGAGCCATCGTGACTACGGCTCGGATGCCGTAGCCCTTGTCCCAGGTGGACTCACCTCGTACGGCGAAATAACTGATGGCCGAATTCGATAGTGCCAGTTCCAGCGTCCCGGAATCGAGGCCGCGGATGTTGGCCTGCGAACCTTTCGTTCCCTTGGCCTGGACCTTCCAGTTGATGTCGCCTTTGTGAGCATTCAGTGTCTGAGCGATTGCATCACCCACGATCGGAAACGTCCCGCCGATGGGAGCCGTGCCCATACTCAGGAATTTGACCGGGGCATCTGGTGTTGGATTGCCCGTCGGATCCTTCGGACCGACATTGTCACCTTCGGCCGTGCATCCGGACACGACCAGTGCCGCCACCAGCGGCAAAGCGACTGTCACGAGGGCCAGCGGCCAGGCTGCATGAGATCGACGCGAGGGCTGGTTCTCGGACATGTGGGACGTTCCTTAGTCTGTGGGTTCCGAATCGTGCGGAGAATGCCAGCGGTAGGCCAGCATGGAATCGACGGGCAGGAGCTGCAACGGGGCGGGAAACGCAGGTGGGAGTCACCGTTTCGCGACGCGATCGTCCATGAAAATACGGCGAAAACCGATCGTATCACTCGCCAGATGGCCGTGCCAGCGACCCAGTTGCGTCACTCTTGCCTTGCACGTCTGACATGAACCAGGTGCGGTGAATCGTAAACGCGGCGATGCGGTGTGCTTTTTCGTTGGGGTGCGCGTCAAACGCGTTCACCGTCACGGGCGCCGTTCCTTCGCTGTGCGTGGTCAGCATTTCTTCGAGATCGACAACCGGCAAGGCGTGCTGTTCACAGAATCTGACAATCTGCCTGTGAACGCCGCAGAACGGATAATTCGGTCCAAGGTTGTGCAGAAACGGAAACACGACGACCGACAACTCGCAGTTATTCTCGCGACACAGAGCCTGCGTCCTCAGCACAGCGGCGGAGAAGCGGTCCCACGGCTCGCCCGAATAATACTCGCGGACGAACGAGTAGTAGTTCCGCACGTCAGAGCGAAACAGAAGCTGCGAGCGGAAATACAGCCAGTTGTAGAAGTACGTGTCGCGAAACAAGAATGTCGGCGGGTCGAATTGCTGAAGTTCAATGCTGCGGCTCATGCGCGCGTCCTTAAACGTCTCGATGTCGTTGAGGCACATCACATAAACGGCTCGATCAACCCGACCGCCTGACGCGAACACTCGCTGCAGGACAGTTTCGATCCAGCGCAAATCGGTGCCCGGGCAGGACACGTTGGAAATCACGATGCGACGGTCGGGGTTGTACTGACTGATTCGCTCGCTCAGCTTTTCCGTGAAGCGATCGCGTACATCTGCGATCCCATGTCCGTAGGTGAAACTGTCACCCAGAAAGACAACGTGTTCTGCTGCAGCCGACGGATGCATTGGGAATTCGACATCAGCTCGGTACCGGTTAGAAATGCCGGCTCCTGCCAGACACGGAAGCTGCCGTTCGCCGGGCGCCGCGTGCACGTCGAACCAGCGTCTCGACACGTTGGTCATGTCGAATGAATCCGTTGTGTCGTACCGCAATGCGAATCCGATCTCGAGCAACGTCAGCGGAACAAGGCACAGCCAGACGGTCAGCGAGAGATACACAACTCGGATCCGTTGGCGCGATTCTTTCCAGCGACGACGAAGACGGACAAGTACTGGGGGCGTCACGACCATGAGCACGAGCCACAGGCCCATACCCACCAGGTATCCATCGGAAAGGTGCAGAAACAGCGTCCACATAGGGTCGATCTCGGGTCCCTCGACGGAGTTGTTCTACCGGGACTCTATCACAACGCATCGACCGGCCAGCAAGTGCCGCAATCGGAAAGTCCCGCCACATCGCCGAGATAGAAGTAAGTGACGACATCATCCGTGTCGAACGGTGGCAGCAGTGGAACGGACTGCCGCTCGTACAAACCATCGGCCACACCCTCAACGTCGTCCAGGATCGTTAGGGTCGCATCATCGACATCCCAGACTTCGCCTTCGATGGCCTGCCCACTGCTGTCCTCCACAAGACCCGGATACCAACCGAGCTTGTAGAGCCGACCAGGTCTCGCCGTTCGAGCGAGACCGACGAAGGTCTGAGTCTGCAGGTGATGGTGCAGTGTTCCGCCACGTTTCAGCGTTCCATACACGAAGGTGCGATTCGTCATGCGAGATCCGATTCAGCGAGTAGCGCTGGCTCCATCCGGCCCCAATCCATGAAATATCGTCATAAACAGAACAGTCGGCAGAATCCGAATGACCAACATTCTTCCAGGTGGCCACCAGGAATCTATCCAATCCGGGCAGACTCACGTGAAATAACTCCTTCATCATTCCGGTATTCTGATTAGTTGGTTTATGTCGACGGGATGCCGCGAAACATCACCACACTAGGCTCTGTTTGAAAACTGAGCTGGCCCTGATTTGCCATGTCAGCGAAACTTCGTCTTCCTCAGCCCGCTAGCCAAGGAAGGCCAACGATGCGACATGAACTAACCGACGAACAGTGGGAAGCGATC
>CAYSJO010000508.1:0-4610 GCA_964431285.1 uncultured Planctomycetaceae bacterium
CAGGATCAGCCCATCTGGTTTCGGGGCCAGTTCGTCCTTGCGATCCATCACGGCGGGATCAACGGTGAAGTCATTCAGGTCGTACACTTCCTCGAAGTTCCCATTGTCGTCGACTTTGGCCACAGGCTGCTTCCCGAGCAGGTCACCACGGAACATTCCGGCGAACTCGCCGTTGGGGTATGACACGCGAATGCCGAAGTGGACCTGAGCCTCTGATCGAAGATATCCTCGAACAATGAATTGTGAACCTAGCTGAACGACAACCGGTGAACCATCCACACGGTGGACCGAGATGCCCGCCAGGTACAGCGTAACATGAGGGGCCCCGGGAGGGATGAGAGGGATAGCCTTCAACAAAGCCGGCTGCTCTTCAGATGCTGATCTCCATTTGCCGTAGTTCTCCTGCTTCAGATGAAGCTGACTTTTCCAGGTGTTCACGGCGTCAGGTTCACGTACGGGTACCAGCTCGTTATCAGCTTCGGCTATTAGCCGATGTTTCGCGGGGACGTCCACCTCACCGCTGTCACTCAACCTCTTCACTCGGACCCTGCCTTCACTGACATTCAAGGTAGTCGATGTCAGGCCGGCTTCGACATCAAATTGTGTCCCCAGCACCTGCAGTAACGCGTTGTGAGTGTGAATCAGCATCGGATTGCCAGCAGGTTGTGGCGCAACGCTGGCCGACAGGCTGCCTTCCTTAAGTCGAAGGATCTTCTGACCCGCATCGGCAAAGGTCAACATCGAGGTGCTCGAGATCATGACTGTCGAGCCGCCTTCGGTTCCGTAGGCTGATGCTCTGTTTGCATAACTACTAACGTGGCCAAGAGTTATGGAAAACGCAAAAACCAATGGTGCCCACTATGGTGCCGAGCTGCTCGAAAAAGATTTCGTGGGTGCCGTCTGGCTTCGACGTTAAGGCTTGCTGTGACTGGCCTTATGCACATATTTCAGTGCTTTCACGCGACCGGATGCACTTGTACATACGGTGCAGATTGATGCAGTCTGCTGCGAACCGTACACAGAAAAATGGCCCCAGAATTCCGGACGTTTCTACCAAGAACACCGAAATAAGTGCGCGGGACCGGATGTGAGCCGGTCGTTGGTAGAAACCCACGTGTCGCAGATCGGTGTTTCACGCCATTCCCACTGCAAAGCAACGACTGCTCGCCACGAGTTGCAACTCCCGGCAATATGAGGCAGTGTGGTGCAACAGAGCGCTGTTCAACGAATGTGTAACACCTTGCACTATTACAACTTCGGAAATTAGCAGAATGAGCCGTCTGTTTCACCCACTGCTGGCTATGATCGCATCTGCGACTGATTCTGAGCTGGCAAAGTACGTTCAATACCTGAAGCAGGAGAACCGTGTTCTGCGGGCTCGGATCCCCGGGCAGATCCACACGCGCAAATCGGAACGGGAGCGGCTGTTGAAACTCGGTAAGCGGCTCGGCCGAGCTATCGAGGAACTGATCACGATCGTCTCACCGTCGACGTTCTACCGCTGGATGCGTGAAGAGAAGGACGGAAAGCATCGGTCCACGAATCCGAAGGGCGGCCAGAGGAAGCCAGCCGAGATTCGTGAGCTAGTCCTCGCCATCGCCGCCGAAACTGGCTTCGGTTACACGCGAATAATCGGCGAGCTCAGGAAACTGGGGATCAAAAGCATCAGCCGGCAGACGGTGCGGAACATTCTCAAGGAAGAGGGCATCGAACCGGGTCCCGACCGCAAGAACAAATGCTGGGACGAGTTCATCAAGCGACACGGTGAGACGCTCTGGGCCTGTGACTTCTTTTCCGTCCGCACGGTGACGGCAAAAGGTCTGAAGAACATGTATGTGCTGGTGTTTCTGTGCATGAAGACCCGGGAGGTGATCTGCTCGACGTCGACCGAGCACCCGAATTCCGCGTGGGTCGTCGAACAGACGGACCTGTTTCTCGACGAGACGTGTGGTCGCGACGAACGGCCAGCCATTCTGATGCATGATCGTGACACCAAATTCAGCAGAGACTTCGTCTCGGCTCTGGATTCCCGCGGTGTGAAGGCCAACGCCTTACCAAAGGCGAGCCCGAACCTGAACGGGAGATGCGAGAGAGTCATTCAGACGATCAAGCTTGAGTGCCTGCAATACTTCATTCTCTTCGGCAAGCGGCATCTGGACTACCTGCTGAGAGAGTTCGTGATGTACTACAACACGAAGCGGTCCAGCATGGTGCGGCAGCATCTGCCGCCTGTCCGCGGCGACGAGCCGGACGAAGTTCCGACGTTGAAGCTCGATGAGATTGAGGTGAAACCGTATGTCGGTGGGCTCGTGAAGGGATTCGAGCGGCGGGCGGCGTAGCGCGGGCCCTCAGATTCGTGGGTCTCATGTGAGTCAAGCTGGGCCCGGTTCGCGCCGGGACGCTGTATTTACCCCAACGGTCGCTTGTCTGCTCAGTTCTCACACGCAGCCGAACGCTGCAATTCCCGTCCGTCACTCGTTTTGGTTGCGCGCACTGCTATTGGACCGCGCGGGTGAAAGCCAAGGAGTCCTTCCTGCTGGCATAGAGCAGCGAGATCAACACGATTGCGGATTCTCGTAGGCTGCCGTAAAGCAAAGGTTCATGAGGCTCACTTTACCGGGAGCGTCCAGATCTTGACGGTTTTGTCGTAGCCGCCCGATGCAATTCGTTTGCTATCCGGCGAAAACGCCAAAGCCGAAACGCTGAAGCCAAGGCGTCCGTCCGAGTGAGCTGTGATCTTCGTGAGCTGTGTGTTGCTGTTGCTTGTATCCCAAACGTGAAATGTCCCGTGCCGTTCTCCCGTTGCAAGGAAGCGTCCGTCCGCTGACCAGGTGAGCGTCGTCACGACTCCGCGATGACCGGTCAGCGTTGCGGTTTCCTTGCCGGTTTCGACATCCCACAGCCGAGCTGTCTGTTCGAAGCCGCCGGTGGCAAGCGTTTTTCCATCCGGGCTGATTCTTAGAGTCAGCACCTGCCGACCGGGATGAGCTTCTAAACTGTGAAGCTGTTTCGCCGACGGCAGTTCGAAGATTCGGACGTTGCCTGTTCGGGTTCCGGCTGCCAGCACCTTGGCATCGGCTGAGAAACAGACATCGCCGACCCAGCTTCGGAATCCGCCGATCTCAATCGGAGGCGAATCTCCGTCGACAGATCGAACTCGGACGAATCCATCGCGGCCCCCGATTGCCAGCAGTTTTCCATTCGGAGAAAACGCAGCCGAATTCACCTTCGCGCCTCCGAGTCCCGTCTGCCGCGCGCTTTCTTCGAGCGACTTCGACCAGCTCAAAAGTTCGTTCTGGCTCACTGATTGCACATTGCCTTCTGGTGAAACGGGTAGAGAAAGATCGAAGACCCAGTCGGTGTGACCTCGCAGCACTTTTTCACTCTCTCCGGCTCCTGTATTCCAGACACACACAGTCTTGTCCCAGCTTGCCGAATAAAGTCGCTCGCCGTTGTCACTGAAGGCCAGCGCTGAGACAACGTTTTCGTGACCTTCCAGGACGCTCTGCTTTTGTGCCGCTGCGCCTGACGGCAAAAGGAGGAGGATCGCAGCAGCAACTAAGCGCGCGGGCTCGAAAGAAAGGGGCGAGTCAGTCATGGCATTTCCGGCAGCGTGTTTCGACAGTTTTCGTTTTGGGATAGTATCAGAGTTAGCAGTTTCAGTGACCGGCGAGGACGGCGACGATGGCTTCATCCAGTAGCTCCGAACTCCGGCATCCGAACTTTCATCGGAGAGAATTCCTTCAAGCGGGAGGACTCGCCGCGCTCGGCGGCTTGTCGATGTCCGACGTAGCGACTCTTCATGCTGCATCCGGCAGTTCGAGTGGTCCGCCGCGCCGCCCGAAATCCGTAATCTATATCGTGGTAACATGTTGACTCGCGCAGCATGAGAGCTTCGTTCCAAAACCCGAAGCATCGGCCGATGTGCGAGGTGAGTTTGGCGCGATCGAGACAGCGACACCTGGACTGTTTATCTCCGAGCACCTGCCGAAGCTCGCCGCCCGCAGTGAGAAGTGGGCTCTGTGCCGCTCGCTGTCGCATTCCTGGAACGAGCACATCCAGGCAACGAGCATGATGCTGACAGGGAGGAGCATCCTCTCGCCGAGCTTCAGCCGCGTGCCGAAGTCGACGGACTTTCCGGGCATCACATCTGTTGCCGGGCGAAAGGTGCCTCCACGAAACAACCTGCCGAGCGCCGCAGTGCTGCCGTACTCGATCGACACGCCGGGCACAAAGGCGGGCATGATGGGAGCCGGGCACGACCCGTGGTCTCTAAAAGCCGCGTCCGACTGCAAGTGGTCGGGAGCCTGCCCGAACTGCTGGGATCATCAGCGACGACCTCAGCAGCAGCACACCGGCTGGCCTGTATTCCAGGCACCCAACCTGCGCCTTCCCGACGGCATCACGCAGCCGCGACTCGACCGACGCAAGATCCTGCTGCAACTCGTCGAGCAGCGGCAGCGGACGCTCGGCCAGACGGATTCCGTAACCAGCATGAACAACTACCGCACGGGAGCGCTGTCGCTACTGACATCCGGCAAGGTCCGCAGTGCTTTCGACATTGAAAGCGAGGATCCGAAAACGCTCGCCGACTACGGCCGCAACCTGTT
>CAYSJO010000509.1:0-11247 GCA_964431285.1 uncultured Planctomycetaceae bacterium
TTTGAGAGCCGGGAAGATCCTGGACCCACGCCTGTCTCAGAGCGTCGTCAAACTGGCGGCGGACGACAATCTGCAGCAGGCCCACGAAGAAGCGTCGCAATCGAAGACACTTGTTGGTCAGGCATGGGCGCAGGGGCTGCACGAGTTTCTCCTGGGAGGCGTTTCTCTGGAAGAAGCACTTACCAATTCCACCGTGTTGGCTTTCAAGCCCTTGAAACGCAATCTGCAGGGGATCAGCACGATTTCCGTAATCGCTCCACTGCTGGGACTGTTGGGAACGGTGATAGGCATGGTACTGGTCTTCGACGAAATCAGCGTGGCTCAAAACCCCGACAAGCAGAAAATGGCTGAAGGTATCATGGTGGCCCTGTTCACCACGGTGTTAGGCATCACCATTGCCGTGCCAGGGATTGTACTAGGACGCTACTTTGCGTCGCGGCTGGTCGCGTACGCCGAAGTAGTCGAAGCCGACATCGACCGGATCCGTTACCGCTACGCACACGCACTGGTCCAGCAAGCTGAAGTGGTCAGCAAGCCAGTAACTACTTCTGAGTCCCCGACGGTGTGAAAAAATGAAGAAACTCACCGAACAACTGGAGGTTGCCGGCGATCGTCCGGACATTACGCCATTGATCGATGTCGTTTTTATGTTGCTATTGTTTTTTATTGTGACGACAACCTTCGCTGAAGACACGTTTTTCCCGATTACGTTGCCAACGGGTCACAACACGACTGTGCGGACTCCCACCGACGCAGTGACGGTGGAAATCAGCCGCGACGGCGAACTTGCGTTGGAGAAGAAATTCGTTCCCAGCGAGAGACGTCTCTTCGAACGGCTTCAAACGTTGCAACAGAACGAGCAATTCACTTCGGTGATCATCAAGGCCGACGATCACGCGGACGCCAAACACATTGTGACCGTGCTGGACATCCTGCGCGGCCTGGAGATATCGGAGTTCGCGATCGTGGCGGAGTCACAGCAGTAACTGTCTGTTGCCTCCTGCAGTCGCACCGATCACTCTGTTTCGGCTTCTTCAGCAGCTAACTTGCGTTTGGGCGGGGCTGCCGCAACACCTTCCAATCCGCCACTGACGCGCATGACGTCACCAGTCATCCATGACGCGTCTGCGCTGCACAAGAATGCGACGGCGCCTGCGATGTCGGATGGATTCCCCCAACGACCGAGCGGGATGGCGCCCCGAATGCGATCCACCATCTCCCCCTCGGAAATATTGAGACTCTCGCAACGTTGAGCCATCACGGTTCGATTGAATTCCGTGTAGACCGGACCAGGACAGACAGCGTTCACCCGCACGCCGTAGGCGGCCATTTCCAGGGCCAGTGAACGGGTCAATGAAATCACGCCGGCCTTTGCCACATTGTAGGCGGCAACCAATGCGGCCGGATTCAACCCGTTGATCGACGAGATGTTGACAATGCAGCCCGATTCCTGCGTCTCCATTAACCGGCAGGCGGCTCGGCAACAGTAAAACGTTCCTGTGAGCGTCACGCAAAGCACGCGCTGCCATTCCTCATCAGTCAATTCGACAGTCGGTCCCACCTGTTGTCCAACACCGGCGTTGTTGACGAGGATATCGAGGCGACCGTACGTCGCCCGAACGTGACTGAAGAAACGATCAACGTCCGCGCTGACTGCGACATCCAGCGATTCGGCCGAGACGTCGTATCCCTGCTGACGAAATGTTTCGGCGGCATCATCGGACATTTCCTGCTGGCAGTCCGCGATAATGACCGAAGCGCCGCGCTTCGCAAGTTCCTCGGCCATCGCGCGGCCGAGTCCCTGGGCGGCACCGGTCACCACGGCTACCTGCCCGTTCAAGTCAGCCGACTGTGGTGGAGACGTTTTACCCATTGTGGCCACTTCGGTGGTGGTAGATGAGGATTCATCCGCTGGACGCCTTATATCACAGTCTTTCATCGAATTCTTTGCTTCCTTGCGGGCTTCGCGACCTTCTGTCTGACAGGTTCGTACAGAAGTCGCAAAGGCTGCCAGCCCGCCACTCATGCTTTTGCGCCAACGGGTTTTCTGGTTCTACGCGGGTCATTGTGTAGACTCCGACACAGTCCCAGGCCATCTCGGGAGGAAACGTCGTGTTGCGTATCCCGCTTCTGACGCTCGTGGTTGTCCTCGCGGCAGGTTCAACATCGCCGGCCGACCTGGCTCCTGGCCTGGGCGATGCGGGTTCGCTGACCTCAGTCCTGTTTGATGAAACAGACGTCGCGACAATCTCCGGTCGGGAATACCGGCTCCAACTGGTTGTGACCGGGAAGTATTCGAGCGGCCAGGTGCGGGACCTGACACGCGATGCGGTCTACACGTCGGACCCTCAGGGAACTGTCGAGATTGACGGGACGGGCTTGGTCACACCTCTCGCCGACGGCACGGTTACGGTCACGGCCAAAACCGCGGATGGAAAGACGGCGACGCGGCAGCTCACCGTCAGCGCCTTTGCCGATGGGATCCCGGTCAGCTTTGCCAATGAAGTCGTGCCGGTCTTTACGAAGTCCGGCTGCAACGCCGGCAACTGTCACGGCAAGTCGGGCGGACAGAATGGGTTTTCTCTGTCGCTGCTGGGGTTTTACCCACGGGACGATCATCGCTGGCTCACGCAGCAGACGCTCGGCCGGCGGATTTCGATTGCGCAGCCGGATCGCAGTCTGCTGCTGCTGAAAGCGGCTGCTGAGATCCCCCACGGCGGCGGCCACAAATTCGACAAGGACTCTCCTGAGTATCGTGTCATTCGGCACTGGATCGCGCAGGGCGCTGCGTACGGTGACGAATCTGTGCGGAAGGTGGCGCGGATCGAAGCGATTCCCAGGCCCAGGCAACTGCCGCGCGGCCGTTCTCAGCAGGTGGCGGTGATTGCCACGTACGTCGATGGCTCGCGAGAGGACGTGACGCGGCTGGCCCGCTACGAGTCAAACAACGCGGACATCTGCGAAGCCTCCGACACCGGTCTTGTGACGATCGGCCAGAGCACCGGCAATTTGGCCGTGATGATCCGCTACCAGGGCCAGGCTACCGTGTTCAGCAGCACTGTGCCGTTGGGATTGCCGGTCGACAACCTGCCGGCGGAAAACAACCTGGTCGACCGGCTGGCCAACCGGAAGTTCCGTGAGCTCGGACTGCCACCGTCCGGCCTGTGCGACGACTCGACGTTCATCCGTCGCGTGACGGTCGATATCGCCGGTCGGCTGCCGACGCCGGATGAAGCTTGGCAGTTTCTCGCTGACAAGGATCCGGCAAAACGCGACCACCTTGTCGATCAGCTACTGACAAGTACCGACTATGCAGACAACTTCGCAAAAAAGTGGAGCGATCTGCTGCGGAACCGACCTGCTCCAGGGGAAAAGACGGCCACCCCTTACTTCATGTTCCACGCCTGGATCCGGGACAGCCTGCAACGCAACCGGCCGTACGATCAGTTCGTGCGCGACATCGTGGCCGCTGCGGGAAGTGAAGACGAACATCCACCCGTGGTTTGGTACCGGAAGCTCAATCTGGCTCAGCTTCGATCCGGAAATCCGGACGGTCTGGCCACCTGGATGGAAGACACCGCACAGATGTTTCTGGGCACCCGGCTGCAGTGCGCGAAGTGCCACCATCATCCGTTCGAGAAATGGAGCCAGAACGACTACTACAGCTTTCTGGCCTTCTTCAGCCGACTGCAGAAAAAGAAGGTGCTGGGCGATCTGAGACCCAACGACGACAACGTTAACGTCAGCCGCGTTCACCACAGCCGGGGCATTGCGAGTGCGCGCAATCCGCGCAACAACCAGACGGTGAAACCTGCGGGACTCGGTCAGACTCCGGTGGACATTTCGCCGGATGTCGATCCACGGCACGTACTCGTGGACTGGCTCGCTTCGCCGGACAACCCGTTCTTTGAGCGGGCTCTCGTCAACCGCTACTGGAAGCATTTTCATGGGCGGGGACTGGTCGAAGCGGAAGATGACATGCGCGCGACGAACCCCCCGTCAAATCCCGAACTGCTGGATGAAGTGGCCCGGCACTTTATCGACAGCGGATTCGATCTGAAGAATCTGGTTCGCACGATCGCGACCTCGAACCTGTATCAGTTGAGTTCCACGCCCTCGGATCACAACCGCGACGACCGCCAGAACTTTTCTCACTTCTACGCCCGACGACTGAATGCCGAGGTCCTGCTGGACGCGATCGATTCGGTCGCGGGGACGAAGACGAGTTTCAACGGACTCGGGGGGGTCCCGCCGCAGACCCGCGCAGTGGAACTTCCGCACGGCGGCTTCGGCAACGGGTTTCTGAGCACGTTTGGAATGCCGTCCGGCAACAGCGCGTGCGAGTGCGAGCGCAGCACTGAGGTCACACTGGCACAGAGTCTCAAGCTCATCAATTCGTCGTTCATCCAGGACAAGGTCTACGCGCAGGATGGCCGAGCGGCGCGGCTGGCTACTGAACAGGAACGGACTCTGAAAGACAAAACAGACGAGATGTTTCTGGCGGCCTGGTCACGATTGCCGGATTCCACCGAACGGGACGTCGTCCGTGCGCACGTTGAGTCAAAAGAGGAAAAGGTCGACGCGTACCGCGACATCATCTGGGCTCTGATCAATTCGAAGGAATTTGTCTTCCAGCACTGAAAGTGGCTGAGGGTGCGACTCACGGCGGACTCAGAAGGGGTAAATATGGCACTGGGCCGGACATTATCTGCGGTCGTCTGTCTAACCGTCTCCGCCACGGCTGCGATGGCTCAACTGCCGACAACCGGGTTGCACAGTGTTTTTCCGCCCGGAGCCAAAGCCGGTACGACACTTGATGTGAAGATCACCGGGGCCCATCTCGAAGGTGATCAAAGACTGCTTTTCTCGCACTCTGGCATCACGGCCAGCACCAGGATGCGGCCGCCTGGGCCGCTGGAGATCGGTCAGAAAGTCGCGCGAGATGAATTCACAGTCCGCGTTGCCGATTCGGTGCCGCCGGGGTCATACGACGTGCGCGTCCAGTCGAAATACGGTGTTTCGAACGCCCGGACGTTTGTCGTCGGCCGGCTGGTCGAAGTTTCCGAGGACGTAGACAACGCTGACCTGGAATCAACGAATCACTCGCTCGAACAGGCCATTGAGCTGACGTTGCCGGCAGTCGTCAACGGGCGTGTTGACGGTTTTGTGATGGACCGTTTTCGGTTTGCCGTCACAGCGGGTGAGCGGGTGATTGTCGACTGCGCGGCGCGACGGATTGGCTCCACGCTTAGCGCGGTGGTCACGCTGTTCGATCCGGATGAACGGGAATTGCAGCGCAACCGCGGATACCACGGCGGTGATGCCCTCGTTGATTTCACCGCTCCCGCGGACGGCGAGTATTCCGTCGGCGTCAGGGCCGCGAACTTTGCCGGCCAGCCGGTGCAGGATCCAAAGACGAAGAAGCCGTTACCAAAGAATCATCTTCTGTTCTACCGGCTGACTGTCTCGTCGGCTCCCTATGTTGACTTTGTCTTTCCACCATCCGGAGCGCCCGACAGCAACACCAGCTTCACGCTGTTTGGCCGCAATCTGCCTGGAGGCAAGCCGGCGAATGTGCGCGCATCGGACGGTCGACCGCTGGAACAGTTGGACGTCAGGATTGCATTGCCCGCTTCCGGGCTGCACACGGATCAGACAGTGCCGTCCCACGGCGCGCCGCTGGACGGGATCGATCATCGCCTGAATTCACCGGCCGGCCCGTCCAACCCGGTGCGCGTCTCAATGGCCCGCGCGCCGGTCATCGTCGAGCAGGAACCCAACGACGACGAGCAGGCTCAGGCAGTCAGGTTGCCGTGCGAATTCGTCGGGCAGTTCTTTCCACGAAATGATCAGGACACGGTCATCTTCCAGGCAGAGAAAGACGCCACGTATCACGTCGAGGTGATTTCGAATCGGCTCGGGTTGCCTGTCGACCCGAGCTTCGTGGTTCAGCGGCTCGTGGAGAAACCGGCAGTCAATGGCGAGAACGAAACCGAGGCCGACGCGACAACCGAGTGGGTCGACGTGCTGGTTGTGGACGATGTGAAGCACTCGCAGTTTCCTCAGCGGTCGTCGGCGATATTCACCCCGGGAGGCGCGTCCTTCCTTGCGGCGACATACGACCCGTGGGGAAACTTTGTAGCGCCTGAAAATGGAACGTATCGCGTTTCGGTCCGCCTGTCCGATCCGTCGCGCGACGACCCCCGCTGGGTTTACCGGCTGGTCATTCGTAAGGCCGTACCGGATTTCCGGTTGGCAACTCATCCCTGGCACTTCGGGGATTACTCGGACAAAACGAAACGCTCGCCGGACCGCAGTTCCGTGCTGCATCGTGGTGGCACGCTCCCGCTGCAGATAGTGGCGTTCCGGCGGGACGGTTTTAACGGACCGATCGAAATCCGCACGGACAATCTGCCCCCGGGCGTCACCGCGCAGCCGGTCGTCATGGGGCCCGGCGTGCACTCAGTTCCGCTCGTGCTGGTGGCAGCTGCGAATGCCGCCGCGTCGACAGCAACGATCAACGTCTCTGGCCGAGCCACCACCGATGGACAGCAGCGCGATCAACACGCCCGGGCGGCGACGTTCGCGGGTGGCCGCACGCGGTTGAGCCGCGACGGCATGCGGCTCACCGTCAGCAGCGAGCCGTGGCCATATGTTGTCAGAGTCGGAGCGGGACGAATTGCCGACACACCGCAGGGCGGCAAGCTGGCCGTTCCGTTCAATCTGACTCGACACGGCGAGTTCAAGGGCGCTGTGCAGGTCACGCTGTTCGGTGCTCCCTGGAAGCCGAACACGTTTAACAAACCACTGATCGGGGAAAAGAAGCTGGCCATCGCGGCCGACGCCACTTCTGGAGCACTGGAACTGGACGTTCCGGGCAACTTTCCGCCCGGCACGTATTCGTTTTTTCTGCAGGCTGCGGGAACGATGAAGTTCGTGCTTAAGCCGGAACAGCTTGAACTTGCCATCGCGCGTCAGTCCGAGCTGCAGCAGGTGCTCGCCCGGCTTGAGACGGAAACGAAGGCCGCGGGCGACTTGAATTCGGCGGCACAGAAGGCAGCCACCGAAGCCGCGACCGAGGCAAAGAAAGCCGCCGATGCTGCACAGGCCGGCACGCCTGACGACAAGCCGGGTCTGCAAAAGGCGGCTGATGAGGCCGCTGCCAATGCTGCGCTGCTCGAAGAGAAACGCCAGGCCGCGGCGACGCGGCTCGACGCGGCTAACACTCTGGTGGGCGATGCGAAGGCCGCTTCCTCCGCCGCGAATCGCCTGGTCGAAGAAGCAAAGAAAGCCGTCGTGCCGAAGGACCTGAGCTTTGTCGGACTGTCGACTCCCATGACGATTACGATCGTGCCTAAATCAGAAAAATGACCGCACCGGACCAGATTCTCGACTACGACCCGCGAGATGAATTCGACCGCACGCGTTGCGATTGCGTGTCGTGTGTGGCCGCGTGTCTGCATATACCGGGCGGACTGATCCCTCAGGATATGGACCGAATTACGGAATCTCTAAGCGTCGAAGATGTCGAGGCCTGGTCGCTGCAGCATCTGCTGGCATCGGCAGGCGCTGAAGTTCCGCTCGAAGGCGAACTGTTCCAGTTACCGACCATTGTTCCAGACAGTCGTCCGGACGGGTCCTGCGTTTTTCTGGACAGTGACCGCTGCACGATTCACGAAGTGGCTCCTTATGGCTGCTCGCACCTGGACATGCACCTGTCCAGTCGAGACAGCACACAGCGTTCGGATGCCGGTCTTCGATCAGTTGCCACCGACTGGGCAAAGAAGGGGCCGTACAGCCAGTTGTGGGGCAGGCTGTGGGCGGCCGGCAGAATTGCACGGCCCCTGGAAGAACGTCGATTGCAACTCAACCATGCGATATCCGCCATCGGTAAGGATTGAACAATATGAATCGAATCATTGCGCCAGCCCGAAGCGTCAGCGAGCGGATTGCGCGAAGCGCCAGCAACGGTTTCGACCCTGCCTCGAGCCATCTCTCGCCAATGCTGCGGGCCAGCGTGCTGGCACTAGCGTTTGCCTGTGTTCTTTCGCTGGATGTCTACAGTCAAGACACGAAAAAGGACACCGCGACGTCAGGCGACTCGTTTGCCGGGCTCAATCCGGCCGCCACAGTCGGTCGAGGTGCATCGGCTCTCTTCGGGACGAACAATCCTGTGTTCGGCAAGGAGCCTGAGTTTATCGCTGACGACAAGTTCACGGCCGGTACCGTTCCCAGGGCGACAGGCGACGAGCCGCCAGTGCATGCCCGGGACAACTCGCGCCACACCGCCATTGTGACGCTAGGCCAGTCGGTCACGGTAGACCTTGGCGCCGTCAGAAACATCCGCGAGTTGTGGATTTACAACGTGGCGGCCGCAGGGGCGAGTCACGGCTGGAAGCGTGTGACTATCGAAACATCGGCGCACGATGTGCCGATCGCCGGCGCCAGATTTTCACCGATGGCCGGCTCGCCGATTGAGTTTGCTGCCGGAATCAACGACTTGCACGGCTTTCGGCGGAGCCAGGTCCTTTCGATCAACGTCACGGCGCGTTGTCTGCGGTTCACGCCAACCTCAAATCACGGCAAGCAGGAACCGACGGCGCGGCTGGCTCACATCCTGATGTTCGGTGGCAACTCGACCGCTAAACCTGCACCGCTCCCAAACGTCGATCCAAAGCCTGAGCCGCCGAAGCCAAAACCTGAGCCGCCGAAACCCACACCCCCAAAGCCTGAGCCGCCAAAATCAAAACCGGTGCCGAGCAGGCCCTCGCCAAAAAAGCCGGTCCAGGTCGCATTGGCGGATCGAGCAAAGCTGACGCTCAATCTGGAAAACACGTCACCGATTGAAATCGCCGAAGTCAAACGTGAAGAAGCCGTCACATTTCGGCGGCACGTGCTGCCGATCCTGAGGAAGCATTGCATCGCCTGCCATAACCGGAAGGAAGACAGCGGCCATCTGGTTCTGGAATCGACTCCGGATATTCTGAAAGGTGGCGACAGCGGTCCGGCTGTACGGCCGGGCAAACCCGAAAACAGCCTGCTGCTGGCTGTTGCCTCGCACCGGGACGCGCCGTTCATGCCCCCCGCGAAAAACGATCGGGGTGCGGAGAGTCTTTCGCCTGAAGAGCTGGGCCTGATCCGCTTGTGGATCAATACGGGGGCCCGGGCAGGCAAGGCGCAGCCGCTGATTATGTCCACCTGGAACCGTCTTCCGGACTCGGTCGCAAGCCGCAGTTATGCCGTTCAGATCACGGCGGATGGCAAGTACGTGGCTAACGCCTGGGGTAATCGCATTGCAATTCATCATGTTCCCAGCGGCCGGCTGATCGGATACCTGGCCGATCCGGACGTGGTGAAGCGGGGTATTTACGGCGACAAGCCGGTCGCGCATCTCGATTTCGTTCAGCGTTTGGTCATGGATCCGTCGGACACGCTACTGGCATCGGGCGGATTCCGCACAGTCAAACTCTGGCGCCGGCCGCGCGACGTGCAGAAATACAGCCTGACGCCGGTGGGAGGTGCCGTTACGCAACTGGCGGTTTCGCGCCGCGGACGCTGGCTGGCAAGCGGATACGTAAACGGCCTGATCACGCTGGCCAAAGCGGCGACTGGCCGCGGTACGGTCAAACTGGCCGGACATTCGGGAGGGATCACCGCACTGCAATTCTCGCGTGACGGAAGACGATTGCTTTCCGCATCAGACGACAAGACGGTGCGGGAGTGGAGTGTCCTCGACGGATCGCTGCTGTCGTCTTTCCAGGCGGATGCGCCAGTCCGTTCCATGACTCTGGCACAGTCGCAGCCGCTGATTCAGACTCCGGCAAACGCAACGGACGAGCAGCGAAGAGCTGACGAAGAAAAGAACCTGGCCGCCGAGGTCGTTGTGACGGTTCACGGAGACAAGCGGATTCTGCTCTGGTCGTGGCAGCAGCCGAAAAGCGACGTGCCCGACCAGCCCGCGGCTTGGCAGTCAGCTGCGGTCGAAGTTCCGGAAGATGGCCTGAGCCAACTGGAAACCATTCCTTCCGGCGGTGGCGTTCAAATCTGGTACGGCAGTGCCGCAGGCAAGACCCGGTCGCTGAACCTGACGAACCGTCTGCCCACAGGTACGGTGATGGATCACGGGGCGGCTCTGGCCGCGATAGCGATTCGTACCGACGGCGGCGCGTGGTCCACGGTGGGGCCGGATGGCTCTGTGAAGTTCTGGTCACCGAACCGGGCAGAACCATCGAAGACGCTTCGCGGCGACCAGCGGGCCACTGCGCGAGTTCCGCTGCTCGCGCTGCGAGTCGAGGGGCTGAAGGAGCAGATCGAACTGCGAAAACGGTCGGCCAGTGACGCGGAAGCGGCACTCAAGAAAGCCAACGAGTCACTGAAAATGAAGCAGGAGGCCATTCCGCCGCTGCAGAAGAAATCTGACGAAGCCACGGCTGCCGCGAAGAAAGCGAACGATGCGAAGACTGTGGCGGAGAAGGAACTCGTCAGGGCCACCACGGTTCGCGATGCATCCAGGCTTGAGCTTGATCGACTGAAAGGGCTGCAGCAGAAAGAGCAGGACGGTGAGAAGCGGACAGCACTCGGCAAGCAGGTCGCGGAGGCCGACACGCAGCTCAAGCAACTTCAGACACAACTGAATGCGGCAACGCGCAAGGCCACTGAGGCGCGCAAGGCCGCTTCGAAAGCAGCGAACGATCTGAAGAGTGCCGAAGATCCACTACGTCTGGCTCAGCGGCACCTGGAACAGGCCAAAGATGACATCGCTCCCGCACAGGAGAGCATCAATAAGACTCAAGGGCGTCTGGCTGCTTCGGAAGAGGCACTGAAGCAGGCCGCAGCCGATGTCGAGGCGGCCACGGCAGCGATCGATGGCACGGCCAGACCCCTGCGGGCCGTCGCCTGGTCACCGGACAACGGACTTGTGGCCGTTGCCGGCGACGATGGCAGCGTGCAGGTTTATCTGGCAAACGGGGACGGTCATGAGGTGCTGGAGGGTCACAAAGGCGCAGTCCAGGCCCTGGCGTTCGCTGACGACTCGACACTGATCTCGGCCGGTGAGGACGGGACGATCGCCTGGGACGTGTTTCCGCAGTGGAAGCTCGAGCGGACAATCGGCGACGTCGACGATCCCAGCCAACTGGAAGATCTGGTGTCAGGAATTGCATTCAGCTCGGACGGAGGTCTGCTCGCAACCGGCAGCGGCACGCCGTCTCACAGCGGGCAACTCAGGATCTGGAATGTGAGCGACGG
>CAYSJO010000510.1:0-4644 GCA_964431285.1 uncultured Planctomycetaceae bacterium
GAGAGCGACGCGAAGCGCTTCGGCTACGTGCATCAACTCGCGTTCTATCGAGCCGTTCTGGCGGAACTGGTCGGTCTGAAGATGCCGGTCTTCTTCATCGCGGCGGAGAAGCGGGAACCGTTCCGCACGGGTGTCTGGGAAGTCGCACGCGATGTTCTGGACATTGCCGAGCAGGACAACGTGTCGGCGATCGAACGGCTGCGCTACTGCGAAGAGACCGGCGTCTGGCCGACCGGTTACGAAGAACAGCGGGCGTTCTGCAGGCTCTGATGTTCTCGATTGTTGCTTTCATGCTGCTACATGTGCGCGGCATTTTCTGATCTGATCAACGGAGTCTACCTATGAGTCTGCTGGAACGTATCCACCGCGGGAAACAACCCGCACCCCGTCGTGTGCTGATTTACGGTACGCACGGCGTGGGAAAGTCGAGCGCTGGTGCCGCGGCACCAAACCCGATCTTTCTACCCACCGAAGACGGTCTTGGTGAAATCGACTGTGAGAGTTTTCCGTTGATGACGACCTTCGCCGATTGCCTGGCCGCGATCGGTCAACTCTACACCGAACCCCACGAGTATCAGACTCTGGTCGTCGACTCAGCGGATTGGCTGGAGCGACTGATTCATGCTGACGTTTGTAACAAGCGTGGCGTGAAGAACATCGAGGACATTGGCTACGGTAAGGGCTACAGCTTCGCCCTCACGCAGTGGCGGGAGTTCCTGACGGGGCTCGACGCGATCCGCAAAGAGCGAAGTATGCACATCGTGCTGCTGGCTCACGCCCGGATCGAACGGTTCGATAATCCGGAAACCGACTCCTGTCAGCGTTACTCACCACGGCTGCATCAGCGTGCGTCTGATCTCGTGAGTGAATGGTGCGACGAAGTGTTGTTCGCCGCTTACAAAGTCTTCACGAAAGCGTCGGATCAGGGATTTGGTCGTAACAGCGTCAAAGGTGTCGCTACGGGGGAACGCATTCTCCGCACGACCGAACGTCCTGCTCACATTGCCAAGAACCGGCTGAATCTGCCGGATGAACTGCCGTTGGACTGGAACGCCTACGCCAATCACTTCCAGAAAAACTGAGATGCCGCAGCGGGTCGCAGTGCACTCCGCACGCCCGCGAAACAGCGCACACCCACGAACCTCATTCGGCGCGATCGCTCGCCTGGCCGAAGAGACGCTGCGCACCCGCTGTAGCTATTTTCTGTTTCGTTTCTTCTACAGGAGAGTCTTATGGTGTCACTGAACGGCTTCAATGCACATGAAGTCGAACCCAACGAGGCATTCGAGCCGCTGCCCACCGGCCGCTACGTTTGCTTGATTTCGAAGTCGGAGTTCAAACCGACCAAAGCCGGCGACGGCAACTACCATGAGCTGGAGCTGGATGTCATCGATGGCCAGTTCAAGGGTCGCAAGCTGTGGGACCGACTGAACCTGGATAACCCGAACGCGACAGCTGTGAAAATCGCTCGGTCCACGTTGTCGTCGATCTTCCGTGCCGTAGGTGTGATGCTGCCGCGAGACAGTGGCGAACTGCATGACCGACCGCTGGAAGTGACCGTCCGCTGTCAGAAGCGTGAGGCCACGGACGAACTCAGCAATGAGGTGCGGGGCTACGCATGCCGGGAAGCCGCCGCGGGTCAGCCGCAGCAGGTGACAGGCGGCCCACCGTGGGGCGGGAGTCAGGTCGTATGAGCGGACGCCGCAGTCGACGCAAAGGAGCGGAGGGAGAACGCTCCGCCGCTCGGGCACTGAGCGACGTGCTCGGTGTCCCGGCTCGTCGAGGACAGCAGTATTCGGGCGTTGAAGGTAAGGACGTGGTGCTCGGGATACCGGGCATTCACGTGGAAGATAAACGCACGGAGAAGCTGTCCCTCTATCCCGCAATGCAACAGGCCATACGCGATGCGCGACCGGACGAAGTTCCAATCGTGCTGCATCGTCGGAATGGCAAGCAATGGCTGGCCGTGCTGAATCTGACTGACCTGATGAGGCTGGCCCGTGTATTGACCGGCGCCAGTCAATCAAACGAACTCAACGGAGAAGACGAATGAGACTGGCAACGTCCAAAATCATCTACCGCGAAGATCTCTACCCTCGCTTCAAACCGAACCCGACCCTGATTCAGACATACGCTGAGGATCTTGACCAGCTACCACCTGTTGAGGTGAACCAGCACAACGAATTGATCGACGGGTATCACCGCTGGAAAGCACACGAAACTGCGGGGCCGTTGCCGGTTGGCCGGCTCGCTTCAATCACGACGAACTGAGCGCGATTCAGCACGCCATCAACCTCAAGCTGCAGAACGAAGCGGCATTCTATGCCGAGTACCAAAACGAACCGCTGCTTGAGAAAGAGCCGGAAGACGACCTGCTGACCGCTGATCAGATTGCGGCGAAGACCAACGGAATGGAACGCTCGCGTGTGCCGGTCGGGTGCAATCATCTGACGATGTTCGTTGACGTGCAGCAGAAGATGCTGTTCTACGTGGTGTGTGCCTGGACGGATGACTTCACAGGTCACGTCATCGACTATGGCGAGTATCCCGACCAGCAGCGTCGATATTTCACGCTGCGGGATGCACAGCACACTTTGCAGATTGCAGCACCCGGAACAGGACTTGAGGGTGCCATCTACGCCGGGCTCGAGTCGGTGACTGAGTCATATCCCGGGCGCGAATGGCGGCGAGACGACGGCGCTGCGTATTGAACGTTGCCTGATTGACGCCAACTGGGGCCAGTCCACAGACGTCGTCTACCAGTTCTGTCGCCAATCGCCGCACGCCGCGACGTTGCTGCCTAGCCACGGACGTTTCGTTGGTGCTTCGAGTCTACCGCTCAATGAGCGAAAGTAGTCTGGTGACCGCGCCGGTCTCAACTGGCGGATCCCCTCGGCCAGGGGTCATAGGGCTGTTCGGCACGTGCTCTACGACACGAACTTCTGGAAATCGTTCATCCAGTCACGTCTGGCCGTGGGCGTCGGCGACTGCGGATGCCTCTCGCTCTTTGGAAAAAACGCCGACCGCCACCGATTGTTCTCCGAGCACCTTACGGCCGAATACCGAGTCAGGACCAGCGGCCGCGGGCGAACGGTCGATGAATGGAAGCTCAGGCCGGAAGCGGTGGATAACCACTGGCTGGATTGCGTTGTGGGTTGTGCTGTGGGGGCGTCAATCCAGGGTGTGGCGCTACCCGCGAATCGCGAACAAAGACAGCAACCGCGAAAGCGTCTCCGGCTGTCACAACTCCGGCGCTGAGTTGCCGAAATGCGTCCGGTGAATGAGACCTCCGCGCGCAACGGGAACCACCGAAAACGCAGAGGTGTACACGACCGGAAGCAATTCCGTTTCACGCGAGTTGGGCCGGAGAGCCAAGTTCGAACGCCCTCAATCTGATCACAGACAAGGACGCGAGAGCCCAGACTTTCGCGCAGCTGGTCGGTCCGACCGAGGGCAGTTACGGCGATTCGGCTTGTACGCCCGTCGCGATCACCGACGCGCGACGGTGGACCTTCCGACCGGGCCAGCCGAAGTTCTGTTCTACTTTTTCGATGCTGAGTGATGGTGTTCTGAGTTAAGGAAACTACTGTTCTCATCAGTGAGTGGAAGTTTTGTCTCATCCAGTCGTCTCGAATTCCGGATGCGAGTGGCCGAACCTGCGAGTTGTCCAGACCGCCGATCTCGTCCATGTGGGTGACGAACACTTCTTGGGGACAACAAGGGAGAACGGCTCCAGGAGAGACATTGTTTCAGACCGCTGCGACGCGCACGGGGCCGAACTGTTCTGCGAGTTCTGCGTAGTTGGGTCGGTCCGATGCCTGTTCATGCTGGAAGCCGCCGCGAATCTGGCCGCAGTGGTAAATGTAGGCTCCGGGCATCTGGAATCCGTTGCCCTGAAGCCGACCGACACCATGTCCGTTCAGAATTCCGGCAGAAAGTCCTCGCATCCAGACTCGTGGCCCAAGCAACTCCGAGAACGTTCCGAGGTCGAGACCAAACTGGCGGTACAGGCGGCAGTCGGGGTCGGCAATGCGAGGGACGTCGCCCATTGAGTACTTGTCGAAGAACACTGCGTCACGATCATTGTCGCCCATGTGGACGAGGACGATGCCACAACCGGAAGCTTCCACGGCCCAACGTTGTCTCGAGAGGTCAGCGATCGCTTCACGACAGAATGTGCACCCCGCGTGTCTGAGAAACAAAATCAGCTGCGGTTGCTGATTCGCAAGACCATCCAGGCTGTCACCGTCGTTCGTGCGCAGCTCACCAATCGGGTCATCAGCTTCTGGCGTGCCGTAGGCCGTGTCAGCACTCTGGTGATAGCGAACTGCTCCCCAGAGGATCGCGCTGAATGGTAGCCACCAGATTAGAACGTTGGGGATGATCGTCCAGCCAACACTGACGGGCAGCATTCCGGCTGTGGCAGAGAACACGAAGCCCATCGGACCGAACACCTTGCCCAGCAGCCCGACGAGAGTGATAGGCCAGTGGCGATACGGGTCTCTGGCGGCGATCAGGTAGCCGACACCGTAAACGCCGACGATCATCCCGATGCACTGCCACAACTGAGTGACTGGCGATCCGGCGCTGAGACCCAGCCAGCACAGCGATGCGTGCGGCATCAGGACAGTGCCCGCCCCCCCG
>CAYSJO010000511.1:0-5012 GCA_964431285.1 uncultured Planctomycetaceae bacterium
AACTCGGACAGTGTCGGAACTGACGACTCTACAGCTGTTGGAACGCTTTGGTGGATTGGGAAATCCGGATCAATCTCGTTGGCGAATTTTGCCGCGTAGCGACGTTGGACCGCAGACAGGCCATTACTGCTCGGGTCGAGCCACACGGGTGACGTCAACAACGGCGACTGGCTGAGTGAGTTAACACTATCAGCCCGCGCTTTGTGAGAAAGTTGATACCACGCGGGACTCACCAGATTCTGACTGCCTGAAACAACAGCCGAAAACTCAGCGCCTCCCTTAACGACGTACAGGTTGCCGGTGTAAGGTTGCTCGGGAAGAGCCTCAAATCCAAACGGCTCTGACGGAGTGATCTCGACACCGCACAGGGAATCACCGGATGGCAGTGTGAGCTGACAGGGTTCCGTCGCAAGCAGAACACCGATCGTGACCGGGTCCAAACCACCATCCGAATCCTCGCGTTCGAACGTGAATCGACCTCGCAGCAGCGCGAGCTGAATCACCTGCTCCGCTGAAGCACCGATCACCCGCAGAGCCGATCCGCCATGCAATGTGATCGTCATGCGAAGTTCGTCGATTCGCAGGATGGCGGAAAATGGTTCCGGAGCGGCGACGCGATCACCGGTGCGTAGCGTCGCTCGGTACGGCATGCTCTGCCAGCCCTTGTCGTCCTGGCGTAACAGGATGCTGTCCCGTGTGGAGTACAGTACCTCTGGAATCTCGGCGGTCTGTACCGTCACTGTCGTGTCGCCGGACTCGGTAGTCGTTGTCGGCGGGTTTGTTGACGTCCCTGTGAGTGGTGGATCGGTCGCTGCCGTGGCAACAGGGGGCAGTGTGCCAGGGGTTTCCGCTGGTGTCGCCGATTCCAGTGGTGTGGTGGCCACCACAGTCACATCCGTTTCTGTTGGGTTCGACTCTGGGTCGACCGTGAGCGGAGCCGTCGTGGAATTCACCGGTTCGGGTTCGGGAAGTGTCGGCGGAAAATCGGGCGTTGCCGTTGCAACACCGGGAGTCACTCCCGTGTCCGCAATAGTCCCCGGCGCGGGCGAACCTGTCGGGCCGATCGGACGGAACCGATCGACCTGAGCGACCGCGTCTCCTGGCGGATTCGCCAATTCCGGTTCTGAAAATGTTCGGTCACCCAGAATCGTCGCCAGCCAGGTTCCACCCACAATCACGGCGATGACAATGGGTCCGAAGCGCTGCCATGCCGGTGCCGGGCGCAGATAGTCGGGAAGGTGACTCGGCTCCGATCTGGCAGGCCGTGTCACCGCCGCGATTTCTTCTTTCGGACCCACCGTTTCCCCGGAATCCTCAAGATCTGATTCAATCTTCCCCGCCGTTTCAGAACCAAGCGCATACATTCGCTCGCGTGTACTCGCGGGGACGTCCACAGGCTCACCGAGCACGAGAGTCAGAATCTGGTGACTGGCCGCGACCTCGGCCAGATGAACGTCTGAATCCAGACAGATCTTCTCGACATCGGCGACAGCTTCGGGGGCCAGAGTATTGTCCAGATACTCGGCCACCGAATTCGGATCGACACCACTCTCCGGCCCGGCAAGCTCGGGCGCCGTCAGTCGACGTCGTCGCATGACCTCGCGGATGCGACTCACGAGCGACGACGCATAGCCGCTCTCGGCAATCTTTTCCCCGATCTCTTTCGTTTGCGGAGCCTCGAGAATGTCATCCAGATACGCGAGCAGAGTGCGAAGAGTCAGTCGCATGGCATCACCACAGTGTCAGTGGAAAAAAGGGACGCGGATGAACGCGGATCCTGCGGATAAATGCGGATCAGTGAGAATCCGCAGAATCAGTGTTCATCCGCGTCCCATTAAACAAGAGTGGAGAATGGTCTCCGCATCCGTACAAGGTTCTGTGAGATTCGATGAGAATTCAAAAAGTCTTCGCGGAGCTGAATCGCATCCAGAAATGACGTGTTGTCCGGAGTTTCTCGATGCACTAGGATCCGCCCGCTTTGCCCGGCCGCTCGTGGCCGCAACGGTTGCTCACGGACGGGCATCGCGGGGTTTCACACGCGCAAACGCGCTGTTCTGTCCCGGGCCAGGGAAGGTCGTCCATGCACGCACCGCAGGCCAGGCTGCCTCGCTGCGATCGCCGGGAATCACCGGATTGCCAGGACTCCTTCCAGACACAACGCAGGCTGCCTCTCTGGCAATACGTGGGCTGGCTGCTCGCGAGCCTCATCACGCTGTGGTGTGCCTTTCCCCGCACGGCCGCCGGGGCTGAACTGACGGAATGCCGCGACATGCTGATTCGTGGTGACTACCACGCATGCATTCGCGCAGCACATGAAGCCATCACTGCGAAGCGCTACGGTGAAACCTGGCCAGTTCTGAAGATCAGGGCCCAGATTGCAACGGGCCAGTATGAGGCGGCCTTACAGGCTGTCGAGACCGGGATTAAACGCTATTCCTGGAGCGTGCGGTTGCGCTGGGTGGGACGCGAAGCGGCTCTGAAATCCGGTCAACCGGAACTGGCCGAAACACGACTCACCGAGATTGCCGATCTCGTTAAGCGATTTTCCTGGCGCTACACCGATGCCGAAGAGCTCGTCATTCTCGGCGAGATCGATGAGATGAACGAGGTCGACGCTCGCGAGGTACTCGGCAACAGATACGAGAAAGCCCAGCAGCGCAACAGACTGAGTCGCGAGCCCTGGCTGGCCATTGGAGAACTGGCACTCGACAAGAATGACGCCGCATTCGCAGCCGAGACGTTCACAGGCGGGCTGAAGCAGTTTCCCGACGATCCGGACATGCACTTTGGATTGGCGCGGGCATTGGCGGCGTCCAACTCTCCAGATGCGACGGCCGCTATTGCGGCCGCCTTAATGGTCAACGGACGGCACATTCCCAGTCTGTTGTTTCAGATCGATCGGCTGATCAGCTCAGAGGAATACGACAAGGCTCTTGAGTTGATTTCCCAGGTCCGTAGTGTCAATCCGCATCAGCCCGAAGCCTGGGCTTATCGCGCGGTGATCGCACACTTCACCAACGATCCACGCGGAGAGGCAGCTGCTCGCGATCATGCGCTGGATCGCTGGTCGAGCAACCCGCACGTCGATCACATCATCGGCCGCAAACTGTCGCAGCACTACCGCTTCAAAGAAGGCGCCGCCTATCAGCGTCGGGCCTTAGACATCGATCCGAAGTTCATCCCTGCCAGGCGACAGCTGGCTCAGGACCTGCTCAGACTGGGCGACGAAGCCGAAGGCTGGCAGGTTGTCGAGCAGGCTCACGAACGGGACGCCTATAACGTCCAGATATTCAATCTACTGGAGCTACAGGATGAGCTGTCCGGCTTTGTCACTCTGGAAGACGACTCGTTCCTTCTGCGAATGGAAGGTATTGAGGCAAAACTCTACGGCGCCGAAGTTCTCGAATTGCTTAATCGAGCCAGGACTACGCTCTCGGAAAAGTACGGCCTGACACTCAAGGATCGAGTGACCGTTGAGGTCTTCCCCAACCAGGACGATTTCGCGGTGCGCACGTTCGGGATGCCGGCTGTGTCTGGTTATCTCGGTGTCTGCTTCGGGAAAGTGATCACAGCGAACAGTCCAGCATCGCGGCGAGAGAACCCATCCAACTGGGAAGCTGTGCTGTGGCACGAGTTCTGTCACGTGGTCACGCTCGAACTGACGCGCAATCGGATCCCGCGGTGGCTCAGCGAAGGCATCTCGGTCTACGAAGAGCTGCAGGCACATGCGACGTGGGGTCAGAAGATGGACCCGCGATCGCGACAGCATATTCTGGACGGCGGCCTCACGCCGCTCGGTCAGCTCAGCAGCGCCTTCATGAATCCGAAGAGCGGCTGGCATATGAACTTCGCCTACTTCGAATCGGCGATGGCCGTCGAATTTCTGGTCAAGAACTATGGCCTGGAAGCCGTTCGCAATGTGCTGCACGATCTGAAGGTTGGTCTGCCCATCAACGTGGCATTGGAACGCCGCTGTGACGCGCTTGCGAAGCTCGAACAGGACTTTGACGATTTCGCCAAACAACAGGCGAATTCGCTTGCTCCGGAACTCGACTGGTCGAAGCCGGAACTCGATGTGATCCTCGCCGAAGACAACGACGCACTGGAAGTCTGGGTCCGTGAGCATCCCAACAACTTCGTCGGCCTGGTCGCGCTTTCCACCAAACAGATTGAAGAGGCCGAGTGGGAAGCCGCCGAGACCACGCTTAAGAAGTTGATCAGTCTCTATCCAGGGTACGAGGGCGGTGACAATGCGTACGAAAAACTGGCTCGTGTGTACCGGGAACTGAACAGAACATCTGATGAACGTCGCACACTCGAGCAATTCGCCTCAATCAGCTCCGAGGCCGTAGCCACCAATCACCGGCTAATCGAGCTGCAGACAGCCGATGCGGACTGGACGGAACTCGCCCGAACAGCCCGGCGTCTACAGGGAGTCGACCCGTTACTCCGATCCGCTCACGCAGCGGCAGCCGTCGCAGCGGAGCAACTGGACAATCCGGCATCAGCGGTCACGTCGCTCACGCGACTGCTTCTGCTCGAACCGGACGACCCCGCAGAAGCTCACTACAGGCTGGCACACGCATTGCATTCCATCGGACGCCTGTCCAGGGCGAAGCGACACATATTGCAGGCCCTGGAGGAGGCGCCCCGATATCGAGACGCACACCGCCTTCTATTACAGATTATGCAGGAGGAAACCGACGCGGATGCTACTGAAACAACTCCCGTGATTTCGGCAATAAACACGTCTGTCGGAATCCAACTGGATTCCAGCCGCCGACCGGACGCACCGCCACTTCCAGATACACCTGAATAATGAACTCAGAGAATAACACCAAAGGAGCGGACTGAACTGCATCAGGACAATTGAGAAGACGAGCGGCCAGGAAACCGCCACTAACTGAATCCGAGAGGATTCAGTCGGACATTGCCGAGTTGAAGGGATCGTTCATGCAACGACTGCCGGAAACACTCCATGAGGCTCGAACTGCGAGGCACTCACAGCCCGC
>CAYSJO010000512.1:0-2738 GCA_964431285.1 uncultured Planctomycetaceae bacterium
CAGAGGCGACGTGCCGCGGAGCTGCGGGCCCAGCGAGAGGAGCAGGCCCAGACGAAGCCTCGTCGGGAGTCAATCGAACTGGCGCTCATCCACGGGCCAAACGGGCAGCTGCTGATGCCGATCTGGCACGACCCAGACGCTCAATTCGTCCCGGGTCAGATGGCGTCACGCAATCTCGAAATGGTGATCCCGGGTATCGAGGACACGGCAACAGTCTGGGAGCTTTCCACGACGGGGGTTCGAACGGTCCCGTGTACGTCGAGCCCCAGCGGCAAACACATTCGGCTGGACCGGTTTGATCAGGTAGCGGCTCTGGTGGTGTCAACGGACCCCAACTGGGGCAACATCCTGCGATCGCGCATCAACAGGATCAAAGTCCGCAGCGCCGCCTTATGGCTGGAACTGGCCAAAGCTCGACTGGAACGTGTGCGCAAGGTCGATCACGAGTTGCAGGTTCTGGGCGTGGGTCAACCGGATGGACCACAGCTTCTCGATCAGGCTGCGATGTATATCAAGTCCGCCGAGCGTGATTATCACCGCAACGTGACCATGCGGCCGGACTCGGGGCAGCCGTCACGATCGGGATTCTCGCAGAGTAATCTCGATGTGGCGTCCATTCGATGGAACGCGGAAGCGGCGCTACAGACACTCCGCATCCTGCAACGGGCTCATTGGGAGACAGCGACAGATAGACGCGGGTCCCCACTTTCGAGTCCTTACACGACCTGCTTTCAGACGTTGCCCGAGCACTGGCGGCTGGTCCGCCGAATCGGAGCCAGTCCCGTATCCGGAATCGAGAATCGACTTCCATCAGGAAGTTTCGAGCAAACCGACAGTCGCCAGATGGTGGACGAGGGCTGGCGCAACTTTCAACCAGATCTGGAGGGCATTCGCGCGGCCGTCGAAATCACAACTCTGCAGGGCAGCAGGAACTCAATCCTGCGAATGCTGAGCCTGAAGACCACCGAGGGAGAACCGCCGGTCACGTTGCCCGCAACTCCGCTGTATCTCGAGACGCCGCCGGTGAAGGTCGCACCCGGGCAGATCGTTCATATCAGTGGTCGCGTACGAATCCCATACCCCGTGCGTTCGACGCTGGAGGGAGTCACACTCAGTGAGAACCTGACGCGTACACGGCTGCGCTGGACGGAAGCGGATAAATGGCATTCCTTCGAGATGATTCGTGAAGTCAACAGCGACATCGATCTCAAGCTGAGACTGACGTTACACGGACTGGGCGAAGTCTGGTTTGACGATTTGAAGATCGTAGTGTCCGACCTCGCGCCCGCCCGGTCATAAAGGGAACGGAAATCTTCCGGGACGACGACAGTAGGCATGCTGTACGGCAACAATGCCCGATCAACTGTCGGTAAGGCACTGCACATTCCCACTGAGCATCGTGACGACGACCTGCCCGTCACGGTCGACCAGCAGACCACCGGGCAGCGGGCTCTCACGAATCTCGTGTCTCCACAACTGCTGGCCTTTCTCAGAATCAAAAGCGACCACGTACCACTGCGGCTGAGCCCGGTATTTCTGCTGCTGCTGAATCACAGCGATCACCGCGTTGGGGCAGACGACGATCGAGATCGCTTCAAACTTGTTGGCCTCGCCCAGGTCTGTCTGCCAGCGAGTCGCTCCATCAGCAGCGAATGACTCAGCCAGGCTGCGGCGCCGGCGTCGGTCACCATCTGCGGGTGCGATGCCGGCGGCTACGCGACTGCGGACGGCTTTGCCATCGAAACACGTCAGTTTGCCGTTTCGGTAATTAACCATCGCGACAGTCTGGTCACTCCACGACGGAGCAACACCGCCCCACGAAAACGTACTGCGACCTTTTTCCGTGTAGGCGCTGAAGCTGCCTTTGGTTGCAACGTTTTCGGCAGCAGAGAACAGAATTCGACCGCCGAGAAGTGGCACGTCGCCCTGGAACAGACCAATGAACTGGCCGTTGTTCGCCTTGGGACGCCCGTTCTCGATTGTGGCTGACAGGCATTTTCCGGTTTCCAGATCGAACGCTGCCGGGGAAATCTGATTACCGCCGGCCAGCAGCAGTTTGCCTCCCTGGATTGTCAGATTCCCTTGGGCACTCACGCCCTTGCGCAGGACTTTGTTCAGATGACCTGAGGAGTGATTCTGCCACTGAATCTGTCCCGCCTTCGCGTCCAAGGCATACACCGACGTTCCGTCGTGATCGATGATTCCCGCGGCGAAATACACAACGCCGTTGTGAACGACGACACCACTGTTGACCGGCCACGTCGAAGTCAGAGCCCCGTAAACATTGATCAGCCGCTCGACCGGAGCCGCTCGGAATTTCCACAGAGGACGACCTGTGGCTGCCTCGAGCGCATAAACATGACCGTCGCCGCTGCCGACGAATACCCGGCCGTCCGCGATCGTGGGAGGCATGCGGATTTCCCCGGGGGTTGCGTGTTCCCACTTGATCTGACCGCTGGCCGCATCAATCGCTCGCGTCTTGCCGCCACTTCCACTGGCGAAGATCAGTCCGCCCGCAGCAACGGGCGTTGCCAGTGTTTGCTCGACAGTCGCCACGTACTGCCACTTCCGTTGAATCGACGCAGGCGCCATAACTGACGTGCTGCCGGATCGGTCCACGTCGCCGCGAAACGTAGGCCAGTCGTCTGCCGAGATGTCGAAATCGGCAACCGTGGCGCCGTTTTCGAAAACAGTGAGGTGCTCTTCGTTCGTCAGCTTGTGGTCAAAGTCGAAGTCAC
>CAYSJO010000513.1:0-2587 GCA_964431285.1 uncultured Planctomycetaceae bacterium
TCATCAGGTACTTGTAGTAAAGCACCAAGTCGGGACCTTCGTCGTAGGTCGAGAGTACGATGAGCGCATCGTCCAGTTCTTTCGCCAGCTGCCGAGCTTTGGCGTCTCCGGCAACAGCCAGGCGGCACAGTGACAGGAGCTGCAGGACCTCAGCCGGAATGCAGTTGCCGATGCCGGTGATCGCTCCCACGGCTCCGCAGTGCAGGAATCCGTGGAACACCTGAGTGTCGACGCCCACCATCAGTAGAACGTCGTCGTCTGCGTGAGTGATGTGCTCGGCGGCGTAACTCAGGGCGTCGGCACCGCCGAATTCCTTAAAGCCGACCAGATTCGGAAACTCGCGGCGGAGGTCGAAGAACAGATCGGCCCTGGTCTCGAAACCGTAATACGGACTGTTGTAAATGACGGCTGGCAGATCAGGAGCTGCGCCGAGTACGCCAGCAAAGTGGGCTCGTTGAGCAGCCGGTGATGTGCCCCGTGACAGGACGCGCGGGATGACCATCAACCCTTTGGCGCCCACTTCCTGCGCGTGCGCCGCATGCGCCGCGGCTCGTGCCGGGTTCTGAGCTCCTGTTCCGACAACGACCGGCACCCCGGCCTTCGTCAGTTGCCGAACGCCTTCCTGACGTTGCTCATCGGTGAGCAACGGCCAGTCGCCCATCGATCCGCAATAGACGACCGCGTTCATCCCTTTCCCGATCAGCTCCTGCGCTTTGCTGACCAGTGCCGGAAAGTTGGGAGATCGGTCGGCATGACAGGGAGTCATGATGGCAGGAATACACCCGCAGAATACGCTCGGATCCATGTGTCTTGTCTTTCTGAAGATGTGGCTCTGAATGACGTACTGACAGGGTTACTGCCCCAGCCAGTTACAGGCGTTTTCAAGAACCTTGATCATTTCAGGTTGCTTGTAGACCGCGTAGGTTTCGTGGCCGGGCCGGAAGTAGAACACTTTGCCCTTTCCAATGTTCCAGATCATCCCGGAACGGAATCGTTCACCGAGTTGCCAGCGTTCCTCAAACACGACGGAATCCGGTTCCGGTACGTGGAACGGTTCGTTGTACATCTCAGTGTGAGGCACGCGAAACGATTCCGACAGGCCGGCCACAATGGGGTGATCCAGTAGTTTCACGGTGATCGTGCTGGGAGCGGCGTCCGGCCGGTAGTCAGGAAAGCAGCAATACGGCAGATGAATGATGCCCAGATAGTTGTTGCGGTTCTGCTTGTAGCCGAAGACCGCTGGTGTGATCACGCTGCCGTGAATCGGAACCGTGCGCTCGCGGGGCGGAGCAACGGTCTCAATTGTCAGCTTCTTGCCTTTGGAGTGTTTCTCCAGATGTTTGCGGGCATCCTCGATCGAACGCCAGTTCATGGCTTTGACAAACGGTCGAGCCCAATGCGCCGAATGCAGGGCGATCAGATCGACATCGCCATTCATGACACGTTCCAGCACACGTGTTGCGTTTTCGTCCTTCACATCGCTGTGCCGTGCGTGTCCCCACCAGATAATCACATCTGCCCAATCCAGGTTGGCATCGCCGAGTCCCTGTTCTGGATCATCCAGTGCGACCGACCGGATTGCGAAGTCGGATTCGGATGCCTGCAACCGGCGGGCAATCTCGTTGCCCAGGAAGTTGTCGTAAGCTTCTGCCTGCCGCGGCTGGCGTTCGTCCCAGATTAGTACATTCACTGACTCGGCTCGCAACAGGGACCCAGTGAGCGATAGCAATGCAAAAACTGCAACAGGAAGGCGTTTCATGATCGGTGCTCGGCGGTTCTTGAGCGACGAATCCTGAAGAGAAGACCGCGAAGTTGGCGAAGAACTCGGTCGCTGACATGCCTTCGCGAACTTCGCGTCCTTCTGTTCAAAGCTGCCTGAGGCAATGCCCCGGCAGGTTCAGGGTAGGGGAAACCGGCGTGTTCTTCAGCTGAGCCGTTCGAGCGGCAGCACTCGATTATTGCGACTATGCCGAGTCGGCCATAAGCAGTGCGAACAGATCACCCAGCGCCGCGTTGACAACCAGACTTGCGATCGCATCCAGCGGCGTGGGATCGCGATTGAGAATCACCAGTCTGGCACCGCGGTCGTGAGCTATCTGCGGCAGTCCAGCGGCGGGATGCACGACAAGCGACGAACCCATTGCAAAGAACAGGTCCGACTCTGCAGCCCATGAAGCCGCCTGCTGCAACACGTCTGCCGGAAGAGACTGGCCAAACGACACGGTCGCGTGCTTCAATCTGCCTCGGCATTCCGGGCAGTCGGGCACACGATCTTCATCCAGAAACTGCTGGACCCATGGTCCGGCAGGTTCGCACCAGCCGCAGTACATGCAGGCCACGTTGCGAGCCGTGCCGTGCAGATCGAGAACATTCTGGTTGCCGGCGTCCTGATGCAGCCCGTCGATGTTCTGAGTGATCACCCCGCGCAGCGCGCCCGACTGTTCCCACGTTGCCAGCGCCCGATGCGTAATGTTCGGCTGGGCGTCCGCGAAGTCACCCTGTGCTTCGGCCTTTTGTCGCCAGTACTCATAGCGTGAATCCGCACTGGCCATGAAGTCGTCGAAGTAAACGGGATCGTTCTTCGCCC
>CAYSJO010000514.1:0-12038 GCA_964431285.1 uncultured Planctomycetaceae bacterium
TCCGAGATCTACACACCCGGGCGAAAGGTCAACAAAGACTTTGACAAGTTTGCTCGCACGTTTCTGGTCAGTCACTGTGTGGACTGTCATGGCGAGACAGACCCTGAGGGCAATCTCTCGTTCAATAACCTGGGCCCTGTCGACGAAGTGAACTCCAGCACCTGGAGAAGTGTTTGGGCACAGGTCACGCTGAAAGAGATGCCGCCGAAGGATGCGGACCAGCCCAGAGTCGTCGAGCGGTTGCAGTTTTCCGACTGGATTGTCGGCGAACTGACGCGCGTGATGCGTGACAAGGGCGGGTTCCAGGCTCATCTCGATCCGAACAAAGGCAACTTCGTCGATCACGACCTGCTTTTCGGTTCCCTTCCAAATGGCATCGAACTCGCCCCGACAGCATCTCCGGCACGCCTCTGGCGTGTGACGCCGCAGGAACACATCACACGTCTCAATGAATTGATCAACAGCGAACCCGAATTTGATGCGGAAAAGCCGGGCCTTCGCACTCGTGGCGATGTTGTTCCCACCAACCACGGTGGTGAACGCAAGTTGTACTTCGGCACGGATCGCATCATCAAATGGCAGGGTGGTACGGTTGCCTACGCCACGTCGGTCAAGAGCGTGCCCGTCGTCCTGTCTTCGGCCCGCGATCACGGGCTGGAAAACTACCCCGACTTCTACACTGTCAACAGCGCGGAAGCGACACAGATCAAGGGCGTTGCGGGGGACATCATTCGTTACATGGCGTACGGCCCGCTGAGCATCGCCAACCCGGAACAGATCACTGACGACCCCGACACGTACAAGATGGTCGGTGATATCCGCGGTCTGCCCACTGCCCTCGTCTACAGTACAAAAGTCGTGCGTCCTTTGACGCCGGTCTATGACCTCATGAAGGAAGAGGGCGTCACCGACGAGCGTTTACGCGCTGCTGTAGACCACCTCTTTGAGGCGCTGACCTTCCGCCCGCCAGAGCAAAACGAATCAGACGCCTATTTGAGTATCGTCAAACAATCCATCGAGAAGCTCGGCAAGAAGGACGGCACTATTCTGGGTCTGTCATCCATCTTCCTCGATCGCGACGCACTCTTCAGGCCGGAACTGCCCGAGAACGGCACTCCGGATCAGCACGCTCGCGTCATGCTCCAGGACTGGGAATTGGGGCTCGCAGTCAATCATGCCCTGCAATACATCAAGCCGGATGATGAATTGCGAAAGGCAATCGTCGAAGGACGCATGCGGACGAAGGCGGATGTAAAGCGAGAAGTCGAACGCATGCTGGCCGACGTCAGCATCCGCAAGCCGCGAGTCCTGCGTTTCTTCCGTGATTACTTCGACTACGACCGTGGCGGATACATCTGCAAGGACTCCAAAGCCTTGGGAGAAACTGGTGCGAGCACAAGGGGAACGTCGCACTATCGCGCTATGTTCGATGCAACCGCGAGCACGGACCGCCTGATTGAACTCATCCTGCAGGAGGACCAGGATGTCTTCAAGCAGTTGCTGACGACTGACAAAGTGGTGGCCACCAGAACAGACAATGTCTATTTCGGCAGGAAGCGAACCAAAGAAGAAATCGCGGAGTCCGTGGCTGCAGCGAAGAAGGCGGCTGCGGAACAGAAGAAGAAAGAGGCGGCCGAACTGGAAGCCTGGAAGAAAGCCAACCCGGGAAAGAAACCGCCGAAGCAAAAGAAGAGGCGGGCGCCGAACGTCAATCACAACGTCGCTGAAGCCAGACTGTCCGGCACAAAGATCTATGCCCGTGTGAGCCGGCGCAGCTTCGGCAACGGGTCTATGAAACCTGAACGAACGCTGGCGACGGCGCCAGAAGGCCAGCGTCTGGGCATTCTGACCCATCCAAGCTGGCTCGTTTCACACTCCGACGCCATGGATAATCACGCCATCCTGCGTGGCCGATGGATTCGTGAACGATTACTGGGCGGTGGCATTCCCGACGTGCCGATTACCGTCGACGCGATGTTACCGGACGAACCAGACCACACTCTGCGTGACCGCATGCGGGTCACAAGGGAAACCTATTGCTGGACGTGTCATCAGAAGATGGATCCACTCGGCCTGCCGTTCGAGATGTTCAACCACGCCGGCCTGTACCGAGAGACGGAACTCAATAAACCCGTCAACACCACGGGCGAGATCATCGGTTCCGGCGACCCCGCGCTCGATGGCAAAGTCGCCAACGCCATCGACATGATTCAGAAGCTCGCGGAAAGCAAACGCGCCGAGCAGGTCTTCGTTCGCCATGCGTTCCGCTTCTGGATGGGCCGCAACGAAACCCTCAACGACGCTCCCGTTCTTCAGGAAGCGTATCGCGCCTACAAAGACGACGGCGGCAGCATGAATGCCCTGCTCACATCGCTGCTCACGTCCGATGCGTTTCTGTACCGAACAAGGAGTGAACCGGCGTTGGCGGAAGCGAACTGAAAGCGGTCACGAATTCTTCAACCTGATCCGTTCTGAGCTTCCGGTTTCAGCCGGTAGTTTCGTCCACCACGTTTCGCGGTCGGCAAACTTGAGACGTGCGGCAGTCGACCCCGACGTCGTTTCCGTGATGCGACTGACAACTCGCTTCAGGTTCATCTGCACTCCACCGGCAACGTTTACCGTCGTGCGACCGCGACGTCGTGTGTTGACCAGTGTCTTGGCGAAACGCGGACACGGGACTCGAGCGGGACGGTACGTGTCCGGTGACAATACCCACGACAAATCCCAATCGATTCTCTCGTGGAGTCTGTCACTGGCAATCAGACTCACCACCACGGACAGATCAACCAGATTGTGTAGGTCGGCAAAGCAAGGGACAGCCCGTTCGAATTCGGTCATGTGTTCGCTGAATTCTCGCGCGAACTCCTGGGAGTGTTTATTCGTCGCGACGATGCCGGATGGAGAACTACTGGCGAGAATTCTCAGTCCGGCTCCACGCAATCTGTACTCACGGCGGTCGGCGGTCATTCCGATTGATTCATAGTTGTCCGTGAACCAGAACCGCTCGTAGCCCTCGAGTCCGGAAATCTTGGTGAGGTAGTTGCGCATGCCTGCGACTGGCAGCGATGACAGCCCGATACTGAACTGCTTCATGCGATAGTCGGCTTCGATACACACAAACGCGAATCGTGTGTCGGTGGGAATCCCGAAGTACTTTGCCTGCAAAGGTCCCAATGCCTGTTTCATGCGTGCAGCTTTGTCGTCTCGTTGTCCAGGTTTAAGGACAGTGACTCGAGGCAGGGCCGCGACTCGTTTCAGCCCTTCGTTAGAATGAGTGAGTGTGCAGCCGAAAACGCGGGAACGAGCAGACGGACCCAATGCACGTAGCGCGACTACGACGTCGTCCAGTTGCAGCGTGGGGCGTCCCGTCAGGCTCCCACGCGGGCGAAAGTCAGACACAGTGTTGATCGATTCGGATGGCCCCACCAGGACGAGGTCGCTCTGCTCGGCATCTACGACAATTCGATCAATACGAACCAGCCCCTTCAAGAACCGCACGTCATCCGAAACCTGTGTCTGTGCTTCGACATGCCGTCTAAGTTGCTTCAGGACGCGGGGCAATGAGACCGCGATCATCTCCGCCTCGCCACTCCGCTTAACCCGCCGTGACGGCACGGTTCGACGATGACGCAGAACACCGTCGGCATCCACGTAAACGCCCTGCACCGTGATCTGGCCATAAACGTCAGACAATCCGACCAGTGTCACGAAAACTGCCACCACACACTGCCGACAATGCGTTGAGTAAGCGTTCTTTGCAGTCACCCTCACGACGTGGCGGAATCCGGCTGAATCCGGTGGTCAACAAACTCACGTGCCCGCATTGTATCGACTCCCAGGACAATGTCTGTTTCCGCTACAGCGGTTCCACAGTTGGCCCGCTGCCAAAGAAATCGCGCGACACCTGGCTCTTCACCCGGAGGGAGTATCCGCACGCGTGGAGATGCGCCAGAATTGCCTCAGCGACAGACAAGGCCGCGTCACGGGCGACTGAACCAGCGAACGATTCCTCACGACGGACGAGACCCATGACACAGTACAACCAGCTCAATGCCGAAGAAGAACGGATCATTCTGCACAAGGGAACGGAACGTCTCGGCAGTGGCGAACTCCTCAGCAACAAGGCGGCGGGGACTTACGTCTGTCGTCGCTGCAATGCGCCACTCTATCGTTCCGAGGACAAATTCGAGTCCGGTTGCGGCTGGCCCAGCTTCGACGACGAAATCGAAGGCGCGGTCCACCGGGAAACAGACGCTGATGGCAGCCGAGTCGAAATCCTCTGCCAGAACTGCGGTGGTCATCTTGGGCATGTTTTTCAAGGCGAACGCCTGACCCAGAAAAACATCCGGCACTGCGTCAATTCAGTCTGCATGCAATTCGTGCCAACAGGTGACCAGATTCCAGGCACTATTGGACATGACTGATGGAAATCACGGACGCAACGATTTCGCAGATTGACCGCGTCGTCTCCAGCAACCTGCGACGGCGGCGACCCGACCGGCTGCTCATCTGCGGCGAGAACAACACAAGATGAGACGATCGATGAAGATAACTCTGATCGCCACCCTGGCATTCCTGACCTCAACGCTGCAGGCAGAGACTGAGTTTGCAGACATAACTGTGACCGCTGATTTTCCAGGTGGCTCTGCAAATGTGAAGTCCATCGACAGAGACTCGGGAGTCATCCACTTCACGCCTCATGTCCGTTCTGAGCGGGGGTGGCCGTGCTGGTGGTACTTGAAAGTAAATGGCGCGAAGGAAGGGCAGTCAATCACGGTCAGACTGTCAGCCAGTGATGGTGAATACAGACGAGGGCGAGTTCTCAACGCCGCCTGGTCTCAGCCCGATTGCGCTGCGGTGAGCGTCGACAATGTGAGTTGGACGCAGACTCCGAAATGTCAAAAGGCAAACGGTACTGCCGCCTACCGCATCGAAGCGCCGGCAGAGTCGTTCTGGCTGGCCTGGGGGCCGCCGTTTCTACCATCACACGCGGAAAACGTTCTGAAATCCATTAAGGCACGTCTGCCAAACGCCGCGATCTTTAAGTTGGCGAAGACTCGCGGCGGACGATCCGTGAATGGAATTCGCATCGGCGGCGGTACAGAGAAGGACTCATCAAGGTACGGTGTTTGGATTCAGGCAAGACAGCATGCCTGGGAAGCTGGTTCGAGCTGGGTGGGCCGAGGGTTCATTGAGTGGCTGGCGAGCGATGAACAGGCAGCCGTTAATCTACGTCGCATTGCCACTGTCTACTACGTGCCGATCATGGATGTGGACAACGCGGCGATGGGAACCGGCGGAAAGGACGCCGTGCCTCGTGATCACAATCGAGACTGGGATGACAAGCCGCACTATCCGGAAGTGGCTGCCGCACAGAAGCGAATCCTCAAATTGAACGCAGACGACGGGTTTGACGTGTTTGTTGATCTCCACAACCCGGGCGGTGGCGAACGGCGACCGTATTTCTTTGGACCGGCCAATCTCGACAAACTGCCCGGTGTTCAACAACAGAATCACGCACGCTGGCAGGCGATTTCCAAAGAGGCGATTTCGGGACCGTTGCCGCTGGAGCCAGAATACAAATTCGCGACGTACGTGAAGACCGACGAAGAACGCAATCGAATGAGTGCCAACTGGGTGAGAAACCACACGGCCGATCACGTTCTGTCGACAACTCTGGAAACGGCCTGGAATACACTGCACAGCACGCAGAATGGCTATATGACTGTCGGAGCCCAACTTGGACGCGCCGTGTCCCGATACCTCGAATCGAATCCCCGCGGCCCTGGAGAATAATTCTCCTCGTTGACTCTGAGGAAGACACGATGATCCTTCGTTCGATGGAAACTCGGCGCCATCTGTTCTGCACGCGAGCAACGATCGCGCGAGTGCTTCTGTTCTTCGGACTGAATGTATTCGGCCTGGGCGCAGAAGAGAGCCCGGCCGCCTCGCGTCCCAATATCGTCTACATCCTCGCCGACGATCTTGGGTATGGAGATGTCACTTGCTACAAAGCCGCCTCGAAGATTCCCACGCCGCATGTTGATCGACTCGCACGCGAAGGAATGCGGTTTACTGATGCACACACGCCGTCCGGCGTCTGCACGCCGACGCGGTACGGAATTCTGACGGGCCGCTATGCGTGGCGAACGAAGATGAAGTTCCGCGTACTGGACGGACTTGATCCGCCACTCATCGAAGAAGGCCGGTTGACCGTCCCGGCATTGCTGAAGCAGCACGGCTACGACACCGCTTGTGTTGGTAAGTGGCATCTTGGAATGCAGTGGACGGACAAGTCCGGACAGCCGATGCCCTACATCCCGGTGGAGACGAAGGGGCGGCCGCGAGCAGGTGCCAATGTTGATTACACACAACCAGTGACAGGCGGGCCAACAGCGCGCGGCTTTGACTGGTACTTCGGAATTTCCGCGTCGCTGAACATGTCTCCGTTCTGCTACATCGAGAATGACCGTCCCGTGCGAATTCCGGTTCTGCATCAGGACCGGATCCAGACGGACTTCATCAGCGTGGACGAAGGTGTCCGCTCGCCGGACTTTACGATCTCTGGCGTGATGCCTCGTCTGGCGGGTGAGGCCGTTGGCTTTGTCGAACAGCACGCGGAAGAGAATCCCGATCGCCCCTTCTTCCTTTACGCGCCGTTGACGGCACCACACCTGCCCCTTGTTCCCAATGAAGAGTACCGAGGAGTCAGCGAGGCAGAGCACTACGGAGATTTCGTGGCTGAGACTGATGCGTTCGTGGGAGCAGTCCTCGAAGCACTCGACAGAACAAAGCAGGCTCAAAACACGCTGGTAATTTTTACCTCGGACAACGGTGGTCTGTACCACTACTGGGACCCACAGGAAGCGGACGACAGGAAGTTCTATCGCGGCAGTCAGCGCGGCCGATACATCCAGGACTTCGGTCATCAGGGCAACGCACATCTTCGCGGGACAAAGGCCGACATCTGGGAAGGTGGCCACCGCGTGCCGTTCGTCGTCCGCTGGCCCGATAAAACTCCAGCGGGCAAGGTCAGCAGTGAACTTATCGAACTGACCGATCTGCTCGGGACGTGCGCGGCATTGCTCCAAGTCGAATTACCTGCGGGGTCAGGTTCGGACAGCCGCAATGCCCTGCCCGCTCTGCTGAGCGACAAACCCGAAAAGCGGGTTCGTGACTATGCAGTCCATCACTCCCTGTGGGGGCCCTTTGCGGTCCGGAGTGGACCGTGGAAGCTGATTGTCCATCGTGGCTCTGGCGGTTTCACCTTCCCGCGACATGTCGATGTCGAGAAAAATCGGGGACCGCCTAGCCAGCTTTATCACCTCGATGAAGATCCATCTGAGACAAGGAACGTCTGGGACGAGAATCCGAAAGTTGTCTCCCGGCTCAGCTCACTGCTGGCGCAAGTAAAGAGCATGGAGAAACAAGCCCGGTAAGATTGTGATGAAAACGTGGAGTCCAATCGGGACCGAACAATCAGCAGACTCCGCCCTTTAGAATCAAAGACAGAAATCCACTTCAGGGAGAGACTCATCATGCGGACATGGCTGTTGTTTGCCGGAATTCTGTTGCCTTCGCTGGCTTCTGCGGCGGATCGTCCGAACATTCTTTACATCATGTCGGATGACCATGCCGCGCATGCGATCTCGGCATACGGCAGTCGTCTGGCTGCAATCGCACCGACACCGAATATCGATCGACTGGCGAACGAAGGCGCTCTGTTTACGAATGCCTTCTGCACGAATTCGATCTGCTCTCCGTCGCGAGCCTGCGTCCTGACGGGTCAGTACGACCACATCAACGGCGCGTTCGATCTCGCCGGGAAGGTTGAGCCTGGAAAGCAGATGCTTGCCATCCAGATGCGGAAGGCTGGCTATCAGACAGCGATGATTGGCAAATGGCACTTGAAGGTCGAGCCCGCGGACTTTGACTACTACTGCGTGCTTCCCGGCCAGGGAAAATACCACAATCCGGTATTCCGCGTTCGTGGTGACAAGCCGTGGGGAAAGAACACGATCGAGTTCGACGGAATGCACGTCACCGATGCCATCACTGATCTGACTCTGGACTGGTTGAAGGACGGAAGGGATCAGGACAAGCCGTTCTTCCTGATGCACCACTACAAAGCACCGCACGACTACTTCGACAACGCGGCTCGCTACGAATCGTACCTGGCGGATGTCGACATCCCCGAACCTGACACGCTGTGGAATCGCGACGCGAAGTTCGGATCGATCGCGACACGTGGTGCTGACGACGAATTGATTCCGCACATTGGGACGTCGATCGGTTCACGAAACCCACGGCGATCGTATCTCCGGGATCTGCCGAAGATGTATCCGGCCGAGTTTCCCGAGAACTACGACCCGGCCAATCACAGCGACGAAAAAAACACACGACTCGCTTACAACGCTTATCTCAAGAAGTTTCTGCGTTGCGTTAAGGGTATCGACGACAACGTTGGCCGGTTGTTCAAACAACTCGAAGACTCAGGGCAACTCAATAACACAGTCATCATCTACACCGGCGATCAGGGCTTCATGCTGGGTGAGCATGACTATCAGGACAAACGCTGGATGTACGAAGAGTCGCAGCGGATGCCATTCCTGGTTCGGTATCCGGAGACTGTGAAAGCTGGTCAGCGATTTGACACGATCATTGAGAACGTTGACTACGGGCCGACGATGCTCGAGTTCGCCGCTGCCCAGATTCCGAAGTCCGTGCAGGGGCGATCATTCCGGTCATTGCTGGAGACCGGCAGGGAAGCGGAAGACTGGAAGCAGGAAGCTTACTACCGCTACTGGATGCACTTGGCTCACCATGACAACCCGGCGCACGTCGGTATCCGCACGAAAACTCACAAACTGATCTACTACTACGGCTGCAACTACGACGGTGGGTATCAGACTCCACCCGGCTGGGAACTGTATGACCTGGCCAGCGACCCGCACGAGACGCGGAACATTTTCCACGATCCCAGGCACGCGAGTCTTGTGGCCGGTATGAAGCAGCGTCTCGCTGACACTCGCAAACGAGTCGGCGATGATGGTACTCACTATCCGGCGTGCGAGGCGATCGTGCAGGAATTTTGGGATTACGACAAAGCTGATCAGGCCAAAGCCCGCGAGATTTCGCACCACTATCTCAAGCGTCGACTGGCGGAGCTCAAGGCAGGCAAACGTAACGTCGTCACGCATCGAGGAAGCCAGAAGAAGTGAATCCAACTCGCCGAACGGCTCGGGATGGTCTCTGCGTCTGCCGACGGTCACGGCAAAGTCGGCAAAGCCAAAGTTGGGATTCGAGCAACAGGAGCAAACGAAATCATGTACATTCGCACGACGCTGATCCGCCTGATTGGTGGCTGGCCCTCTCTGTTCAGAGTCGGCATTCTGTGGCCGTCCCTGCAACAGTAGCCGGCTGTTCGGCAAAATGTCGCCACAGGAGTTCTCGTTATTCCCCCGTTCCAGATCATGAGACAGCGGCATGCCGTGGATTGCACAGATCGATGAAGAGGGCGCGAGCGGCCGGATCGCGAAGCTGTATGAGACCAGCCGTCAGCGTGCGGGTCATGTCGCCAACATCATCAAAGTCATGAGTCGCGACGCACGCACGACAGAACAGTCAATGGCGTTCTACGTGACTCTTATGAAGAGCCCCAACGCCTTGGATGCAGCGCGGCGCGAAATGCTGGCCGCGGTCGTCAGTAACGTCAACGACTGCTACTACTGAACGCTCTCACATGCACACGACTTCGGTCTGGAGTCGGGAAACACTCAGGTCGCTGAGCAACTGGTGCTCGATTATCGACAGGCGGATTTGAGCGACGCGGATCAGGCTTTGTGTGAATACGCTGTCCAGCTCACGCTGACGCCCGGACAAATGGGCCCGTCTCATCTCGATACGCTGCGGCAGCACGGATTCGACGACGATCAGATTACGATCGCTGCACAGGTCATCGGGTACTTCAACTACATCAACCGGATTGCCGATGGTCTGGGCGTTGATCCCGAACCCTGGATGACACCGCGTCAGGAAGCGTGGCTGCAAAGCAAAGGCCAGAACTGGTTGCCATGACGGTTTGGCAAACTGCGGAGCGGATAACGAACAGGTTGAGGCTGACTGTCTGCCTGACCGATCTTACCCGGTAGAGAATTCCAGCGGTGTATTGCTGAAGTCACGCGAAAGTGTTTCCGATCACTCTTTTTGTTCGTCTTGCTCATGTAATTGAAAGTATGAATCCCGTGTTAACGGATTCTTTCACGGGGGAGTCGTGTCGTGGTCGCAGCGATTGAGAAAACGGCGGGTTCAGTGACAGACCCTCAGCCGGGTTGTAGCTGGCGCATGTTCGACCACTATTCGACTCTGGAAGGTGCCGAGTCCAAGCTCTCGGAATTGACCTCGGCGGGCTTCGACGCACGCCTGTCGATGATCGACGGGCTGAGCATCATCGTCCGGCGCGAATCGCGAGTTTGTCCGCACTGACGGACTCGATCACGCAGCATGCGGACGGAATGGAACGCGCCGTCATCGTGTCCGGGTCCTGGACGAGTCAGTAGACCGAGTCACGGCGTGCTTATGCGCTCGCCCCAGCAACACGAGCGTCTGTTCTGGTCTCGTAAAAAACGGGATCTCTGCCAGGACACCGACTCCGGCGGGCAAGGGCGTCTGCAAGGCGTCCAGGTGAGTCCGGGTCGTGACCGCAAAATGATCGGCGTCTCGAGCAAGAAACGGCGACATTCGCGAGACATGGTCCTCTCGAACAGGACGTCCGGCGTAAAACACCCAGCTCGAGCGGAACGCCCCGGCCGCCCGCAGCTCAGGCGCCGTGCTTAGAGATTTCACCGTGTCCATTAGCGAAGCAATCTGCTGACGGTGTCCGATTCGTGCCGCCGCTGGCCCCAGCAGTCCGACTGTAAAGACCACGGCTGTCACGGCGAACGTCGCAACGGCAACCTGCGGCCGCAATCGAACCAACTTCCAGCACAACACGCCTCCGGCAACCAACGGCAATCCGACAATCGCGATCACTTCGTCGCCTGGCGAAAAATGGCGAGCCACGAACACGAATCCAACAGTCAAAGCGACTCCGACGACGGTCAGTGTTCCGAACGAGAACCGTGACCAAGACGCTGGCAGAGATAGCTTCCCTTCAGCCAGCCGAACCGCGAAATCTGCCATGAGCAGAGCCAGGCCGGGGTAACACGGGGCGATGTAGCTGGGCAGCTTCGTGCTGGCGAGCGAGAAGAGGCCGACGACCACACCGACCCAGCACAGGCAGAAAATACGTGATGCGTGCGCGTCATCCGGCTGCTTGAGTCGACGAAACAGGTCCAGCCCCAGCGGGATGAAGAATACGGACCAGGGGAAAAAACCCGCACACATCACCACCGGGTAGTAGATGATCGGTCCGCCGTGGTGCTCCATGGATTGAGCGAATCGGCCGACATTGTGGTCCAGAAAGAACCCACGAGTCCATGCGCCGTCAGTTCGCAGAGTGACAAGCACGTACCACGGCAGCGCCACGCCAAGACAGGCGAGTGTTGCTGTGACGGGCTTCATCGCGAGGCATGTTTTCAGGAAATGAATCGGATGAAACGGTCGCAGGCAGGCACCACTCCACCTGATGATCCGACTTGACGACACGGCGTCTCTGGAGTGTTCGGGCAGTCGTCGCACGAGCAGAAACATTCCGATGATCGCGGTCGGAAGAATCAGGCCAATGGGACCCTTGGCCAGAACGGCCAGACCCATGACCCCGTACATCAGTACGAGCACCCGACGGTCCGACGGATAATCAACCACCATTCGCGAGCTGCCGGTTTTCCCCGTCACCGCCCAGACATAGATCGCGATCGCAAGCGTCATCGGGAAAATCAGGACGGCATCCGGCGTGGCCGCTCGGGAAAGCATGACGGGCGTGATCGTTGACGCGAGAATGACCGCTGCCAGAAGTCCGCGTCTTGCATCAAACAGCCGGGTGCCGATCAGGTATGTCAGAAAGACAGTGCCTGTCCCCAGCACGGCTGCCCAGAAAC
>CAYSJO010000515.1:0-6504 GCA_964431285.1 uncultured Planctomycetaceae bacterium
GGGCGACGCTTACGTCGGCCGGCAGCAGGTCCGGACCAGTGCCGTCTTCGTAACCCTGAATAATGCGGTCGTTGAAGTCATTGACGTCCAGCACGGGCAGTTCGACCTGCAGATAATCCGCGTCAAGCAGTGTGCCATAACAGTTGTTGTTATGGGGATCGCGATCACTCGCCGAGTTCATCGACGTGGGGGTTGCCGTACTCATGTGATATCCGCTTTCGGTCTGATAGTCCGTGATTTGTGCAACAGGCAGGATCAACCGTGAATCAGTTCCTGCGGGATCTCTTTCATCTCGCCGTAACCGCGTTTCACGCATGTCAGATTGTCCTGCACAACCTGCTCACCGCGTTTTCCAAAGTACTTCCGCAGCGCGTTTTCAACTCCGCCGTACACTTCTTCGTCGGACATCCCGGCATCGTCAGCATAGGGAGTCAGCTTCAGGAAACAGCCGAGCAACACGATACCCTGCATACGCATCTGCAGGTCGGGGACCGACGCGATCTCGATCGCAATGTGCACCATGTCGATGTAGTGCACACGGATATTCTTCTTCCGGATGGTCTCCTGATGATGAGCGGGAATATGCGACCACACATCCCTGGAATCGGCATACGGGCTCTGCATCACGATGGCGCCACCTTCGACCAGGCCCTTCACGGGATTACCGCTCAGCAAAGCTGTCGTGTCATTGAGGACGATCAGATTGACGTAATTCAACTCACTGTGTGAGTAAATGTGCGAGTCCGCGATGGTCAGATAGTAGGTAGTCGGGAGCCCCTTCTTTTCCGAACCGTATTTCGGATAGGCCTGCACATCCTTCCCAAACACCTGACCAGCGATCGTGGCGATGACCTTGTTCGTCGTGACGGAGCCAAATCCACCGACTGAATGGCCACGCATCGAAAACCCACCCTGCGGACGCAAGTCCGGGTCTTCTTCAACTTTCAGCGACAGTTCGTGGTCAATTCCCACGCAGAAGAAATGACGGCCGTCTTCAGCCATGTTCCGAAACGCGGCAATGATGTCGCCCGGACGTACGTCACGGCTTCCAAGACCAGCGGCCCCGTGGTAGATGCGCGGGATCCGCTCGATCGGTTCCATGTCGTTCTGACCGTTGTACGCATCACAGAAGGCGGCTTTGATCTCGCGGGTCAGATGATTTCCTGTCGTTGAGAGTGGGTCATCCATGCGTTCAAAGACCGTGAATGCGACGCAGTTCTTAAGTGCGTCAACGATGTATTTTGAAGGGAAGGGACGGAAGCAGTACACATTCAGGCAGCCGGCTTTCCAGCCTTGAGAACGCAAATAGTCCACGGTTGTCTGAGCCGTCTCCATGTAGCATCCGATGCCGACGAGGATGTACTCGGCATCGTCGCACATGTACTGATCGACGAAGTCGTAATGCCGCCCTGTCTTCAGCGAGAACTCGGCAAAGGCGTCGATCAGCGCATCTTCGACTTTGTCGTAATACTCGCGCTGCGCAATCTTACCCTTCATGTAGGAGTCCTGATTCTGGACGACTCCTGACATGATCGGGTTTTCCACATCCATGAGATTCATCAGCCGGTCTTCCGGCTTGCCGATGTAATCCTTCATGAATTCAGGTTCGGGCAGACGCACGGACTCGACTGTATGCGTCGTGAGAAAGCCATCCTGAACACTCAGAAATGGCGTCTGTGATGCCTCTGCAGCACGACGTGAGATCAGGCACAAATCGCCAGCTTCCTGAGCGTTGCGGCCACAGAGAATTCCCCACCCGCAGTCAGCCACACTCATGATGTCGTCATGCCCAGCGTGGACATTCAGGCTGTGACTGGTCAGTGCACGCGAACCAATGTTGAAGACGACCGGAAGGCGTTTACCGGAAATCGTGTAGAGCACTTCCTTCATCAGCACAAGGCCCTGGCCTGATGTGAAGTTCGTGACGCGGCCACCGGCCAAAGCAAAGCCTTCGCAGAAAGTCGCCGCCGAGTGTTCGCTTTCCGGTTCGAAGAAGACGAGTTCCTGGCCCCACAAATTGGGAATGCCATTCGAGAACGCGGCGTTGAATCCGCTGCCCATCGTGGTCGAACTAGTGATCGGATAGGCACCAGATCCCTGCGAGATTTTCGTCTCGACCCACACAACGGCTTCGGCACCGTCGCAGGTCGTGGGGATTCCAGGATACTGCGGTTCCGGTTCGGAATCGGTGGATGCGAAATCGGGAGTGGTCTCTTCAACGGTACCTACAGCCATATGAACCCTTTCGAGCACGGAAAAACGGGACTGCGGCAGCGACAGGTTGATGTCGCACGCAAGTCCTCGGCTTCGATCGAGCACCCCCGGCGGGGTGGAATCTGCTAACGCCAGAACAAACTGCTGCATCACAGAAATGCAACTTCATGCTACCGGCGGCGGTCAGCAATACAAGCCTGCGGTTGGTGAGCGAGTGGCTTGAGCCGGCACGAAACAATGCCCCTTTGCCCGACCGAAACGTCTTGCCCAGACATGTCAGGCCAACCTTCGGCCCATGCGGACGACTTGCAACGGGGAGCTCAATCTCTCGCTCGCTGGCTGACTTGACTGTCGACACGGCCTTGCATGTCGGCACAGAAGTGTGTCTGTGATCGCACGATTCGTCCGGGCGACTCAATTCAAGGACGCGGCGTCGGCTGTCCACTCAGAAACATTGCGTCTCGTGATTCTGGCAGGATCGATCGTCAGCATGAACTGGGCGACGTCTAACAGGTCGTCAGCGCCCATCGCGGCCGGATCGAGATCACCAACCTCATTCCGTATGTGCGGCAGGGCTGAATAGAGAAACTCCCGAGCCAGCCCAAGGGCTCTTTGCTCACCGATCTCGACGTCCATCCGAGCGTGCACGGCCGCAATGACACCGTCTGCAATTAAATGGATGTCGACCATTACCTCGTCTCCCGGATTCTAGTGACGGACCTGTGTTAGATTCTGTCCGCCAAGCGTCTGAGGAACCATGTGACGACCGACGCGCAACGAGTATCCCGGCACGGCAAGTCCGCCGGGAAGATGCGCGCAACACTGGAAATCACCACTTTGTGGTTATCCCCGTTAAACTGATTGCTGGTCATCCGAAAAACACGACACAAGAAATCGAGAAACTTCCGGAATCTGCAAAAATCCTTCGTTCCTTACTGACAGCTGCAAAGAAACGAAGGGCAACTCGGCGTCCAGTTTGCAGCCGCCGCGAGAATCCAGCTGTGCGACACGTGCTCGAAACCAGCCAGTTGCATACGGATTGAGACGCACATTCAGAACCAGACGAGGGTAAATCCGTCGCTGGATTACACATCACCTGCGGCGATACAATGTTTCGCCCACAGCATACTAAACGTCAGTATATGCTCTCTCAGGAGGCTTTTCGATGCGAATGTCAGTTTTCGGATCTCGCTGTGTTCTGTTCGGCGCAATCGCTTTCAGCCTGATTGTGGTGGACGCCAGTGCCCAGGTCTCTGGCCGCAGATCGTCGAGAAAATCCAGCGCGAGCGGCGCATCCGCGCAACAGCCAGGGTCGTTCACGACTGGCTCGTCCGACGAGATCATCAAATACATCAATGAGCAGATTCGCCAGGGCTGGGCTGATAACGAAGTCGGCCCGTCGCCAATCGCCGCCGATGAAGAGTGGGTACGTCGGGTGCACCTGGACGTCGTCGGCCACATTCCGGATGCGGAAACAGTCGAGGCGTTTGTTAAGGATAAGGACCCCGCCAAACGGGCGAAGCTGATCGACAGTCTGCTGGACGAGGAGACGTACACGCGCAACCTCACAACCATGTGGACCAACCTGTCGATTGGCCGTAGGACGCCACGGCGTGTCAGCCGTTTCGGCATGCGGCGGTTCTATCGCGAGGCATTCGCCCGTAACCGCCCATGGGACGAAGTTGTTTTCGACATTATTTCGGCCGATGGGCACTTCGAGGAAAACGGTGCCGTCAACTACCTGCTGGCTCAGATGACCATGCAGGACGAGATGGTGCAGGCCACCGCCAAGACGGCCAAGCTCTTCCTGGGACTGCAGATTCAATGCACTCAGTGCCACAATCATCCGTTTAACGACTGGCAGCAGAACCGATTCTGGCAGTTCAACAGCTTCTTCCGTCAGGCCCGTCGCGTCGACCACCGGAAGCCCGATCCGACGACTGGCCGTCTCGTCGACGACTACTCGGAAATCGTCTACCGCGACTTCGATTTTCCGGTCTTCTTCGAAAAGCGTAACGGCACGATGTGGACGGTCGATCCGACCTTCATGGACGCCAAGTTCGAAACTCAGGCGATTTCTGTCGACAAGATTGCTGAGGACGGAATCGACCTGCGGAAAGAGCTGGCCAAATTCGTCGTTGAGGGCGACAAGTCCTGGATCGCCATGTCCTTTGTGAATCGCATGTGGGGGCATTTCTTCGGTTATGGATTCACGAAGCCGATTGACGATCTGGGTCCTCACAATCCGGCGTCGCATCCGGATTTGCACGAGCGTCTGTCCGCAGAGTTCGTGAAGGCCAACTATGACGTCAAGCAGTTGATCCGCTGGATTGCCAACGCCGAAGCGTACAACCTGACCAGTCAGTACAAGGAAGGCCAGAAAACTGCAGATGGTGACTGGAAACGCGACGAAGAAGGCAACCCGGTCGATGCCGGCAACGACATCGACAACCCGGCCGCCGGCGAGATGCCACTCTTCAGCCACTTGTACGTCAAGTCGATGGAAGCCGAGCAGCTTTATGATTCGCTGATCGTCGCGACGAATGCTCATCGCTCAGGCCGCTCCAACTGGGACCAGGCGGAACAGCAGCGTCAGCGCTGGATGCAGCAGTTCGTGATCGCATTCGGAACGGATGAAAACGCCGAAGCCACAACGTTCAACGGAACGATTCCCCAGGCTCTGATGATGATGAACGGAGAACTGGTCAAGAACGCAGTGAACGCGGAGAAAGGCAGCTATCTGCGGGCAGCACTCGAAGGTCGCGAACCCGACAGTGCCAAAATTCGCAAGCTGTATCTGGCAACCCTGAGCCGCTACCCGAGCCGTGCGGAAGGCGCGGCAGCGACACGACTGATCAACGCGAGTCCCGATAAGCTGGCGGCTTACCAAGACCTCTTCTGGGCACTGCTGAATTCCAACGAGTTCATTTTCGTGCACTAAGTTCAGACGCTGTATTTCATGAGCCCCGCTCGCGCGACCGGGGCTCCCCATTCACATACAAACCTGCCGTAACGAACGCAAGATTAACACCTCTCAAGGAGTCTGCTGTGAATAGACGACACTTCATGAAGCACATGGCATCGGCGGCCGCACTCGCACCGACGCTGCAGTTCATGGATCACCTGAAGGCGAATGCAGCTCAGGTTCAGAAGAACAAGAAGGCCTGCATCCTGATGTGGATGGGTGGAGGACCTCCGACCATCGACATCTGGGATTTGAAGCCGGGTTCGAAAAATGGCGGTGAGTTTGAACCGATCGACACGGCCGCTCCGGGTGTGCAGATCACTGAGCATCTTCCCAAGGTCGCCAAGGTCATGAACAACTTGTCGCTTGTTCGCTCGATGAGCACGCGCGAAGCTGACCATGGCCGTGGTCGCTACTTCATGCACACGGGATTCGTTCCGAATCCGACTGTCGTGCATGCGACGTTCGGCTCGGTAGTCAGTCACGAACTCGGGTCGGTTCGGAGTAACCTTGAAATCCCCGCGTTCGTGTCCGTCGGCGGCGGTAGTGGCAGCCCAGGATTTATGGGCACTGCGAATGCACCATTCGTCGTCAACTCCAGCGGTCAGGTCAACAATGTTGATATGGGCGTCGGTGAAGATCGGCTGAAGCAGCGGCTGGCGATGCTGAAAGGCATTGAAGACAACTTCATCCGCACCAAACGCGGCGAGTTGCCCAACGACCACCGCAACGTCTATGGCAAGGCGGTCAATCTAATGACCTCCGAGCAAATGAAGGCGTTTCGCGTTGATGAAGAAGACCCGGCCGAGATCGAACGGTACGGCGACAACAACTTCGGTCGCGGCCTCTTGATGGCCCGTCGTCTGATCGAGACTGGTGTGCCATTCGTCGAAGTGAATCACCCGTCGAGTTTCGACCTGCACGGCAACGTGTTCGAAAGTCTGCGAACGAACCACCTGCCGATCACAGATAATGCTCTAGGGTCGCTGGTCGAAGACCTGACCGATCGTGGCATGATCGACGACGTGGTTCTGGTCTGGATGGGTGAATTCGCTCGTACGCCACGGATCAATCAGAACGTCGGCCGCGATCACTGGGCGGCCAGTTGGACGAACATGATCGGTGGCGGTGGTCTGAAGAACGGACAGGCAGTCGGAGCCACGAACTTCGACGGCACGGCCTGCACGACCAAGACCTATCTGCCCGGTGATATCTGGGCGACCGTCAGCCATGCCCTCGGTATTCCGACGACCACAGTTCACACCTCGAAGAACGGGCGTCCAATGAAGCTTGCCAACGGTGGAACTCCGATCAAAGAGCTGATC
>CAYSJO010000516.1:0-3012 GCA_964431285.1 uncultured Planctomycetaceae bacterium
ACGAAGTTGCGGCGCTCAAGCGAGAGACCGCACAACTCGAGACCACCGCCGTTGACTACAGCGAGCATCAGCGTGGTTGCCCCAACGTGCAGTTTCGCGGCGGACGCATCACATCGTTGATCGCCCACACCCCGACGATCGGGTTTCTGCGTGAGCTGTTCGGACACGACATCGTGACAATGAGCTACGCGTACGCTCGCAGCGAACCAGGTCATCCGGGCATCAGTCTGCATGCAGACGGACAGCCGTACGGTTCGGCCATCTTCGGATTTGCCGGAAGCTGCCCGTTCCTGGTGCGGGTGCTGTACTACCTCGACGATCTGACTCCGGAAGTGTCGCCGTTTCGCGTTGTGCCGCGATCGCATTTGAGCATGCATGCCGACGCGAATCCGTATCGTCGATACGAGTCGCATCCTGAAGAAGTCGCGGTCACAGCACGGGCTGGATCGGCGGTCCTGATTAACCACCGGGTCTTTCACGGCAACTACCCGAACACGGGTGATCGCCCCCGCGAGATGCTGGCCATCGCATATCGTCCCGCCTGGGCCGGCCCGGCCGCGGAAGTTGATGAGTGGGATGCCGATGAACTGACCCGACTGCCCGCGAAAATCCGGGCCCTGATGGGATCATGCAACCAGCGTGAATGGAACTTCGAGGGTGGCAACAAACCTGCCGGCATGGCCCGCGAAGCGCCCGGTATGAACCCCACGCGCTGGGATTAGTCGATCTTCACTCATCTGGTGCAACGATGCCCTTCAACTGCCGGCGGGATGTTCCAGCGTCAAGCCAGAATCCAAACAGGCTCAGAAACCAGGCGGCAAGGACCATCACTGCTGCAATTGCAAACACTTGGATACCCGTATCGAACATGATGACACTCAGCATGCTGAACACGACCGCCTGAAGCACCATCAACACTGTATCCGGTATCATCTGGACACAGACCCGGGTGCCACCATCATGAGCCAGAAAACGCCCATGTATCTCTGGCATTCGCAGCAGTGGAACCCACGAGCGGCGTGCAATGTGAAATCGGTCGCGGCGAACCTGGCCGCGAAACGCCATAGCTTGATCGACTGTCTGACCGGGCAGGAACGCGACGGATTCAGTGTTCTCACGAAGTTTGGCGCACAGCGATTCTGTGGTCAGTGGAGTATCGATCTCGAATGAGTCCCATGGAATGATACGCATCGGCTTCGACGTGAGTTCGGGGTACAGGCCAGCTCGATGGATTCTGTTCTGTGAAGAAGTGCGATGGCAACCGCGACTGAATCTCCAAAGTCGGAATCATTGCCGATTCGGCTCTGGCCGCTCGCGCTGATCGTTGTCTGTGGTGTCTCAGGTGTTGTGGGCCTGCAATGCGGGAAGCTCAATTTGACATCACGCCCGTCCGCGGACCTGCACTTTCTGATCTGGGCCACCGAACTTGGGCTGTTCCTTTGGGCGATGTACTGGTCGCGACTGACGCCTATCGGGCGAGTGAAAGTCGTGTTTGTGGCATTTGCCTTACAGACCGGAGCCTATCTGTTGATTCGCGTCGATGGGTTCGAAGGCGACGGCCGCGCAATCATGGCACTGCGCTGGAGTCCAACGCCCGACGAGTTGTTTGTTGTTAGCGAGTCCGTTCCTGTCACCCGACCTCACGATGACATTCATGTCGAATCTGGGGAATGGGATGTCCCGAGTTATCGCGGACTGAACCGAGACGGCGTCGCTAAAATCCCTCCGTTTCAAACCGACTGGGAATCGCATCCGCCGCATGAGTTATGGCGGCGTTCAGTGGGTATTGGCTGGTCGTCCTTCGCGGTGGTCGGCGATTACTGCTTTACTCAGGAACAGCGAGGCGAACACGAAGTCGTCGTCTGCTACGAACTTACCACCGGGAACCAGGTATGGGAGCACCGCGGTCGGGCATATTTCAAGGAGATGACCGGCGGCAATGGTCCGCGGGCGACACCCACGTTCGCCGGGGGCCGGCTGTTGACACTGGGAGCCACCGGGATTCTCAATTGTCTTGATCCAGCAAGTGGGGGTAGACACTGGTCAGTCAACATTCTTGCAGACGCTGGTGCTGAGAATCGGCTGTTTGGGATGGCCGGCAGCCCTCTGGCCGTCGGCGAAACGATAGTCGTTTGCCCTGGCGGCCGTGATGCGGCTGTCGTCGCATATCACGTCGAAACAGGCCATCGCTCGTGGAGTCACGGATCGGCTGCGGCATCATACAGTTCGCCCCAGTTTGCTGATCTGGGTGGAATGATCTGGATCCTCAACTTCAACGCCGATGGACTCAGCGGACACAAGTTGGGTGGAAAACAAGTGTGGGACTATCCATGGGTCAGCAACCCCGCCGAGCGAAACAACGTCTGTCAGCCAGTGCCGTTGCCCGACAGCCGTCCCGATCGGGGGCGTGTGTTCGTAGCTTCGGGATACGGTAAAGGTTGTGGCGTGCTGGAAGTTCGGCGTCTGGCCGTTGGCTTCGACGTTGTCCCCGTCTGGCAGAACCGGAACCTGAAAGCAAAGTTCACAAATGTCGTTCTGCATGACGGATTCATCTATGGCCTTGATGAGCGCATCCTCACATGCCTCGATGTCGAAACAGGAGAGCGCCGTTGGAAAAACTGTCGTTATGGCCATGGGCAGATTCTTCTCGTCAACGAAACACTGCTGATTCAAGCAGAGTCAGGAGAAGTGTGTCTTGTTGACGCCGACCCCCAGGAATTTCGCGAGGTCGCTCGGCTTGACGCTCTTTTCGACAGGACATGGAATCACCCGGTCGTGGCCGGCCGTCATCTGCTGGTTCGCAACGACCGCGAGGCTGTGTGCTATGAGTTGCCAGCACTTGGCAAGTAACCGTTAACTGTGCAGCGGTTCAGTTGGAACTGGAATCGGTGTCTGGTCGGGTTAGCATGACCTGACTGGAGAATGATGCCATGACTCAACGAACACGTCTTCACTTTTCTGCCGAACAGAAAGCTCAGATCGTCAGACGACATCTGCAGGGAAAAGAACCCG
>CAYSJO010000517.1:0-2803 GCA_964431285.1 uncultured Planctomycetaceae bacterium
GGATATCTTTTTCAATTGCGGCACGTTCTGTCTCCGGAAGGGTCGCAATCTTGGAAAGAAGGTCGCCAACACCGTTGTTAGGATCCACGCCGATTCTTTTGAAGCTGTCGGCATGCTTGGTGAAAACCGTTTCGAAGTACGCCCATACGCCATGCCCGAAGATAATCGGGTCGGACACTTTCATCATCGTCGCTTTCAGGTGCAGCGACAGCAGCACATCATTCGCTCGGGCATCGTCGAACTCTACCGCGAGGAACTCACGTAGAGCCCGACGACTCATCACCGACGCGTCAATCACTTCTCCGGTCTGTAGCGAAAGCGACTCTTTCAGGAGGGAAACGCCGCCATCATCGCCTGCGAGTTCGATGCGGACGGTTCCTGCTTCTGCCATGACGTGCGACTGCTCGCTGCCGAAGAAATCTCCGTCTTTCATATGAGCGACGTGGGTCTTCGAATCCGCGGTCCACGCTCCCATCGAGTGGGGGTGCTTCTTCGCGTAATCCTTCACCGGACCGGCCACGCGTCGGTCAGAGTTGCCCTCTCTCAGAACCGGGTTCACCGCGCTTCCCAGGACGCGGGCGTAGCGTGTTCGCAGGTCTTTCTGCGCGTCCGTGTCCGGTTCATCCGGAAAGTCGGGGACGTCGTAGCCGTGCGCCTGCAGTTCCCGGATCGCAGCAGTCAACTGCGGAATGGACGCACTGATATTGGGCAGTTTGATGATGTTGGCCTCGGGGGTTTTGGCCAGTTCACCAAGTTCGGCCAACGCATCGGGCCGCTTCTGGTCGTCCGTCAGACGGTCTGGAAAACTGGCCAGGATTCTGCCTGCCAGGGAGATGTCACGCTTTTCCACGACGATTCCACACGCCTGTGTAAAGGCTCTGATGATCGGCAGCAGTGAATATGTCGCCAGTGCGGGTGCTTCGTCAGTCTGCGTGTAGATGATCTTTGCTGTTTGGAGAGACACGTTTTCCCTTAGTGAAAAGACAGCGTTAACGGCCGGCCGGTGGCGTGCAGATAGCGGCCCGATCGCGGAATCGTATCAGCTTCGACCTTTAACGCACGCGGACCCGTTGTCGGGTTCGTTCTCTAATTCCGGGCCGAAAATGGCTTGTCGCAATCGCTTCCGGATTAAGGGGGGTGTGTCGTGGCTGCGTGCTAAGACCAGCAGCGATCCACGCCGTCGAGCATCGATACGCTCGGGCAGGGACACAGCACCACCGTCGATGGCGATTTCAGCCAGTCGCTGCCATTCACGGAATCCCATGCGTTTTTGTGGCCACTCCTGATCCTGCCAGATTCGACGCAGTGCTTCGCGTACCAGGACGATCGGTTGATCGCGAAACACGTCGCAGTCAATTCGTAGAGAGTCCGGCATGGCGGTCACCTGAATGTCACGGACCAGGGACTCCGCCTGTGCGCCGACAAAATCTGCCAGTTCACCTGCCTGAATCGCGAGTGTCCCGAGGACGCGGTGAATCTGCGGATTGAACTCGCCGGCAAGGAGAGGCAGCAGGGAGTGACGGATGCGGTTTCTGGTCAGCGTTGTGTCGGAGTTACTCGCATCAACTCGTGTGTCCTGCCCAATCGCGCTGAGCCACGCTTCAATCTGTGCGCGTGACACATCCAGTAACGGTCGGACGAGACGCACGCTATCGCTGAGCCAACGCGTACGAGGTATGCCCTGCAGTCCGGTGATGCCCGTTCCGCGAACGAGATGGTGCAGAATGGTCTCTGCCTGGTCATCAGCGGTATGCGCGACGGCGATTGCTGAGCACTTTATTTCCTCGGCAGTTGCTGTCAGCAGGTCGTACCGCATATTTCGAGCGGATTCTTCGAGGGATTCTCCGGACTCGCTTCCAGGCACGACCTCGACTGTTTGGATATCGCAGGGGACCTCGAGTGTCTGGCTCAACTGGCGCACCCATTCGGCATCCGCATCGGAACAACGTTCGCGCAGTCGATGATTGACATGTCCAACGTGCAGCTGAATTCCTGCGGTCTCACGTACTTTAAAGAGCGCGCGGAGCAGAGCGACGCTATCGGGCCCACCGGAGACAGCAACCAGAACTCTGGTGTTTTCGACGCTGCATGCGGCGAGGCCAGAACGGACGAGGTCGAGGAATCGCTCCGGTTTGTCGGATTTGCGAGAACTCACCGGCTAGGTTCTCCGCATTTGCTGATCCAGGCGAAATGTGGTCGTTTGAGAAACGACAAAATCCGTCGGATCGTTCAGAAGCCTCCGATGCTGAATGCGCTGCGCCACCCACCCGCTGCCGAAGAGAACTGCTGCCGCCCCGAGACACCAGCCTTCGGACTGACCCGCAGCGAACAAACCACCCGCTCCGGCGAGACTTGAAATGACACAAATTGCCCCGACCAGCAGGTCTGTGAACCATGCCCACGAAGGAAACGGGGACGAGACGTTGAGCTGCATGACGAGAAACCACCATTGATGGAGTGCCGCAAACACGAGAGACACTTTCGCACCAATGTAAACGCTCATGATAAATTCGGGGCGCCCGGTCAGGCCAAATGTCACCATCACCGTCATGCCGATCGCGAACGGCAGAAGACAGAAGGCCCGGGTGACTCCCAGAACCATAGCCAGTCGCTCAACTTCCGACTGTCGGACTGGCAAGAGAGCCATGCTGGGGCACACACGCCCGTCGGATGACTTCCAGAGCGCGGCCTTCCATGTTCCAGACATCGTTGCAATTAACCCGAAGAATGCGACGTGCCCGGCCATCGCAATCAGACGCAATTGAAACGCCTCGTCAGCCAGCAACAGCATCATGGCAATTGC
>CAYSJO010000518.1:0-51636 GCA_964431285.1 uncultured Planctomycetaceae bacterium
TCTGGCGGCTGGGACAGGCAGCCCGTTTGTTACGACAGACACCGCAGCCGCTTTGCGAGCACGGGAAATCGAAGCCGACGTTGTCTTTAAGGCCACTCGAGTTGACGGTGTGTACTCAGACGACCCGGAACGGAATCCTCACGCCGTCCTGTTCTCGGAAATCTCATTTCAGGAAGTTCTGCAGAAAGATCTGAAGGTGATGGACCCGCAGGCGATCCATCACTGCATGGAACAGAGCATCCCAATCGTGGTCTTCAATTATCAGAAACCCGGAAACCTGGAACGCGTGATCGCTGGTGACAAGGTTGGAACGCGCGTCGGCGGTACCAGTTGATCTGGTGATTGCTAATTGATCTGACTCTCGACAACCGCCAGAATCGCGTGCTGCTCGGACAGCATGCAACAATCTTCCACACAAGGCCTTCGAAATGGACGAAGACGAAATCCTGCTCGACGCAGAAGAACGCATGGAGAAAGCCGTTAGTGTTTTCACTGGACAGCTCGGCGGTCTGCGAACCGGTCGCGCAACGCCCGGGCTCGTCGACTCGATTCGTGTCGAGTACTACGGGTCTCAAACTCCGCTCAAACAGATCGCGAATATCTCGGTCCCCGAACCGCAGCAGATCGTGATCCGCCCGTTCGATAACGGAACGATGAGCGACATCGTCAAAGCGATTCAGGCCAGTGACGTGGGCCTGGCACCGATGTCCGACGGGCGGTTGATTCGGTTGAATATTCCACCGCTGTCGAGAGAACGTCGGCAGCAATTGGTCTCGCGGACAAAGGAGTTCGCGGAAGACGGACGTGTTTCGATCCGAAATATCCGCCGTGACGCGAACAAGCACACCGACGCCGCGCAGAAAGCGAAGACTCTCTCAGAGGACGACCGCGATCGGGTCAAGGAAGAAATTCAGAATCTGACCAAGACTTACGAAGGCAAGGTTAACGCCGCCGCTGCTGAGAAGGAAAAGCAGATCATGGACGAATAGCGTTCAGCCGATCGCTCAGTGGGGTCCAGACCCATTGTCACTATGTGACAGAGCTTCCCGTGACTCGCTTTGCGTCGGCAGTGGGACAAGAGCTGACGAACGCGGGCGTTGTGTCAACAGGCGTCGTGCGGTCATTGTGGCTTGCTGCTCGTTTGGAGCGGGCCGTCGCTGGGTTGCCGTCGGTATCGCCTCCTCACAGAAACCGAATCCGATGGGGGGACATTGGCGACCGGAACAGAGCCAGTCGACATCACACCCATCAGGCCGAAGCCGGCAAACGCCAGGACAGTGACCGCGGCTGACGCGAGAATAGCTCGGTCACGGAATGGCTCTGAATGCGGCAGTGAACTTTCTCGTCTCGAGTCGGACGACAGCTCTGCAGCCGCATCGCGCAAAGCCACGGCCAGATGTCGCGCATCCGGGAACCGGTCTTCCGGCTGTTTTTCGAGACATCGCAGACAAATACGCTCCAGACTGTCCGGTACGTCAGGGCAAAGAGCCGTCGGAGCGGTTACTTCCTGGTCTCAAATCTCGTCAAACAGAATTGGAATCGACTTTGAAGGGAACGGCAGGCAACCAGCCAGAAACCTGTAGAAGATGACGCCCAGTGACCAGCAATCGCTCCGTGAATCGAGTCGATCGATCTCTCCAATGGTCTGCTCCGGCGACATATAGGCCGGCGTTCCAGAGACTCGTCGTTCGTCGCCCACGTGACTTCCGACGATTAATGCGAGCCCAAAGTCGGTCACGAACGGACGGCCATTCCGATCAATGAGTATGTTGGCTGGCTTGAGGTCTCGATGAATCAGACCACACATGTGAGCGGCGTGGATGGCTTCTGAAACATCTGCCATAAGCAGAGCCATTGTCGCCCAGTTCATTGAGCCGGATTCCATCACGGACACCAGCGACTTTCCGTCGATGAAATCTTCGACGAGAAAGACCGAGCCATCCGGTTCCTGTCCAAAATCATGGACAGTGACGACCCCTGGATGCTGAATACCAGCTGCAGCGCGAGCTTCGTGCAGAAACTTGGCTGCCGAATCCTGTTCCGGTCCAGTCCGCGGGATCTTGACGGCGACCCGCCTGCGTAAGACTCGATCATCCGCCAGCAGGACTCGTCCGGAAGTCCCTTCGGCGATTGTATCAATTACAACATAACGTCCGGCGATCACGCATTTCTGCCGCGCGATTGGCTGGTCCACTGTCTCATCCATCGCGAGAGTTTCACCCTCGCCGTTGAGAGAACTCAGCGAGACTTGATCGACACCAGTGGTGGAGTCGGATGAATGGATCAACATTGGAAATCGACTTGCAGACAGTCATTCAGGACAACCAGGATGGAAATGCACCATGGCCACAGTGCCGTGGGCGCACGAGTTGATCAATCCTGAATGACAGACACGCGGTGATTCGCGTGAAATTCCACTTTTGATTCGCGGCTCAGTTTGCGCAATCGACAACGTCGTCAAACTTGAATACCCGAATGACGAAACAAGCGATGGGCGTCTACGAGCGAGACTTACCGAATCGAGATCAGCTCAACGACAAAGTGAAGCCTGGCCTTCGGTGGAATAATCGGGGCCCGGCCTTTTTCTCCGTATGCAAGCTGATACGGAATATCGAGTTCGATCTTCCCACCCTCACCAATAAGTTGCAGGCCTTCAGTCCAGCCAATGATCACACCCGATAACGGAAAGCTGGCCGGTTCGCCTCGCTTGTATGAGCTGTCGAATTCGGTCTCGTCATCCAGCCAGCCGCGATAGTGGCACTTCACGGTGTCGCTGGCTGTCGGCTTGCGACCATCCGATTCCCGCAGAATACGGTATTTCAGGCCGCTCGATGTCGTCTTGAATTCCGTTTCCGGAGCGCCATCCTGCAACCAGGCCACATGCCCGGCTGTCGCCACTCGGATGCTCCACAATTTGTGACCGGCGGTAATGAATAGAGTCTTCAGGTCGTCGCCACCGAAAGCGCAGTTCGTGATCATGTCCATCGGTACCGGGATAAAGTGGAGCAGTTTTCCCTCAGGCGAGATGACATAGATCCCAGACTTGTGCTTCTTCACCGTTTCTGAGCCGGTTGGGAAGTTGAACCCCGCAGCCACGTAGAGCCGCCCCTCGCGATCCACTGCCATGCCGTCCGGACCGCGATCTGTTTCCCAGTCAAACAGCAGTTTCCGACTGTCCGGTTTGACGCTTCCTTCGGCGTTCAGATCGAAGCGCCACAACTTCCGGTTCTGAACATCACGCAAAGGCTTCGCGTCGTTCACATTGTCAGCCACGAACAGGAACTTTTCATCAGGAGAGATCGCAAGTCCGTTTGGTCGATCAACTTCGTGAGTGATGATCCGCTCGACTTTGCCTGCACCGTCAATGCGATAAACACCTTCGACTTTCCGATTGTTGTCGTCAAGCATCTCCATGCTGCGGCGGTCGCGATAGCGCGGATCGCTGAAGTAAATGCGACCCTTGCTGTCGATCGTGCAGTCATTCGGCGAATTGAGCCGCTTTCCCTGATAGCTCTCGGCCAGCACGGTGATTGTGCCGTCCAGTTCGATGCGCGTCACACGCCGATTGCTCTTGGCCCCACCGCCTTCGCAGCAGATCAACCGGCCCTGATGATCGAAGGCCAACCCATTGGTACGCCCCGACTCCGTCCGGAAAGTGTGAATCACGCCGTTGCGGTCGCGTCGCATGATGCGGTTGTTGGCAATGTCACTGAAGTAGACATTCCCGCTGGGATGCCACGCAGGCCCTTCCGTGAAGGCAACCCGCCCCTCAACCTGCAACCTGGAATCAGCCGGCACCGGTGGTGCAGCTACTATGACAATCGAGTGGACAGTCAGGATCAGCGCCGTCAGGCAAATCGAAGTTCGCATCGCGGGAGTCCTCTGAGTTCAGGAAAGAGCCCGCCATCTCGCGCGTTCTGCCCACGGACGGGACTCCAACGGTTCAATCTTCCTTGCCGGCATCGAGCACGGACAGAAATGCCTTTTGCGGGATCTCAACTTCACCAAACTGCTTGAGACGTTTCTTGCCTTCTTTCTGTTTGGCCCACAGTTTGCGCTTCCGTGAAATGTCACCACCGTAGCATTTCGCCGTGACATTCTTGCGAAATGCTCTGATCGTTTCTCGCGCGATGACTCGCATTCCAAGTGCCGCCTGCAACGGAATCTCAAACTGATGTTTTGAAATCTCGTCCTTCAACCGCTTCACCAGTGATCGACCACGTTTGTCAGCGTTCGACCGGTGGACGATGGTCGACAAGGCGTCCACGCGGTTGCCTTTTACCAGGATGTCCATCTTCACGAGATCCTCTGCACGAAAACCGGTGACCTCGTAATTCATTGTGCCATAGCCGCGCGTGGCACTTTTCAGACGATCGTGCATGTCATAGATGACTTCGGCCAGAGGCAGGTCGTATATAATCTGAGCTCGATTGGGCCCGAGATACTCGGTGCTCTTATAGATACCGCGTCGATCTTCGCTGAGTTGCAGAGTGACACCAATCTTATCTGACGGAACGATAAACGTGACCTCGGCAATTGGTTCGCGGAATTCGTCAATCTGACCTGTGTCCGGTACATCGACCGGGTTGTCGATCTCGATGACTTCGCCAGTAGTCAGCAGCAGCTCGTATGTGACGTTGGGAGCTGTCTGGATGAGGTCGATCTGAGCTTCTTTCTCCAGACGCTGCTGGATGATCTCCATATGCAGCATGCCCAGGAATCCACAGCGAAATCCAAAGCCGAGTGCATCGCTGGTCTCGGGCTGAAACGAGAAGCTGGCGTCGTTAAGAGCCATTTTCTGCAACTCCTCGCGGAGCTTCTCAAAGTCAGTCGCGTCGATCGGATACATCCCGCAGAACACCATCTGCTGCGGCTGCTGATATCCTGGAAGCGGTTGTTCGGCGGGCAAGCTCTTGTCGGTCACCGTGTCACCGACATGCACCATGCTTAGCTGTTTGATCCCGCACAGGAGATAGCCAACCTGCCCCGGCCCGAGTTCATTGCACGGCGTCATATTCGGTCGAAACTGCCCGAGTTCCAGGACCTCGTGAGCCGTGCCACCTCGCATGTAGCGAATCATCTGCCCCTTACGAATCGTGCCCTCTTTGATCCTCAGATAGGTGACTACGCCGCGGTAGCCGTCGTATTTGCTGTCGAAGACAAGCGACTGCAACGGGTTGTCCGCCTGTCCTGACGGAGGCGGGACCTGCTCGACGATCGCCTTCAGAACCTCATCAACATTCAGCCCGGTCTTCGCACTGATCTGCAACGAACTCAGACCATCAAGTCCGAGAACCGTCTCGATCTCCTCCATGACTTCGTCGATGCGGGTCACGGGCAGATCGATCTTGTTAATCACGGGGACCACTTCGAGATCCGTCTCGATGGCCGCATACGTATTCGCGACCGTCTGAGCCTGGACGCCCTGAAACGCATCCACCAGCAGCAACGCCCCTTCGCAGGCCGCGAGGCTCCGAGAGACTTCATAATGAAAGTCGACGTGGCCCGGCGTGTCGATCAGATTCAGTTCGTAGACCTTGCCCTTGTATTCGTAATTGATGGCTACGGTTCGAGCCTTCACCGTGATTCCTCGTTCCCGTTCGACGTCCAGATCGTCGAGGACCTGATCCTGGAAGTCACGTTCATTGATCGCGCCGGTCAGCAGTAGAAACCGGTCGGCGAGCGTGCTCTTACCGTGGTCAATGTGGGCCACGATCGAGAAATTGCGAATCAGTTGGGTGTCCATAGAGTCTTGGCTGGCGTCGCAGGCAGGGGTCGACGACATTCATCGAATGAGAGGTGGGACGGTCGGAAGGGAGGCGGATCGTAGCACTCGGTCGTAGTGGGGTCGATCCTGACCACCGCCCGTTTCCGTGTGTGATCAAGGTACAGTCCCGGATTACTTTGTTGCTGTTGAGGACGATCAATGGATGGTTTCGTGACTCTGGCCGTTGGCCAGCCCTATCTGGACCGGGCTGTTGCTTTTGCCTTGTCGGCCCGACGTTTTGGCTATCCCGTCGTACTGATGCACAAACACGTCGACCTTGCTCGCTGCACGGATATCTTCCATACAACCGTGGACATCTCCGAGTACCCCGTTCTCAATCAACGGCCTCCATGCTCGATCTGGGAACTCAAACGACATGCATGGACAGTGACATCGGAATTTCAACGGTGTGCGTATTGTGACGCCGACTCACTGGTCATTCGCGATCCAGGACCGATGTTCGATCTCGCAGACCCAGTCCACAGACCAGACGCCTGCGACATTTCCGACACCATTCGCTGGGCGATTCCACCCTTTGTCGATTCAACGATGAAACTGGGACTGGAATTGGGAATTCGTCCGCCCGTCCAGACGCTTAATGGTGGATTCTTCGTCTGGGAAAGAAGTGCGTCCGCTCAACGCTGGTTTGAGGACTGGGCTGCACTGCAGACTGCGATCAGCCGCATTTACAAAGCCGAGTCTCGCGCGGATGTTCGTGATGAACTCTGCATGGCCTTTGCATTTGCAAAACAGGAGATTCGTTTGTCTCGCAGTGATTCGTCCATTGGACTCTGGGACGCCAGAAATCTTACACTTGACATTCAGGAACAACGATTTGAGTGCAACAAGGGCTTCTATTGGCAGGGGCATCGATTTAATCCGTATATCGCACATTTCGGCGGGGGCACGATCAGCCATCAGTACCGCGACTCGGTTCACTACCTGTTGAAAGACAGCGGAATTGAACTTCCCGTGTTTGAAGAATCACTCACTGATGCGTCCCGGACTTCGCTTCGAAGTCGGGCAAAGTTCAACGGCTACTCGGTGAGTCGGGAAGAATGCGAACGACTCGTCGAGTTTGTGAAATCGAACGGCGTCCGGACAGTTCTGGAAATCGGACCGGGAGCATCGACCTGGTATCTCGCCGACGCTGGATGCGAAGTCTGGTCGGTCGAATCCGACCGCGAGTGGTATGAACACTATCGCCAGGAATTTGCCGACGTCCCAAACGTCCACGTCCTCTATTACGTCGCCAATGGAGAACTGACGATACCTGAAACGGATGACCGGCGGTTCGACATGGCGTTTGTCGATGCTCCGCCCGGCCATAATTACCACAAGTGTGCTCGCATTAACTCGGCGCTCTACGCAGCACACCATTCGGATATGTGGATACTGCACGACACGCGCAGGAAGGGTGAGCAGAGCACGGTATCCGTCTTCGAAGACCTTGGGTGGTCTGTTGAGAGTATCCCCGCGCGGGCTGGACTTACCATATTCACTCGCAAGAGTGTCGAAGGCAGGTCACGGCCATCTCCCAACACCGTGAGGCAGCCACCGAACTTGAAAGCCCCCTCGACGCCCTCTGAAGCAAAGTATTCGCGGGCTTATGACTTTTCCCACTGGAACACGCTGCCCAAAGTCTCCTGTCAGTGCATTACCTATGGCCGGCCACACCTGCTGAACGAGGCCGTTGAAGCGTTCCTGCGGCAGGATTATCCCGGCGAATCGGAACTCGTCATATTGAATGACCACACGGAGATTACAATTTGTAATCCGGGTATCGAAAACGTCACCACTATTAACGTTCCACATCGCATCCGATCGGTGGGAGAGAAGTGAAATGTATGCTGCGGATTCTGCACAGGGTCCGTCATTCTGCCTTGGGACGATGATGACATCTCACTGCCGTGGAGGATTTCGCTCACTGTCCAGAACATGGCCAACCTTGCCTACTACAAGCCCGACCGACTGTGGTACTGGAGCAATGGCCAAATGACGATTAAGCGAGCCGTCGCACATGCGTTGGGCGGATGGAGCCGGTCGTTGTTTGACGAGGCCGGAGGCTATCCACACATCGAGAGCGGACAGGATCAAGGGCTGGAGGACCGATTCCAGGCAAGCGGTCAGCGTGATGTGCGTCCCCTCGATGCCCAGGACGTGTTTTATATTTACCGTTTTCCGGGCACTGGAAGTTATCACCTGTCCGCGCATGGGTTTGGAACAGTCATGGATAAGGCCGAGCGATTCGTCCGTGAAAACGTTCGGCCGGGTGAGTACGAACTTGCGCCGGCATGGGGTGCTGACTATACGGGCCTGGCTGCCGCAACGGCCGAAACCGAACACGAATGACGCCATCTTGATCGTCTCGTGAGTTCCGGAACAGTGACACCGGCAGGCATTCGCGCATCACGCGCCAGGCAGTTTGAGAATCACGACGCACCATTCCGAAGTTTCGTGGATTGCACAACACTCGCTTTCCGGGACAGTAATCTGGAATTCCGTCGGGCCTGTTGATCCCGGAAGAACGACAGTGATTGTGGTTTCATCATCTTCGGTCTTCTTAGAGTTCGACCGGGCTTCGCCTGAGTCAGGACGCCCCTTATTTCCCTCAGCGTTCCGTATAAACGTGAACATCCACCCATATGCGGGGGCTCTGAGGACAGTCCAGTGTGACGAAGCCGGCTTTCGGACGTTGTGCCAGCGGCTGGGTGCCTGGACCTCTGGAAACGTAACAAGAAACGAATCGGTGATGCCTCAGTAGCCTGTGCGGACTGGGCGGATTGAGCTGACTGGCTTGTCAAGAGCAGCGGATCGCAGGGTGTGAATTCACTGCCCAGATCGTCGCACACGCAGGCTGGGTTCTCACATACTTTGACGCGCTCCCAATCGAACATTGGATCAAAGAACAATTTGCAGTCGGGACCACAGACAGTAGATGAACTGGAGGAAGAAGAACTGGACGAACTCGAAATGCTTGACGAGGAAGATTCAGGAGGCATGGCTGGCTTTCTACTGTGTGTTAAGAGTAATTACTGTTATGGCGCCCGTGACACCATCGACCGTTTGTGGGTATCGTGAATTCAATTCGAAATTGTGCGGACCAGTCTGATGCCGGTTGTCGGAGACCGCGCTGTGGTGTGAGATGGCCGCGAGGTTTCTGACGTGAGTGCGCCCGAACGCCCGCCACAGTTTGAACCTCGTGTTATCAGTTTGCGGGAAGACTGGTCATCGATCGTGCAAATCTCCGATACGTTTCCGTACGAATCGAACAGGCCAAACTGATTGGGCAGGAGTTGTCCGACTGGTTGCGGATAGCCCTTCGACGTGACAATGTCCCACCCGTAGTACTCCAGCACCTTTGTCGCTGATCCGAAATGGCGACTCGTGGTCGTGCCAGCTCGACAGGCGAATTCCCATTCATTCGCAGTTGGCAGTCGATAGCCTGTCCTTTCGAGATATCCGGGTACGGGATCGAAGTTGCGCACGGAGAGCTGATCGGGATGTGGGTAACACCATTCGGATTCTGGGATTCCCTCTTGCTGATTCAACCACTGACACATGCCGATCGCGTAGAGGACGTGAAAACTGACAGCGGGGGATCTGGTCGTTCCTGGGCGTGTCCTGTTGATGCTCTGGACGAAATTGCCTCAACTGTCCAACTGTGAGTTCGGTCGTAGAAATCGCATACGGTCGCTGTATGTCAGGCAGACGTTCGTCAACAACATCGTCCGGGCGGGTGACAACCATTGTCTGGCCCACTGAATTGACAAACCATGTCTGAGAGGCCGACGGCGTGTTGCTGTCGACACTTGGCACGGCCTCTGTTGGTTGACCCTTTCTCATTCGCTGGAGGATGAGTGAGGTGAGCGAGTGCACGAGCCGATCCGGGTGTGTCTGGAATGCTCGTTCAAGTGCGGGACGCAGTCGTTCCCACAATGGTGCACTCATCGATTCTTCCGCGTGGAGCGCAACAGCCTGGAGGACGGCGGTGTAAACCGGTTCGTCGTCAGGATTGGAAAGCAGTGACAACAGGTCCGTCAATTCCATGCGACGCGGATCCATTCCGTGAATCAGGTATGTACGCAATGTCGGGTCAGACGTATGTACGAGACGCTCGCGGAATGGTGTTGAGTCACCAATCCTGCGAGTTTGCGTCTCGTCACGCAGTATCCTGATGAGCCGGGGAATGATGCGTTTTGCATGCGGCATCAATGCGTCGCGTACGACGCCGAAATCCCGGACGTCCGCGTGAGAACTGACAAGTACATCACATAACCAGTCAGCCTGTGCGGCATCAGATGGGAGGAGGGCGAGAGCCGCTCGAACGCGCACTCGCTGCGGTTCCGAATCGCTCTGTACCAGTTGTGTCAAAGCTGGATCGAGACGCCCACGGAATGGCTGTATGTCCGCCACGAGGTCGGGAACATCCTTAATGTCCACGTCGTTCAGCTTGCTCAACAGAAAGCCGGCCTCTTTGCGCATTTGCTGCTGCCGAACGCCACGGAAGACACTGAATCCGGCCAGCAACATGGCCGCGCAGATACATGAGATGATGAACGCTCGACGGGCGATACGAGTTGTCGCCGCGTGCATCCACATGCGTTCGCGATCATGCCAGTCCTTACGCCGCGTCAGAAACTGAATCGCCGCCCATTCCGTTAGCGACGGCAGGAAACGTGCTGTCTGTCGCTTATTCCAGAGCGCCGCCTATTCTTCCAGGAGAAGCTGCGTTCGCCCGCGACGTGTCTCGCGTCTTCCACGTTCAAGCCAGTCGCGAATGGACGGGACCAGAAAATCGTGAGTTAACTGGTAACGCTGTTCAAGTTGAGTCGAACCGTCGTCAATGGTCGTTTCGATCACGGTCCCCGACTCGCCAGACTCGAAAGAGTCCTCCAGATCCGGCGTGCCTGGGGGAGAGATTAATCGCAGCTCGGCGTCCAGGATCCTCAGCAACTCGTCGAAGTCTCGTGGCCGGTCTGCGTAGCCGAGACGTCGATGAGTTCTGGGCGTGACCTGACGCTGCCCTTAATCTGTCCATCATGTGGAACCAGTGCGGCGAGGATGTTTCGGGCCGCCTGTTTATGATGCCGTCGGGATGCCTTGGCCGCTGGCCCAAAGTTGTTTTCGAGAAACGTGATACCCACGCCGTCGGTGCCGCCCATCGCGTTCAGCGAATCGGGCGTCCACGGCCGGTCGCGGCACATTTCAACGAGGACCGTCAAACGGACGGGCAGCAGACGGTTTTCCTCGGACAGCCCATCGATCGTCTGGTCGATGAATGACGACTGTTCGTCGGTCAGCTTGTCGACCTGTTCGGGCAGACGGTCGTAGGCCACGCCCAGCTTGCGCAAGACGCTGCGGGCGTGTGCCGGATCGAACGAATCGACAAGCGTCGCATTTTCGCCATCAACAACGTTGACTTCAAGCAGATGCATGAAGCGCGTGACCGCCAGCCAGAAATCGTCTCGCACACTCAGGACGCACTGCACACGACTACCATCGCAGTGTCGCAATGCGTCCGTCAGTTCCTCGTCCTGACGCAGTGGCCAGGACTGCAGCCATTGCTCGGACTGATCAATCACGATCACGACCTTGCGGTCCTGGCTGATCTCCGGCTGTTCGCGCAATTGATACAGAGCTTCAGCCGTGTTCCGACACTCCGAAAGTTCACTGAATCTTCGCTGCAAAGATTTCAGCAACCGTGCCTCCGTTTCCTGCGGTGCCGCCTCGACGTGGACATGAGCAACAGCCGCATTCAGCCTCGGGAGCAGTCCGGCTTTGATCAGCGACGATTTTCCGCATCCGGACGGACCGTACAGCAGGCCGACTCGGAAGGTGCTGTGTGCGTCACGTTCTTCGATCCGTTTCTTCCAGAAGCGAATGGATGCCGGGAGTCCATCGCGGTCGCGTGGTCCAGGCAGGAGTTGCAGAAAGAAGTCGTAATTGTCTCCGTCGAAGGCCCGCAGACCGCGCGGCACAACCGATGCTTCAGGGGGCTCAATGAGCGGAATGCGGCGGGGCGACAACTGTGGATCTACGAGACGATGACGGCGCCCGTGTTGAAAGAAGGCCTGATCGTGGGCTGGGACGATCGTGCTCGTTCGAAATTCGGACGAGAGCCGGACAATTACATTCGCGCTGTTGGCGAAGGGGGCGTCTCGCAGCAGGAGTTCTATGAATTCTGTGATGCGATCATTCTGACGACGGATACATTCGAGAACCTGCCGCGTGTCGGCTTCGAGGCAATGGCGTCGGGTTCCGTGCTGGTCGTCGACAATCGCGGCGGCTGGCAACTGGAAGTCGACGACGGTGTCACCGGCTGGCTGTGTCGAGATGACCGCGAGTTTGTTTACAAAGCGTCTCGCTGCGCATTCGAAGCCGCTGAAAGAACTCGCATGCAAGGTGCGGCACGGCACAAACTGGAGTCAGAGTGGGGCCTGGCCCACGCGATGGACAGTTGGAACCGCGTCTTCGCCGCATGGTCGGTATTGTCGACGCGTCCTCAGTCCTGATCCTCAAAGACCGGACGTAACAGGTTGTCGACGGGAGCGTAGTCGTCCCTCAGGATCAGACCTCGTGACGTTGCCAGTAACGCGTCCCATTGACCCGATGTGGTCTGACCTTCTTCACTTGTTGTTTCCCGAGTCGCGAACGGTGCTGTCGTCCAGTGGAAGCCGGTTGCTTCGATGGACTCCAGGTCCAGCGATTGCAGCGACGCGATCACCACAAACGTGTCGCGTGTGTCAGCGGGCGGGCCGTAGGACGTGCTGAAGACGTAGACGTTGGGGAACACCTCGGCCAGTGTCGCGACGCAACTGCTTAGAAATCGGCCGCCCTGTGTGTCCCGCGACTCGGTGTATGCGGTCTCGACACCTTCCCGGAACGCAGCCATTCCGTTGAGGTCTGCGGACTTGATTAGTCTGTCACGCAGGCTCTCCGGCATGACGCCCCTCGCGGAGAATTCCCATTCGCCGTTTGTAAGTGGCAGGGCTTCCAGACCACCGAATCTCGCCGGTGCGTACTGCCAGCCGGTGAACACGTCCGGGTCAATCACAAGCTTTGCAGGAAACGCCTTCGTGTTTGCTTCGGTGGTTGCCGGTGTAAAGCTGCCGGCAATCATCGTGCGCGGCCACATATCGATGACGTTGATCAGATAGACCCCGCCATTCGGATTGAGCAGTTCACGGACTTTCTGATTGAACTCTCGAGTCGTCAGATGCCAGGGCACGCTGAAGTCGTTGAAGGCATCGCCGTAAATGAAATCGTATTGGCCCGCTCCGTTCCCACTGGTCGTAAGCAGGTCGTCCACCACATTACGAGCGTCTCCGATAGTCGTATTAACGGCGGTCTGATCATCCGGAGGCAGGCCCATGTGAAGCTGCACAGCGCGCTTGACGGCCGGGTCGAGTTCCGCAACGTCAATCCGCGAGGCGCTGGAATACTCAGCTTCGAGCCAGCGAGGAAAGATGAAGCCGCCACCGCCGATGAAGAACGCGCTGACTCGTCGCGATTGCTGGCTGAGCTGATTCACTGCTGTGCGCCATGCAACTGCCTTTCCAGCGTCACCAAGGTTGCACAGATGCTGCACGTCGTCATCGCTGAGTTCTCGGAAGGCATCGAGTGTTTGAAATGTCGAAGAGAACGTCAGTCGGTCAAGCAGAAATTTCTGCGTACTGACTCCCGGAGGCAGCTTTTCCAATGAGACAGTACTAAGACCACCCCAGTATTCGGTGTGCGTGTCGGCCGCGAGTTTTTCAACCGCCAGCCAGTAGTCTCCGTGAGGTGCCAGCCGCATCAGTTCTTTGCGGCGATCCTCATTGACGATTCCCTGGGCTGTCAGTCGGTTCGTTTCTGCATCAAACCAGATCCAGTCCGGCAGCGACGGCTCGATGCGATTCAACCCAGAAAACGCCTCAAGTTCGACGTTGGTCTCACGCTGCCAGCGGGCGGTGACACGATGTGTCGCCTCGGCGTAAATCTGCTCGTATTCGTAGTAGAGCTTTGTGGGATCCTCGGGGTTGAAGTAGCTGTGAACCAGCTTGTCCAGCCGCAGCTGCCGGACCATGTCGTCGCCCTCGTACCCGTCGTGGACATTGACGTACGAGTAATTGCTCTCGTCGTGGTACTCACCGGTCAGGTCATCGCGCAGATACAGCAGCAGGCCAACTTCGTGCATCGCCCGACCAAGCTCTTCGCCGTGAATGCGCCATTCATCGATCGATTCCCGTTCGACTTTCGTGGCTGCGATGAAAGCCTCAATCGCTGCATTGTGTTCTTCGTTCAGGTGCCTGCGGTATCCACTGCGCAGCCACTGCTCCAGCGAGTTTTGTGTGTCCTCGCTGAGTCCCTCGATCGACCCGGTGTGCAGCGTCTTGAGCAGCCTGTTGCGCAGAGCTTCATCGAGTTTCAACGACCATGTGTCGCTGTACCAGGACTCCAGTTCCACGACGTCAGCATCACGCTCCGCAACAATTGAGCCGACAGACTCTCCCAGGTCGCCCAGAGATTCGCTGCTGATCGAAGCGGCGGCTGTCGTAAAGAACAGAAACTGCAACCAGCCGCAGACCACAGCCGTCCGATACAGCAACTGCTTTGATGCAATGGCGATGCCCAGCACGGCCAGGATGCCGGCCGTTCCGCCGATGATCAGTCGCGTACCGAACGCGTCGATCAGATAGAAGCCCGTCAGAAAGGTGCCGACGATCGAGCCCATGGCTCCCCATGCATACACATTGCCGACGGTTATTCCCGTCTTGCCGCCGCGCTTCAAAGCCATACTGGCAACCACTGGCGAAATCGTTCCCAGCATCACGGCCGGCAGGAAGAACATCTCCGCGACGGTTAGAAAGACCCACATGGGCCAGTCGATCGAATCGGGTCGCGTGCGTCCGGCCAGCAGGCGATCGAGCCACAGCACACTGAACGACGACGCACTGGCCAGCAGGAACAGTTGGGGCAACAGTTTTTCGTGATTGAATCGGTCAGCCAACCAGCCGCCCAGAAAGTTCCCGACAGTAATCCCCGCCAGCACAACACCGATCACCGACGTCCACGTATAAAGCGAGCTACCAACATGTTTCGCGATCAGTCGAGACGCGACGAGTTCGAGCACCATGATGCAGACGCTGGCCACGAACACGATCAGGTTGCACAGAATCAGAGTCTTCAGGTGACTCGATTTTTTCGAGGACTTCGCTCGCCGTTGCTCGGCCAGAGCTTCGGCCTGGGCCTCGGGGTTGGTCGCGCTGACCATAGATTCGACACGATGCCAGTCAGGCCCAGCTGTCTTCCAGGCTTCGGGCGGATTCGCCAGTTCGTAACCATCGTCGCCAGCACCGGATTCTCCGGGCTGGAGTTCGTGCTCTGAATTAGACGGCACCTCGCCGGGAACGGGTTGTTCCGCATGGTCGGCGGGCGTGTCATCAGCGGGTTCACTCATTCATGTACTCAGAAGTCAAAGCCGCTTTGCGGCAGTCCGTTTTGATTGATGACTGTCGATTGGTGATCTTTGAATTGCGAAGTGTCAGGGCTTGCCCCTGTCTGGGACGTCCCTGCTTTCACTTCGACAATCAACATTCATCAATCGACAATCATCAATCAGTTCTACTACCCCACAGGGCCGAAGCTCCTTTCCGGCCAAACGTTCGAGCATATCATGATCGCCGCACGTAATCCCCGCTCATCTCATGCATTCAATCGCAACGGCGTCGTCGATCGGATGGCGAGACAGCCGGTTGCTCTCGGTCAGTTCAGCCGTAATGCTGCCGACCAGCATCGACATTGATCAATTGTCCGGAGAAAGACTCCATGACCGACCGGCCTCTGGAAGGAAAACGCATCCTTTGTTTTGTGGGGGATATCTACGAGGACCTTGAACTGTGGTATCCCAGGCTGCGATTGATCGAAGCGGGCGCAGCAGTCGTTGTCGCCGGTCCGGAAGCCGGCCAGACGTATGCGGGCAAACACGGATATCCATGTGTCTCGGACGCGTGCATCGCCGACATGAATGCGGACGACTTCGACGGAGTTCTGTGCCCGGGCGGTTTCATGCCCGACAAGCTGCGTCGGGATTCGCGAGTGCTCGATTTGATCCGCGCGTTCGATACGGCCGGCAAAATGGTGGCAGCGATCTGTCACGGTGGCTGGATGCCTGTCTCTGCCAAAGTCTATTCCGGAGTACGGACAACTGGATCGCCGGGCATCAAAGATGACCTGGAGAACGCGGGTGCGATCTGGGAAGACGCAGCCGTCGTCGTGGATCGCCATTTTGTGTCGAGCCGCAAACCAGATGATCTGCCCGACTTCTGTCGAGGCATGATTCAGGTGCTCGGTTCGTAGCAACGGCTTATGCGGTTCTGGCGTTCTGGCAAACCGATAACGAAGCAAGCCGCATAAATGCGGCTACTACAAATAAACTACAGACAGATTGATTCACATGGCCGACTCGGAGTCACGACTGCTCAGCCCGGACGAAGTCACCGAGGCTCGGGATACGATCCGCCGTCTGCTTGACGGTCTGGGCCAGGCGATTCTCGGGCAGGACGACCTGCTGGAACGTGTGGTAATCTGCCTGCTGTCGCGCGGTCATCTACTGCTCGAAGGTCTGCCGGGACTCGGTAAGACAGAACTGGTCAAAGCACTGTCGGCTGTGCTGGGACTGCAGTTTCGACGGATTCAGTTCACGCCCGACCTGCTGCCCAGTGACATTCTCGGTTCACCCATTCTGGAAGATCAGGGGGACTCGCGACGGCTGGTGTTTCATCCCGGGCCGGTGTTCGCCAACCTGTTGCTGGCCGACGAAATCAACCGCGCAACGCCGAAGACGCAGTCCGCATTGCTGGAAGCGATGCAGGAACAGCACGTGACAGTCATGGGCGAAACACACGCACTGCCGGCTCCGTTCTTCGTACTGGCAACACAGAACCCGATCGAACTGGAAGGCACGTACCCGCTGCCGGAAGCTCAGATCGACCGGTTCACGTTCAAGATCAATGTCTACAGTGTTTCGAGTGACACGCTGCAGCAGATAATCACAACCCGTCGTCAGGGAGTTCCGCCGCAACTGGAAGAAGTCATGAGCGGAGATGAACTGTCGCGATTGTTTGATCTGGCCGATCGCGTGCATTTGCCCGAAGCGGTCAGCAGCTACATCGCACGGCTGGTCACGGCGACGCATCCGGATCGGGATGATTCGCCCGAGGACGTGCGCCGATTCGTGCGATTCGGGTCATCACCGCGAGCAGCAATCGCCCTGGCGGGAACGGCTCGTGCTGCGGCGCTGCTGGAAGGAAAGCCAAATGCCGGATTCGACGAAGTACGCCGTGTTGTCCCCAACGTACTCGGGCATCGCCTGATTCTCGACTACTCGGCACGGATGGAAGGCTGGACTCCTCAGCGCATGGTTGAATCGCTGCTCGAATCCGTTCCCGAAGTCGGCCGCGCTATCCCCGCTGATATCCAGGCGTAATACGCTTCGCGACGTGCGTAGTGCGGTTGCGCGTTTTGAACCGCGATAGCGGTGGAATGCGATAGTCTGGGCCCAGGTAGTGGGCTTTTCCTGGGGTTGGCACCCCAGGCTATCATTCGCTCGCACTTCCGGCTTGTACTGTTCGCCCATGAAAAAGCCCCCGGCTGCTAACAGACGGGGGCTTTGGTTTGCATCTCGACTCGCATCAAACGCGGTGAATCTCGAATCCTTCCCGCGGTGTGCGGGCGAAGAACTGGGCGGCTTCTGAGTCGCCGGTGATTTCTTCCTTCTTCGGATCCCACTTGATCGTTCGACCAAGACGTGCGGCGATCGCGGTCAGGTGGCAGGTATTCATTGCCTGCACGTGGGAGAAGACGTCGGACAACGTCAGGCCGCCTTCCTGAATGCAGCGGTAAAAGTTGTTCTTGTGACCTTCCGGCTGCTTGCCTTTGTACAGCCGCGTCTGGTCCTCGATCGTGTACTGGTCCTTGTCCCAGCTCTCTTCGATCGGTTTGCCGACGATCTTGCCACGGTTGACGAACAGCCGACCTTTGGAACCTTCGAACAGGATGCCGTTGTCACCACGGCTGGTGACATGCATCTCAATGCCGTTCTCGTACTTGCAGATCACGTTGAAATCGTGCGACGTGTTGTAGCTGTCATCCTTCGTCGGATGACCATTCTCGAACGGCACGGGATGCTTGGCGTCGGTGCCGTCAATGGAGACTGGCCCCATGCCTTCTTCGTGCTGGCCGATCGCCCAGGTGGCGATGTCAACGTGGTGAGCACCCCAGTCCGTGAATTTGCCGCCCGAGTACTCGTACCACCAGCGGAACTGGTAGTGACACCGCTTCTGCCGGTAATCGACCTTCGGAGCCTGACCAAGCCACATGTCCCAGTTGAGGTGCTCGGGAACATCCGCGACCTCGAACGGACCACCGGTCGGGCTGCCGTTGATGCCGACGGTGATCTTGCTGATGTCGCCCAGGAGACCCTTCTGCACCATGTTGACCGCCCGCATGAACTTGTTGCGGTCAGACCGCTGCTGAGTCCCGATCAGAAACGCCTGCTTGTTGTACTTCTTCGCGGCGTTGCGGATCAGCTGATTCTCTTCGAGTGTCAGCGTCAGCGGCTTCTGGCAGAACACGTGCTTGCCGGCTTCCAGAGCTTCAATCGCGATCTTGATGTGCCAATGATCGGGGGTGACCACGCTGACCACCTGGATGTCTTCGCGGTCCAGAACTTTGCGGTAGTCGCCGTAGACGTCGGCCTTGCCCTTGCCGATCTGGTCGTGATTCTTCGCCCGGTTGGCGTGATTCGAATCGACGTCGCACACCGCGATGACGTTACCGAATCCCGCATGTCCGCGAGCGTCGCCAGTCCCCATGCTGCCGACACCGATACAACCGATATTCGGTTGATCGTTGGCAGAGTAATTGGCGAATGCCGGCTGGCTCCATGCAAAGTACGGAGTCGCGGTGGCGGCAGCCGCCAGAGCGGACGAGCTCTTCAGGAAGTCGCGGCGAGTGGTCTGATGCTGAGTCATGGAATGTTCCCATATATGAGGGGGCTACAGGGAACCGGCCGGATTCGGCTGGTCGGGTCAGTCAGAAGCAAAGATCCAAGCGGACCAGGATAGTCCTTAACGTCCCATCGTTCCAGGCAACGACCGCGATCACGTTGCTGCAAACTGGTTGCTGGAATTCCGCATGCGGCCAGATCTGAACGGTGAGGCCGACGACGGCGAAGTGCCGGAACAACAATTCGCTAAGCTCGATGCTAGACCTGCGCAAGGACTCCTGTCACGGCCCGGTTGTTACAGATTGTCACTGCGGATCGATTGTGACTGTTGTACGGAATCTGCAGCCTGGTCCGACTGTCATCTCTCTGCCTTGGGCGCCAGTCATTCTGAGTGCTGTGTCGCATGAGCACTCAGTTCGACGGCCGAATGAGCCGATCAAATGTTTTCAGCCACTTACGACTGTGACAGAATAACGCGCAGCCGTTCCATGCGTCTTTACCACTGCGATTGTGAAGGACGAACCATGAGGGTCGTACCGGAGTTCACGCGTGTGTTCAGCCTGGTACTGAGTGTTGCTCTGAACACACTTGCGTTTGGCGCGGACACCCAGGTGAACCAGCCACCCGTTCTCACTGCGGCGTTTGACGACGACCAGGAAGACACACACGCGGCGACTGACCCGGCCGAGGTGTTCCATCCATCGAACGACTGGGTGCATGGTGATCACCACGACCGTCGCAGTATGGCCGACAAGCACCTTCCAGCAGGATTGATGGGTGGTCACATCCACGAGCAGGGCGAATGGATGGTCGAATACAAGTACATGAACATGTACATGGAAGACAATCGCGCCGGCTCGAGCACGCTGGACGACCTTTCCACGACACCATTCACGGCGAACGGCATTACTACCAATCTCGGTGCCTCACCGACTCAGATGACCATGGAAATGCACATGGTTCATCTGATGTATGGCCTGACGGACGACATCTCCGTATACACGATGCTGATGCTGCCCGCTCTGACAATGGACCACATCCGCGGACCGGGCAACATGGCAGGTGGTGGACCGGGCACTCCGTTCACGACTCATACGAGCGGATTTGGCGATACGGGATTCGGAGCGCTGCTCAGCCTGACGGACGACGAAGATGACGATCTCATTCTGCACCTTGGTTTCTCCGTACCCACTGGTGACATCTTTGAAACCTCGTCAGCTCCCACTGCTGGAGCGGTTGCTCTACCGCTGCCGTTTCCCATGCGAAAGGGAAGCGGCACGTTCAACGCCCGTCCCGGGATCACATGGAGACACTACGACGACTGTGGTTCATACGGAGCCCAGTTTCAGACCGACCTGCCGATCGGGCGAAATTACCGCGACTATTCGGTCAGCGACACGTTTCAACTCAACTTCTGGTACAGCCACCTGATTACCCCAGACCTCGCCCTGAGCATCCGCGTGGAGAACGTCTGGAAGTCCAACTACGACGGTGCCGATGCGATGACTCCCGATGGTCTGATCAGCACGAACGTGGAATCGTTCCGTGGTGGATACCTTCTGAATCTCGGCCTTGGCGTGTCCGCGCTCGTGGGCGACGGAAACCTGTTAAGTGCAGAGTTCGTACCGACGCTCTATCAGGACCTCGACGGTATCCAGCTCGAAACGGACTGGGCGTTTATCGTGAGCTGGTCACGCGGGTTCTAGAAACTTTGCGTCTTCGCGCCTTTGCGTGAGTCTCCTTCCTGATGCTCCCGCGACATCGAATTCTCCGATAGTCTGTGTCCTTCAGCATCAGCCACAGACCAGGGAGCATCATGTCAGGCGAGAGTCCTCATAGCGCCTGCATTGCTGCGCTGCGGACGGCCTTTGGTGAACGTGTTACGACCGATATCGAGATTCGCGACGAGCACGCGAAAGACTCCGCCCATCACCAGCCGCAGCGACCCGACGCCGTTGTCTTTCCTGAATCCAGCGAACAGGTCGCCGCGTGTGTGTGCATCTGCGCGGAGCACGACTGCCCGATCATTCCATTCGGGACGGGCACGGCTGTTGAGGGCGGCGTGGTGGCGACGCGTGGTGGTGTGACCGTCGATATGCGGCGAATGAGTCAAATCCTGCGAGTCAGTGTGCCGGATATGGACGTGTCGGTGCAGGCTGGCGTGACTCGTTTGCAACTCAATCAGCACCTTGCGAACGAACAAACGGGTTTGCATTTCCCGGTCGATCCTGGAGCCGATGCGTCTCTGGCCGGAATGGCGGCGACACGAGCGTCCGGCACGGCAGCCGTTCGATACGGCACGATGCGGGAAAATGTAATGGGGCTCACCGCGGTCCTCGCCGAGGGGCGGATCATTCAAACTGGTGGCCGGGCTCGGAAATCGTCCGCCGGATATGACCTGACGCATCTGTTCGTAGGTTCCGAGGGCACGCTCGGAATCATCACGGAAGTCACTCTGAAACTCGCGCCCGTCCCAGAAGCGGTGTCCGCGGCCGTGTGTGCATTCGATTCGATCGACGCGGCTGTGGGGGCAGCGATTGATGTTCTATCCGCCGCTATTCCCGTGGCTCGGCTTGAACTGCTCGATGAAATCCAGATGGATGCCATCAACCGGTACTCGGGCCTGACGTACGAAACGACGCCGACGCTGTTCTTCGAGTTTCACGGTAGCGACGCGGCCGTCACCGAACACGCCGAGCGGACACGAGCGATTCTGGAACAGCACGGCGTTCGAAACTTCCGGTGGGCCAGCGGCGAAGGCGAACGCGATCGGCTGTGGGAGGCTCGTTACAACAGCTACTACTCGGTCATCGCGTTACGCGATGGAGCGATCGGTTACGTCACGGACGTGTGCGTCCCCATCAGTCAACTCGCTGAATGCATCCGTCTGGCTAAAGAGGACATTCGGGACTGTCCGATTCCCCCACCCTTATTCGGACACGTCGGCGACGGGAACTTCCACGTCGTCTTCCCGATCATTCCCGGTAATGAGTCCGAACTGAAACTGGTGCAAAGCCTGAGCCACAAAATCACCGAACACGCTCTCGCACTGGGTGGCACCTGCACCGGCGAGCACGGGATTGGAATCGGCAAAATACAGGCTCTTCGCGACGAGCACGGCGCCGGTGTCGATGTCATGCGAGCGATTAAGACGGCTCTCGACCCGCAGAATCTGATGAATCCCGGAAAGCTGTTCGGGTAGCTGGAGTCTCTTTGCGACACCCGCTATCGTCGCGCCGACACGTTTTCTACATCAGGACAGAGGAGGGTCCCGGATGACCACGATGCCAGACACAACGAACGCCATGAGCCCCGCCGAGCTGAAGAACCAGATTCGAAAGCAGGCGCACGAGAACCGCCGCAACCAGTCCGATAAAGACGAGCTGAGCGAGGTGATCATCGGGAAATTCATGCAGCTTCCCGAGTTTCAGCAGGCGAAAACGGTCATGTTCTATGTCGATGTTCGGACTGAGGCCCGCACACGACATGCGCTTCCGGCGGCTCTTAAATCCGGCAAGACAATTATCGTCCCGTGGTGCAATGCTGACGGTGAACTGGAACTGTTCCGGCTGGAATCGATGGACGAGCTGGAAATCGGGATGTACAGCATCCTGGAACCAAAGCAGGAGCTGCGTCAGCTTCCCGAGAAAAACGTTCTGCCCCAGGACCTCGATCTGATCATGGTACCTGGCGTTGCATTCGACGCACGCGGAGGTCGGACCGGACACGGCAAGGGTTACTACGACAAGCTGCTCGAACACGCACACCCGGACTGCCCGCTGGTCGCACTGGCGTTCGAGTGTCAGATGTTCCCGGAAATCCCAATGCAGGATCACGACATCTTCATGGATCGAGTCATCACAGAATCGGCGATCTATGACGGAGCAGGCCGGGAACAGGCCGGCGGCTGACGCATGACTCCTCAGCAGGTTCTCAGCGCGAGATTCGGGCACGCATCATTTCGCGGTCCGCAGGCCGCCGTCATTGATCGGGTGATGAATGGTGGCCACGCGGTTGTGATCATGCCGACTGGAGGCGGCAAATCTCTGTGCTATCAGATTCCGGCGCTCGTGCATGCGGCACACGCGAGTCCTGGTGAATCTCCGTTGACGCTGGTGCTCTCGCCATTGATTGCGCTGATGAAGGATCAGGTCGATGCTCTGCGAGCCAAAGGAATCGAAGCGGCATTCATCAACTCGTCGCTGTCGCGACAGGAACGCGAAAGCCGTTACCGGCAGGTGTCCAAGGGCCGGTTTTCCCTCCTGTACATCACTCCCGAGCGGTTCCGGAAACCGGAGTTCATCGATGTCCTGGCACAACGCGATATCCGATTGCTGGCGGTCGACGAAGCGCATTGCATCAGTGAATGGGGACACGACTTTCGGCCCGACTACACGCGCCTGCGCGAGTTCCGCGGGATCGTCAATGACCCGACGACGATCGCCCTGACTGCCACTGCAACCCCCGACGTGCAGGCCGACATCGTACGTCAACTTGGGCTGATGCCAGACGACGTCGAGATGTTTCACGAGGGGATCGATCGACCGAACCTGGCACTGTCAGTCGATGAAGTCTGGGGCGACGAAGAGAAAGTCGATCGGATGATCGACATCTTTCGCAAGTATGAAAACAGCGCGGGCAGCGGAATTGTTTACTTCACGCTCATTCGAACGTTGGACGCCTTCAGTGAGAAGATACGGAAACGTGGCGTTCCGCATTTCTGTTATCACGGCAAGCTGGAACGCCAGCAACGGCGGCGGATTCAATCGAACTTCATGGACAATTCCGGGTCCCTCGTCCTGGCGACACCGGCGTTCGGCATGGGAATCGACAAGGAAGACATTCGGTTCGTCGTTCACGCTGAGATTCCCGGCTCGATGGAGTCCTGGTATCAGGAAATCGGTCGGGCAGGGCGCGACGGCGAGCCATCAGATTGCGTGCTGCTGTACGAAGAAAGCGATCTGACAACGCAGATGGAATTCATGCGCTGGAGCAATCCGGACGCTCAGTTTTACGAACGAGTCTATGACCTGCTCGCTCACGAAGCCGAACAGGTGCAGGCGTTCGGCCTGGAGTGGATGCTCGAACGGCTGCACGCACGACAGAAACACGATCACCGGCTGGAAACGGTGTTACAGATGCTCGACCGACATGCCGTCGTCGAGGGCGAGTGGCAACCGATGTCACTGGAAGTCGTGGGAGACCTGCCACCACAGCTGACTGATCAGGATCGACTGGACGAAAAGCTGAAACGCGACCAGCAGAAGCTGTATGCGCTGGTGCAATTCGTGCGTCACGAAGGCGACCGCAAGGCCTTCATTCACGACTATTTCGGGTTGCCCTACACCCCCACGGTATGATCTGTCCCGCATGTCACTCTGACGCGAAGAGGAAATGCGATGTGCAATTGGAAACTGAGTTTGTCTGCAGTTGTTGTTGCGCTCGCGTGCGTCGCCAGTGCTTGTCACGCAGCGGACGAATGGCCTCAACACACAGTCCATCGCACGGACGTGAAATTAAGGATCGACGGGCGTCTCGACGAAGCCGCCTGGCGAAACGTGAAGACATTCGGCGATTTCACCTTCCCATGGTGGAAGCAGGGACGCAAAGAAAAGACCGTCGTCCGCATGCTGTGGGACGACCGGTTCCTGTACGTCGCGTATGAGTGTGAAGACGCTCACGTCTGGGCCGAGCAGACGGAACATGACAGTCCGGTCTATAAGGACGACTGCGTCGAACTGTTCACGGCGCCGAACCCGAAACGTCCCCTGGACTATTTCAACATCGAGATGAATGTGAATTGCGCAAGTCTTGATCGTCATCACCTGAACGGCCCTGGCAAGCCGCAAGTGCCGAATTGGAACGCCTGCGGAGTGATCATTGCCACGACAGTCGACGGAACGCTCAACGACGACAGCGATACGGATCGCGGCTGGGTTCTGGAAGCTGCAATACCATTCGCCAACTTCGTGTCAGTTACGGGGCGTCCGCATCCGTGTGACCGTGACGTGTGGCATCTCAACCTGAACCGCCTGGGCGGAAAGACCAATCCGCAGTACAGCCAATGGTCGCCCGGCAAGACGGAGAAGCCTGCGTTCCATACGCCGGATACATTCGGGCGTGTCACCTTTTCCACGGCCGTCGAGTAAGTGCTCAGAGTGATCGCTTTCAGTGCCGACAGGGCAAAATGGTCCATCGCGGCGGACATTTCTGTATATTATCAGTCGTAATATCACCGCTCGTAACCCGTCCGAAATCAGTATTCAGTGAAGTGATCCGATGACAGACCAGGAACTGGCCTAACTCAGCCGTCAACTGAAATTCATGGCTAAGAACGTGAGCAATGCATCCAGTGGACTCACGGTTACCAGGATCGATGTTCCTACCCCTCAGTTTTTTGACTGGAAGGTGGCAAAGAACTGGGCGGAGCAACTCGCTGCGGCCGTGAAACAAATTCGTTCGGAGCAGGCCAGTCTATCTAAGCCGTGTACGGAGGAAACTCACGATGACCTGGGAGGTCCCGCGTCGTGGCAGTCCGATACGGCTGAGATGCCCCCGAAACCGTCGAAGCCCGATGACCTGACGGACTTCGACGAAACGCTCGACGAACGTAAGCATCCTGCGGGCAAACGGTCGATTACCCAAGAACCCCACGAAAACTAATTGCCTCGCAACGTGCTGACGATCGCTGTGCGACTGGCCTCGCGTACGGCAAACAGCGCGGCTGTCATGCCGACCACAAAGACAAGAGCAAGCAATCGTGCCCCGTCCGTCCATGGAGTGTCGGCTCCGGCGCTTTGCAGATGTGGCAGCATCGCCAGCAGCGCGCAGATCACTCCCGCCGCCAGGCCCCAGATGAGTAGCATGGCGTTCTCGGCAAGGACCATGATCGCCAGACCGCTGTTACGGAATCCGACCGCGCGGAGCAGTGCGAGTTCTGATCGTCGCTCAACAACGCTACGCAGCATCACCGTCCCCAGTCCCAGTGTGCCCAACAGTAGCCCCAGGCCGCCGAGTGATTGAAACGTCGACAGGTACGTGTTCTGCACGACAAGGAAGGCTGCGATGCGGTCGACGACGCGCTCGGCATCGAAGCCGTAAGGTGTCAGCGACGATTCGAAGACGCGCGACAACGTCGCGACCTCGGCGTCAGTGAAATGTCCCGCTGCTGTGACACGCTCGTCGCTCGCGCCGGTCAGGAAGTAACGGAATCCTGACTGCTCGGGAAACATCGCCTGAAAACTTGCGTCCGACATCAGCAGCACCCCCTGAAGCACGCTGCTGTCGAGCATTCCAACAACGACCAGTTTCTGTTTCGTGCCCGGCAGATCAATCGTCGCTCCGGGGCCTTTTTTAAGACTGAACATCAGCGTGTTCATGTCGCCCAGGACCGGGATGTTGCCGTCTTCGCGCGTTTCCGTCAGAAGCTTCCAGTAGGCGGCCTTTCGCTGATCGACAAAGCGGAAACCTCCACGATCGACCAGCGTGTCGGGCACACCAAGGATTGTCGGCAATTCCGTCTGATACAGGTTCAGACAGCTCGCATTCTCGCCCGGTCGAACACGAAACGCATACGTGACCGATTCGTTGAGCAGCTTCGCTTCGGGCGAATCAGTCGCGACGTCGAAGGCGAGTTCGTCTCGCCCATCCGACGAGTTCAGGTCGCCGCGTGTGATCGGTGTCGTCGTCTCCCCGACCAGGGCAAAACCGCCGTTGCCCGAATTGACATCCGACTGTTCGACGCCCGGATCGCGACGGCCCGCGGAGACCGCCACGATGACAAACGTCGCCGATGCAATCAGGCCGGTCGACAGCACACTCCGTGATCGATGCCGGGCAGCGTTGCGGAATCCAAGACGGCCGTTTCCGGCGAGCCCTCTGCCACGGATCGCCGAACCGTGATCACCCGCCAGCCAGGCAGACAACTGAAAGACCGCACTGGTGAGTAGCATCATCCCGACGACAAAGAACGCCACGACCTGCCATGTGAGTCCGGAGAACGCTTCGCTGGACGGAATCAATCGCGCGACACCTGCTATCACCACTACCAGAGAAACCACGAAACCGATGCGAGCCCACTTCCGACGCCGGGCCGCGAACCGTTGGGTGTCAGCGTCAGTCGTGACAAGCTCAGTACTGCCAGCAAGAAGCTGACGTGTGCTGATGTCCTTCAGGTCCCGCAAGGCAAACAGCAATGCGATCAGGGCGACAAAGACTGAGATTGCGAAACCTGCCGTCAGACTCAACGGCGTGACATATACGTCCAGGAATTGACTGCCTATCGCGCCGCCCCACCAGTCGGGCGATTTCAGGGCGAAGACCACTAGATCGGCATAGGCAACGGCGGCGACGCATCCGATTAGCCCACCAACGACCGCGACCGCCAGTCCTTCGATCAGAATCAGATGCCGCACCTGCTTCTGACCGAATCCAACGGCTTCCAGCAGGCCGATGCTCGATGTTCGCCGTTCGACACCGAGCCGGAACAGCAGCCCGATCAGGATCATTGCCGAGGCAATCACAAAGAAGCTGAAGCCGACAAACAGTCCGGTGAAGTCAGTCGTTCCGCTGGCGGCTTTGACTCCGTTGTACTTGACGGGCTGGAAGACGAAGCCGGTTTCCTCAGGGGTCAGTTGTTTCAGGAATGCGCCAACAAATCCGTCACGAGAGCTCCTGATATCTTCGTCATCCAGTGGAGCAACTCGAACGGAGGTCAGGCTGCCGTATCGGCTTTTCCATAGCTTCTGAGCTCTACCTAACGACACAAACGACTTGGGAAGTGGACCGTGCTGTTCCCAGAAAAGGTCGTCGCGTTTCGTGACCCGACTGATGTCCATATCGAACGGCCGCTTCCAGTCCTGAAAGTTGCGAGCATCCGTGATACCGCGGACTTCGGGAGTGATTCCGCGATCGGCCGCAGTGACCGAACCCTCCAGTGGCACGATGGCCCGCACTGTCAGTTCGATTTCTTCTTCCGGAAGTTCGCCGTGTGATCCCACCAGGTGATACCGCACCACAACTGTGTCACCCACCGAGACTTTCAGGCTCTCGGCAACCCAGTCGTCCAGCACGATGTCGTCTTCACCGATCTCCGACACATCTGCTCCGGGCGGGAACAGCGGACCGAACGGTGGCTGACTGACTTCGGTCGGATCGACACCTGCCACAATGGAATACAGAGAGTAACCCGCCGGAGCCTCGTCCTTTGGATCACCCGGTTCGACATTCGGGTTGATCAGCTCGTTGATCAGATACACCAGTGACGAAGATGTCGGCCAACCGAGTTCATCTGCCGTCCGCTTGCTGGCCGCGGCAAAAGCGTCTTCAAGGATCATCTGCTCGCTCTCGATGGCGATATAGCCTCGATCCTTTTCATTGCCGCCGTCCTCGGACTCGATCGTGGGAATGACGGCGTGCAGATTGAGGTCGTCCAGCGAGACTGATTCGCTCAGCAGCTTCGTGGCCTGTTTTGCAGCGTCTGGTGCCAGCTCACCGGCCTGGTCCCTTTCATCGGTTGCCGCCGCGAACAAGGCGTTCACTCGAGCCGGTTTGCCATCAGGAAAATCCCGCGAGCGACGCACTGCATTCAGACCGACGGCTGCCTGCAATTCGTCCAGGGCTACGAAGACAGTCAGCGGAAGTTGCTGGCCTGGAATCAGATCGAATCGACCGCCCCCCGCCGTTTCAGGCAGGACCTTACTGACGGTGACAGCGAACTCGGCCGTGTCCTGATCTTCGATCCCGCCCAGCAGCGTGTCTTTGGGAATAGTCGCCGGCAGTTCGAGCCACAACCTCAGTTCATCGCCCGCACTGGCATTGATCTGACTGGCCACCCGGTGACTCAACACGATGTCATCGCCGGTCGGGATGTCGTCCGGACTCAGCTCACTGAGTTTCGCAAAGTCCTCGTTCACGCCGTAAACATGTATCCCGCCAGCGCGGTCGAGCACGGTCCCGTCAGATTCATCGCGCACGAGCGCAGCGTCCATGATCAGAGCTGGCACAATTGTCTCGAAGCGATCGCCAGCCGTTGCGGCGACCGACACGTTGTCGACGAGCGTCTGCGTGAAGAACCGAGACCTGCTGTGCACTGCATGGTCGACTCCGCCGAGTCGATCGAGACTCATTTGCCGCAGGCTCTGCCGCACGGAATCGCCCACAACAAGAGCCCCGGCGATCACGGCCGTGCCGGCGATCACGCCGAGCAGAACGGCGACGTGCGTGCGCCAGTAATGTCGCAGGCTGCGAGAGACGAGGGTGGATTTCTTCATGACGGAGTTCCAGGCTGCCTTTTCCAAAGATGTATCTGGCGAGTCCTTAAGGCGAATGTTACGTGCGATACTGGTCAGGAGAAGCGACGGCAGCATCGGAAAGGGGCAACGATGGGGATGGACTCAATTGAACTGGTCATGGAACTGGAGGAGCAGTTCGGTATCGAAATCAGCAATGATGAAGGGATCTATCTGTTTCAGTCACCGCGGCAGATCATTCAACTCGTGACTTCGCGGCTTTGCGGGGAAATCCCGCCGATACCCGACACCGACATCATGTTCGAACGAATCAATGCCGCACTGAAGAGCCTGCCGGATTATCGCCGCCGCTGGTTCCGCCACCGATTCGAGCACTTGTTTCCTGAGGAACGTCGTGACCAGAACTGGCTGGCATTTGGTGAAGCATTGGGCGTTGAACTGCCGCCACTGGAACCACAGCCGTCAGGCGTGCCCCGAATTCCGGAGAGTTGCGCAAGTCATCTGCGTCTGATGTTCTGGCTGATGGCACAGCATCCCGATTGTGTCGTCTGGAAAGCCATGGCCGGTCAAACTGCGGGCCCCCCCCCCCGACAACGCATCGGAATGGAACGTGGCGAGCATCCAAGCCACGGTTTTTAAGGCGATTACTGAGGCGCTGGGGGTGGACTCGGATGAGGTCTCACTCGACACGGATATGGTGGACGATCTCGGTATGGATTAGCAGCGCGCCGTGGGACTTGACCGGATAGTCACGTGGGACCGCGCGTCGAAGCGCCTGTCACGCAAGCCATGATGCCCGTTGTCCTTGATGTTGCCGGCAACATGTTGCTCTGAGGCATCAACATCGTCCGTGGTTGGTGTGCTGATGATTCCCGACCCAGCTTCTCGGAATTGCTGCAACCTGCTGTGTTGCAGTGGGTTATGGCCTGTTTATCAGCAGCGTTGTCAGGTTCTCTTTACGCTGGACGGGGGTTTGGCATTCAGCCTGCTTTACACCCCTGTCATGAGCCACAGCGGTCAGCCAGCCGCAAAAACAAATACCTGCCACCTGAGAGGAACACACCATGACAACTCTCTTGACCAACCTGCTGAACGACGAAAACGGTTTCCTGGTTTCGGCCGAGCTGATTCTGATCTCAACGATCGTCATCATCGGACTGATTGTCGGGCTTTCGGAAGTGTCCTTTGCAATCAACAACGAACTGGAGGACGTCGCCGCAGCGTTTGGTTCCATCAATCAGTCGTACCACCAGTCGGGTGCATGGTCGGCCGGCAAAGGCGGGTCCAGCGGAAGCAGCTTCGAAGACGAATGGGACGACTGCGACAGCCAGTGGGACATTCAGTCAAGCGTCTGGCAGGGTGAACACTAAGTCGTTGCCTTCAGCGAACAGGTTGGAGTTCTTTGTGCATCGAGCGCACGCAGAAGTGGACTGCCCAGTCTTAAGAAGCCCGACTCTACATTAGAGCCGGGCTTTTTTTGTGCGCGGTTACGAACGACAAATGTCGTAGAGGTGCTGAGTAGAGACTTGCCTCGACTCAGACTCAGTGTGTCTGGAAACTGATTCGCTGACGTCATGCAACCCATTGGCAGTCAGCGTCGGCCAACAAGAGTCTCGTTCGATCCCTGGAGAATCCAGATGTGTAGATCACTGAAAGAAGTCGTGCTGCTTGCCGGCGCATTCGCGGCATGCCTGACGGTGCAGGGTTCCTCAGTGGCACAGGATCAGCAGGGCGACGTCTACATACACTGGGCGTATCAACGAATGAAGGCTGACGAAAACGGGACATTGACTCCCGAAATCGTCCTGCATCGAATTGCTCCACTGGATCGAGCAACGGAAGAACAGTCGAAGCGGGTCGTCACGTCCTCTCGAGCGCTCACGGGAAACGGAATTCACTCCATCAACCGCGGGCAGATGCTCGTCTCCGGCTTCAGAGGGAAGGCCAGTTTTGTCGACCTGGGCTCCGGTCAGGTAAATCGAACGGTCAACGGTCCCGCGGAATTCCTGCTCCTCAATCCAACTCACGACTCGATCATCTTTTCGATGCCCCTCTTCACAGTGATCAGCCAGTACGACTTTGCTTCGAAGACGACCACGCCGCTGGTCAAAGGCAGCATGCAACGGTCGACCTCGTTCGCGACTCACACTCACAGTCGGATTGCTTTGTCGCCCGACGGCCATCAACTGGCCACGGCAACATTTGCAGGAAGTGAGGCCTCGGCCGCATTGGTCCATGTGTTCGACATTCACATTGTCGACCTTCAGGCAACTCCGCCAGCAGCACGACCGTTGAAGCATTAGTTTTCCGGCGGGAATGTGAGCACGGGTGGTGGCAATCATGTTTACGCACCAGCGATGCACTGGGTTGACAGGGACAGGCTTCTGATCGCCGCTCCGCCGAAACGAGAGGGACAGGACGGCATAGTCATTGCGCACGACAAGTGGCTGACGGAACTGTTTGAGGTGAATGTGAAAACGGGCGAGGTCAGGACTGTGTGCAAACTGCCATTTCCCGGTTTCTCGATGATGACCCGGTTCGATCCGGATTTCTGGCGTCGTAGCGACAACGCTTTGATGATGAGATCAAAGCAGTTCGGCGATCACAGAATCGAAGTCCGAGACGGCAAATCGGTCTCCGACCGTCACCTGTCGACTCAGTACGAATTCCGCGGGGACATTTACAAACCGCAGCTTTGGGCTGGCGATGATCAGCTTGCTGCGAAAGTCAATGTCTGGGATGTGTCAGTGTCACCCGACGGCCGGCAGATCGTGTGGATGGTGCCAGTGCAGCAGAATCAATACGGCTGGACCCATGCGGAGAAGTCGTTCTTCTTTCACTCAGAGAAAACAGGGACTGTGAAGATCGAGCAAGGGCGATTCGACCTCGCGAAATCCCGTCCGACTCACCCTGTGCAGTACCGGCCCGTGTTGTGGCTGACCGACGAAGACCTGCTTGTCCCCAAGTGAGGGAGAGTTGTGTCCGTCGCTGAGGTTCACAAGATCAGAACTCTGATTCCGATCCGTGTTCGTGCTCCGCCGAGCAGCCGGTACGGGACCACTTCCAGTCCCGAGCCCGATCGACAAGACAAGTTTGGTTGACACCTGTCGGCTTGTCAGTTCAGTTCGTGATTGCTCGGGCCGCAGTCAGTGCTCGCTCCATGATGTCAGGCATCGCGACCCAGCACAGCAGGTACAGCTGACTCGCTCCTGTCTCTCGCATTGCGAGCAGGAACGGACGATCCAGGACGAAGTGGCGAGGTCGCTGTGGATCGAACGGAGGCTCATCGTCTCCCATCGAACTCAACATCACGACGATCTCCGCCTGAGCCAGCAGTTCGGCTCCCCGCTCATCCAATCGATAAGCGATGGTCTCCTGCGCCGCCTTGATGACGTTCGGCGGCGGAGCGGGCATGTTCCGAACGTTCAACCCGATCAATTGCTGGAAGTCGTGTCTGACATGGAAGTCGAGCACCGGAACTCGCAGCAGCGACTCACCGTCTCGCAGGCTGGCGGCGACACGATTGCGGTGCGGGGCTTTCAGTCGGTTGGCTACCCGCTCCCAGCACTTATGGAGACTGCTTTCCGGTTCCATCAACGCCAGAATGACCTGATCGTCACGTCCGCCTTCGGTCCCCAGCATGATGACGAAGTCGTCATCGCTGACGTAATCGCCAACGTAGACAGTCTCGGCCAACACGATCTCTCCCAGCCCGTGGCCCGTTGGTTCCTTGCCAAACGCCTTGACCGGTGTCCGCTCGGCAGGCGACTTGAACGGCAGCGGATCACGTGTCGCCTCGAGCTGGTCGTGATACCGGATCGACTTCTTCAAAGCCGCGAACAGCCGGAGCGACGGATTAGGACCTGGAAGTTCAGTCAGGTCTGGTTTCAGTTCGGGCATCAACACGCTGAGCCCGTCACGCAGCTCGTCGGTTGACCTTTGGTTGGCTGATCCCGTTGTCAGGATGTAGGTGCTTGGATCGAGCGCCGTCCGGTCAAACGGTGATTCGTTCAGCAGGTCAACCTGTTTCTGCCTTTGTGAAACTTCGACCGGTTCACCAATCACCGTCACCAACCGGTCCCAGCAAAGCTGAAAGACGGCACACCAGAGGTTGTTCTTCCCGGCGTCGAGGTTTTCGTCCCAGCTCGCGTGCAACGTCGTGTGGGGCAGCGTGCTGGAGTCCACCGGATCGCGCCACTGAATCGTCGAAGCATCAACGAACTCTGCCGGCCAGTCGTCTCCGCGAAAGGTCAACTGGCGACCGCGCGGAGCGAGAGCGTTTGCCAGCCGGATGCCGGCAAAGTCTTTGGGGAGTTGCCGGGCAGACCCATCCGCGAAAACGACCCATGAAGAAGACCCTTCCGGGAGTGACTGGCGATCGCGCAGAAACTCACGCACGTTGAGATCGATCGGGTTCGTCCATTCATGGCGTGGTGGTGATTCCACAACATGAATACTGTTGCTCGTGCCTTTGAGGAAATCGCGAAAGCGCAGACTCTGATGAGCCGGCCAGGAGGTCCGTCGGCCGATGATCGCGCAGACGTTTGCAAACCCGGGTCGTATCTCCGAACTCGGCAGCTGGAACATCTCCGGGCACTTCGGCACCAGGTGCCTGTTGGTGGGACTGTCCCACGGTTCGTCCATCCGATAACTGGCCGCCACCTCGTGCTCGTCGAGATACGGCAGCAGGAGCACTCGCCAACTGTGCCACGGCCGCCCATCGGGACCGATTACGAACGCCGGATGAAAGCTTCGATAGTCACTGTGATAGGCATGCAGCGCCAGGCCAATCTGTTCAAGCCGGCCTTTCGTTGCTGCGGAACGCCGTTCGTTGCGGACGTCTTTGACGAGATCGGCAACTGGAAAAGCAACGCCGACGAGTCCGATCAGTGCGATGATCGCAAGAACCAGCGGAATGTGCCGACGTCGAGATTTATCTGACATGAGTCGGTCCGCGGAGTTGAGCCAACCCGGCCACCTGGGCCAACCAGGATGCGACTCTAAAACTCCGCACTTTTCGGCACGCGGGGGAAGGGGATGCAGTCGCGGATGTTCTGCATGCCGGTGACAAGCTGGATCAATCGCTCGAAGCCAAGGCCGAAGCCCGAGTGGGGCACAGTGCCGTATCGACGCAGATCGATGTACCACCAGTAATCGTCCGGATTCATTCCGCACTCTTCGATGCGCGCTGTCAGCACATCGATTCGCTCTTCACGCTGGCTGCCACCGATGATCTCGCCGACACGCGGGACCAGAACGTCCATCGCCCGCACGGTTTTTTCGTCGTCGTTGCACCGCATGTAGAATGGCTTAATCGAACGCGGGTAATCAAACAGGATGACCGGTTGTTTGAAGTGCTGCTCGGTCAACCAGCGTTCGTGTTCCGATTGCAGGTCGTGGCCCCACTCGACGGGGAATTCAAACTTGTGACCGCTTCCCTGCAACAGTTCGACCGCTTCCGTGTACGGCAGCCGGATAAAATCGTTCTCGGTGATGTTTCGCAGGGTTTCGAGAACGGTCTTGTCAATCCGCAGATTGAAAAAGTCCATGTCCTCGGGGCAACGCTCCACCACTGTGTTGATGACGTGCCGAATGAAGGACTCAGCGAGTTCCATGTTGTCGGTCAGCTCGTAGAACGGCATCTCCGGCTCGACCATCCAGAACTCGGACAGGTGCCGCGTGGTGTTGGAATTCTCGGCCCGGAATGTCGGTCCAAACGTGTAACAGTCGCCTACAGAACACGCGAAGATCTCGGCCTCAAGCTGTCCGCTGACTGTCAGGGACGCAGGTTTTCCGAAGAAGTCCTGAGCGAAATCGATCTTCGTCTGAATCTCAGCGATGCGGTCGAGATTCAATGTGGTGACCTGAAACATCTGCCCCGCGCCTTCGCAGTCGCTGGTCGTGATGACGGGTGTCTGGATGTTGCAGAAGCCGCGTTCCTGGAAGAACTCGTGAATCGCCGCGGATGCTGCGTTGCGCACGCGTGTGATGGCGCCAAACGTATTTGTCCGCGGTCTCAGATGAGCGATCTCGCGCAGAAACTCGAAGCTGTGTCGCTTCTTCTGCAGTGGATACGACTCGGCATCGGCCGTGCCCAGCAGACGCAGTTCTTTGCCCTGCAGTTCAACGCGCTGGCCCTTGCCCGGCGATTCCTTGAGTTCGCCAGTGATCGACACACTGGCCCCGGTCGTCGCGTCTTTGATCGCGTCGAAGCCATCGGCGTCCGAATCGATCACGGCCTGCAACCCGCTGAAACTGCTGCCGTCATTAACCTCAATAAACGAGAACCCCTGTTTCGAATCCCGCCGAGTGCGTACCCAGCCACGAACATTGACGCTCTCTCCCGGTTGTCCGTCCGCAAGGACTTTCGCAATCCGTGTGCGAATCATGTGTTGCTCCGTCAGTCGTGTTTGGCCAGATGTTTCCAGCAGGTTCCGCGAGTCGAATTGTCGTCGATTCAAATTTCGTTTCTGTCGAGCGGCTCAGGATCTCTTTCCTGAGGCGCCGAGTAAAGGTGTAATGGTGTTATCGGAAACGTGCTTCAGGATTCCTCAATGCTCGATCTCCAGACAAATCACTCACCTGTCTTTTGTGACCGTGTGAATCGGCGGACGGCGCTGCAGGCCGGCTCGCTGGGAACACTCGGCCTGTCGCTGCCGGAATTGCTGGCCGGACGTGCCCAAGCGTCTCTTGGCAGAACCGAAACCAGCTCGGTTTTTGGCCGGGCGAAACGCGTAATCCTGCTGTTTATGTGGGGCGGGCCTGCTCACCAGGATACGTGGGATCTGAAGCCAGAAGGACCTCTTGAGACGCGCGGCGAATTCCTGCCGATCGCCACGAACGTCCCGGGCATGCACATCTCTGAGCATTTCCCGCTGATTGCTCAGCATGCCGACAAGCTGGTGTTGATTCGCTCGGTCGGACAGGAAGACAACAACCACTCGACGGGAGCCCACGCCGGTCTGACCGGTCGTCGTCACGAGCTACAGCGGGAGAGCTTCAACGCGCGCTCGTCCGACTTTCCCCACTTCGGCTCGGTGCTGTCGGCGCTACAGCCCAATCGGTCTGGACTACCGACATTCGTATCGCTGCCGGAGATGATCCACACGACAAACGGAGCGATCACTCCTGGACAGGGCGGCGGACTGTTGGGGCGCAGTTACGATCCGTTTCAGATTACTCAACATCCCGACCAGCCCGACTTTTCGATTGAGGCGCTGCGACTGCCCGAAGCCGTCAACCTGGGGCGGCTTGAGTCGCGGCGCAGTCTGCTGAACCAGATCGACCAGGTCGCTCGCCTGACCGAACGCTCGGATCAGGCGGCAACACTCGGTGCGTACTACCAGTCGGCACTCGACATGGTGCTTGCCCCTCAGGTTCGAGGAGCGTTCGATCTGTCCGGCGTGCCGGAAGCCGAGCGGTTCCGTTATGGCTATCACGCCTTCGGCCAGGGCGTGCTGCTCGCGAAGCGACTTGCGGAAGCCGGCGTGCAACTCGTCACTGTTTACTGGCACCGTGAGCGGAAGACGCTCGACACGTCCTGGGACACGCACTCACGCAACTTCACTGAGTTGCGTTCGCGTCTGATGCCCTCGGTCGATCGGCCGATTGCGTCGCTACTTGACGATCTGTCGCAAAGTGGTCTGCTTGATGACACGCTCGCTGTGTGGAACAGCGTGTTCGGTCGCACACCAAAGATCAACATGACCACCGGACGCGATCACTGGGGCCCATGCAACTCAGTCGTGATGGCCGGAGCGGGTCTTGCCGGCGGTCAGGTGTACGGAGCCACTGACGAGCAGGCCGCCTATCCAATCGCCAACAAAGTAACTCAGGACGACATTGCCGCAACGATTTATCACCTGCTCGGTTATCAGCCCGAAACGCGGATCTACGACCGGACCAGTCGGCCACATCATCTGGCGCTTGGCGAGCCGATCTTCGATCTGCTCGGTGGCAAATGCAAAGTTGAGCCGACTGCCGATCCACCAGCCATTTCCGGACGTCCACGGCACGGTCGCTTCACCGCGATGCTGCGCGAGCGAGGCGGTCGATTCCTGGCGTGCGACTTCGGAAACGTGGATTGCGGTGAAATCGAATGGAAGCTGACGGGATGGTCCGCACCAACTGGCAAGAACCTAGAACGTCATCGGCGCACCGGAACGTCCGCCGCCAAACTCCAATACACCGGGCACTTCTATAACCTCTTCGACTACGGCTACATGGTCTTCCGTCTGACGGAAGAACGGACGCTGGAGAATCTGTCGCTGTCCGTGAACGGCAAGCCTGTGGCGATTCCAAAAGACCTCAAACAGCAACCCGGCCGCACGCTCTGGCAAATCCCGTTTCCGGCAGGAATGATTCGCTCGATCAGCAGCTTTGAGTTGAAAATCGATGCCCCCGACTGGCCCGTAACTGATTTCGCGTTGATCGGAGACGATCCGATTCGGGACCTGCATCTCCAGCAAACGGAAGCGTGAGCGCTCGCGACCAAACCCGTGCGGCACGGTGACCGAAGCGTGTCTGCACTCCCTCACCAACGAACCTCCACTTTGAGCTTATCAGGAGACCACACGATGAAGATTACCTCCATTCATGTATTGACTGTCGCGTTTGTCATGACATCGTTCGCGAATGCACAGGACGCCCCTGCGGATGCGACAGCCGATACACCTTCTGCGAAAACCGAATCCGTTGCTGAGGGAGCCCCAGCTGAAGACAAGGATGAAGTTGAGAAGGAAGACCTGTCGGGCTGGTGGGTCGGAACCTGGTTAAGTAACTCGAACGGGCACGATGGACCGATCAACGGTTACTTTACCAGGCTGGACGACGACAATTACTGCGTCCATTTCAACGGAATGTTCTGGGAAATCTTCCCGTTTCAATACAACGTTGTGTTGAAAGTGACTGAACGTAGTGATGACGGCGTGACCATGTCCGGTTCATCGAATCTGGGACTGCTGTTCGGGACGTTTTCATACACGGCAGAAGTCACGGACACAGATTTCTCCGCGTCATTTCGTTCGAACCTCGATCACGGCGTGTTTTCGATGAAGCGCTGGCAGCCATGCGAAGAAGCAGGTGAGGCAGAAAGCGATGCTGACGCTGGTGATGCTGAAGCCGATGCAAGCGAAGGCGACAGCAGCAAATAAATAACGTCGTCCGTAAATGAATTGCCAGCCGTGGGCCGATTGCAACTCGCCCGTCTAACAGGCGTGCGATTTGGCCATCGCGCGCTCCCCTATTCGGCGGGTGCATAGTCGAGTCGAATTGAGCGGCGCGCGAATCGAATGCTGGCACGGTTCTGAGTGACGTTCGGCTCGATGACAAAGCGGTCCTCGTGCTCACCTCCACGGCGTGTGCGCAGGTCAATGCCCGTACGTCGATCGAGAATCTGCAGGATCGACTCGAAACCCCCATTCTCTCCTGGTCGCTTGCGCTCGTAACTGAGAACCAGGAACGGTGCGTTCTTTGGCTGATCCAGGGCCAGTCGGACACCGGTCAGTCGGCGATGCCAGAGCAACTTTCCCGTGTGCGAGTCGAGCGCCAATAGCGTTCCGGTCAGGGGTGGATTTCGATGCACGTTGCGCACCTGCTGAAACGACACTTCGTCTGTCTCGGCCAGGGCGATCAGGTGACTGTCGGCATCTGAGACATGGGATGCTGCTCGCAGGGCAGCCGGTCCCTCTACAGTAGACTCGGCGACTGTTTCACCGGTCGCGACATTGATCACACGCAGTTTGCCGGCTGGAGTCAGGCGTCCCAGCCAGCGAGTTCCAATCGCAAAGAACGAATCGCAATGCTCAGGTCCGGATTCGGGCTTTGCGACATCGATCGCATCGGACGACCACAGCGTCTGACGCCGAGCAAGATCGAGCACACCGATGCGACGATACTTCAGGCTGGGCGTTTCTTCGTAAGGTTCTCCCACCGTGATGAAGGAACCATGTACCGTGAGAATCCGACCGTCCAATGATGAGATGTCATTCAGTCGAAAGGAACCTGTCTGTCGACCGTCGAGCGCGCGGATGACTGCGACGTTGCCGGACTGCGGCTGGATCAGCCAGATGGATCGCCCGTCGCCGGTGCACAAGTTATTGCGAGGCAATTCGGCACGTTCCCACAGACTTCGGCCGCTGGCGGTCTCTAGGCAAATGAGCTTTCCACCAGACTGATAGCACAATGTACCGGCTGTGACGGGACCGACTCGGCCAATCGGCCGATCGAATTCGTCGAGTAGCGTGAGGTCGTTGATTGAAAAACCGGGACGCGACGGGTCGAGTTGCAGCGAACTGAGTCGTTGGTGATCTGCCAGCGTGCGTGACCACAGGATGCGGGCTCGGGGTTCTCCACTGCTGTCGAACGGGGTGATTCCGAACAGTTCGGTGCCGATTCGCAACACGAGAAAATGTCCCACTCCCCAGCCACGTGCCAATACCGGGAATCCACGAAACGCTGAGTTCGATCGTGGCAGACTGAGCTGCCAGTACCCGGAGTGCCCGTCTCCGAAAAACCGGATACGCATACCGCGCGTGTCGTCGCTGACGGTGACATTGAGTCGCTCGAATAACGTCCCGGGCTGACATTCAACTGGAATCATGCGGTAACCGACATCCACCTGTCGTTCCGGATGTTCGCTGACCGTCGGCATACGTGTCGGCCAGGGTGAGCCGGCGTGTGCCGGCTCGGAACTGGTTGCCAGGAAACGGCGGCGGACAGCGTCTGCATCCCGCTCGTAACTGCGTGACTCGTACAGCTCGGCGAGCCGCTTTGCTGCCGCGAGCACGGCATCTGATTCCTGCAACTCGATCAGACGCAGCAGGTCGAGTTGCGACCGCGCGAAGTCGAGTCCAATGCGAACTTCGTCTCGAACGGCCAGGTCACCGACCCACGGTATCCCTCGCCAGCGGCCGGCGAATCGCTGCAGAGCAAACGGGTCGGGACTTGCTGCCGCCTGCTTCGACCACTCGTCAAACCGCTGACGAAGCCGCTTGCAGGTCGAAGCATCCACAGCGGCAACGAGATCGAGGACTTCGCCCTGGACCAGATGGTCGTGTCGCACCCGTCGCGCCGGGCCAATCACTCGGGCGTCGATTTCAGACGATGGGTTCAGGTTGAGTACGTCGGCGTACAATTCGAAGGCACGGTCGAAATCATCGGCGCGCGCGGCTTTGCGTGCGGCGGCGTGTGTCAACTCGAGCCGGGCCGAAACGTCATCGTTCTGGGCGACAGCTTCCGGGGCATCCACAGGACCGGGAAACGTTGTCCACGCGGATATCCCACTCAGTTGTTGTGCTACGAATCGACCATTGGAAAAGTCGAGCGCGCCCGCGAATTCGAGCTGCCCGATCGGTGTCGACTGCACGGCACCGTCTTCCAGTCGCACTGCAGCAAATCCACCCCCACGAACCGGGACAACGTGGTGCGGCTCAGTCGTCTGACGAGTGGGGATCGTCAGTTCGAGGTGACACCCGCGGCCGACAGGTTCCGCAATCGGAGTCCGCCAGGCGATGTCGCCCGTTGCAAGATCGAGCGCGCTGATGGCATGGCGTTCCACGATGACCGCCTGCGACATGAAAACTCCTGCGAGGTAAAGCGGTGTCGCGATATGCCGTTGCCAGACGATCAAACCATCCGCGGGATCAATGGCCAGGATCGCGTGGTTGTCGGGGCTCGTCAGGACGAGCGATTCACGCGGAGAGTCGGGGATGCCTGCGACGGCGAATTCCACCTCGCGCCAGCCTCTCCACCAGTGACGACGGGGCGTCTGACTTTTCGCGGGCAAAGCCATTGTCGCGCGCGGAACATCCGACCGGGGGACCCGAATCGCCCATAACGGCGACCGTGTGACCAGATCGATCCCCACGACCAGACCGGCGGCAGTGGGGCAGACGAGTGTGCCGCCAGCCTCAATCACCGGACAGGCAATCGCATGCCAGTCGATGTCGGCTGACGAATGTCTCGGCGTCTCGGCGATCGGCCGGGTCCAGCGGAGGCGTCCGGTGTCGCGGGACAGAGCGTAAAGGTGGAGTGTCGTGCCGACCTGAACGAGCCCGACCGCCTCATTGTCCACCACCGTCGGCGGTCCTGTGAAGAACGCGTTTCCCTGCAATTCGACAAGGTCGGACGGCGTGAATGCCCAGGCCATTTCGCCGCTCGTGCGAAAACGGGCCACGATCCCGTTGTGGGCCAGTGATGCGATGATCGGGCCAAACGGACCATGACGAGTCGGCGATTGCTGGCTTTGTCCGCTACTCAGCGGCTCGGCTGTGAAGACCAGGTCCCGATCGACAACAAAACGCGACTGCACGGTGTCGAGCTGCACTTGTTTGGCCAATGACCGGGACACCAGATACTGCAGCGACGGATTCACCGTCAACGGCGCGGCCTGGACAGTGCCGGGCAGCGTCGCGTTCCAGATGTTACGCCCCGACTGCAAATCCAAAGCCGACAGGCCGCGAAGTGTGCGATGTAGAACAATGTCGCCGGAGACGACCGGTCTCGCTCGCGGCAGCAGCGGAATTGACTGCTCTTCATGGATGACGAATGCGTCGCGAACCAACTGCGCTGTTTCGCTCCCCGAGTCTGATTCGCGGTGCCAAACCGGAGTCTGCAGATCAGGAAACAAATTGTCCGATGTCCGATGTTCCGGCTGGTTGCCACTCGAACCGTGATCTCTGGCGACTCGGATTCGGCTGCGCGTCGCTTCCTGCTGGTCGAGCGGCAACAGCGGGTGGTCCAGAATTCGGGTGCAGGCAATTTCCGCTACGCGCCATTCACCCCCGTCCAGAGACCAGGCCGCCAGGGTCTGAAGCGCACGGAGCCCCACGCGTGTCTGCTGGAAGCGGACAATGACCTCGCGAAGCAGGTGGGCGTCTGATCGCAGCAGGGCGTTCTGCAGAGCTGCCGTCGCCAGAGGTTCTGCCTGCTGTCGATAGAGTCGCCGTGACGTTGGCGGGAGTTTGTTCACAAGGCGACTGGCGGCGTGCTGGGCCCCTGAAAATCGTTCGCTCACACTGTCCGGAGCGGGATGCACCATCCATGAGACGTCGACAAACGTCCGATGACGATCCTCAAGAATTTCGCGCAGCCGTTCAACGCTTTCGTCCGCATTTCCGGACTCGACGGCCAATGCCGCCTGCTGCAATCGCTGACGGAGTTCCCGTTCCTGGGGGGGGAGCGCCGAAAGGACGAGCGGTGAGTCAGCCGGTTGATCTGTGTCCGCGAATTCAGCCGGACTGGCGACGCCAACCAGGCTGAGGAGACTGAGTATCCCTGCCAGAGTTGTGGCGATGGGCAGCCTGAAGAGCGAGGTACTGGAATGTGTCGAAATCGTCGGCATGCAGACCAGTCTACGGGTTACCGTGATTCGCGGGAGTGAGACTCGATGCGTTTCCCCACAATCACGTCCGATCACCGAAATGGCGGGACCGGCGCGGGTCGGTTAGACTCCGCGACCAATCCCGTCCTGTGCGGACCGGGATTCGGCCCCATTAACCGGTTTCGACTGAAATAGACGAGTATTATGGCTGCCAAACCCCACGACGACGATTCCTGGGAAGATCTTGCAAAGGACCTGTTCGGTATCGACGTTGGACAGAACCCGATCGACGACGAGCCCTTTGAGATCATTGATTCGTCATCACTCGATCCCGACTCTGTGGAAAGCGCGGCCGCGGACGACACAACAGAAGCTGATGACACAAGCGGGCTGACGGCGGTGGCTGCTGCAGATGAGTACTCGGTCTCGGGCGTCGCCCAGGCCGTCGAACCGTCCGATTCCGCCGAATCTGTGGAAGAAACTCCCGTCAGCGACGACGCGGACGATGATTTCGACGTCGTCTGGGATGACGAGGAAGAGGAAGTCGCGATTGAACCGGCCCCCGCAGAGGCCGCGACCGACGCGAGAGTGCAGCGTGCGACCATCCCAACACCGGTTACTGCTGAGGAGTCCGCTGCAGACGAGGACGACGAGAAAGACCGCTCGAAAGAAGACACCTATTGGGAGCCGCTGGAAGACTGGAATTGGACGTCGAGTGATGAAACCGCGTCGCGTGATGCTGCTGAGGAATCCAGACAATCGCGCGATCAGGGCGGTCGCGGTGGACGTGACGGGGGACGAGGCCGGCGCGGAGATCGAGACGATCGCGGTCGGGGAAGAGGAAGGGGTCGAAGTTCTTCTCAGGGGTCTGGCCGCGGTGAATCGCGATCCCGATCGGAGGCTTCAAAGGCGCCGGCGGCCCGAACGGAAGATCGAACGACAGAACCAAAGCGGCGATCGACCCGAACGGAATCGAGCCAGTCGGAGTCGGACCGAAGTAATTCGGAACGCAGGCCGCGCCGCCACCCCGAGCCGCTCAAGACTGAGGATGACGATTTCGGGTTGGGAGTGATGGAGGACGACGACGAGAACTTCTTCGACCACAGCGCGTATGAGAAGGACGATTCATCGTCTGGCGACGTCGAAAAAACAGAAGCGACTGACGACACCAAAAACCCGAGCGAGGATGACCGTCCTCGTCGCCGTCGCCGTCGCCGCAGACGGGGGCGAGGACGAGGACGACCGACGCCTGTCGACGAGGAAACACAGAACGAAGCCGCCGAAACCACCGACTCCAGTGAACCGCCCGTTGAAGAAGCGTCGTCCGAGGCAACTGATGGCGAGGAAGAACGTCGACCAAGACGTCGTCGCCGTCGTCCACCGCGTGCTGTCTCTGAAACCTCGGATTCAAGTGATGACGACGACTTCGGTGCCATGGACGATGACGATGCCACTGAAGAGGTCGGGAACACTGACGCGAACACTGATTCCGATGACGGCGACGAAGAAGAACGTCGTCCCAGGCGTCGTCGCCGTCGTCGCCGACCAGTAGAGTCATCTGGCGAGGATCAGTCCGAAGTGGTTGAAGATGAGTCAGCCGAAGACACCGGTGAAGAAGGGTCTGACGAAACGGACGACGCTGAAGCGGTCACTAAAGAGGATCGGCCGCGACGACCACGACGTTCTCGACGTGGTCGACGTGGTCGACGTGGTCGACGTCCGTCTCGAAGCGAGGAAGAAGTCTCCGACGACTCTTCCGAAACTGAAGAGTCTTCAGAAGAAGGTGGATTGGACGACGACAGTGACCACGAATCGTCATCGCCGCGTGTTCCCCGTGAGCGTGAGCCGATTGAGAGCTGGGAAGCCGCAATCTCCTACGTTGTGCAGAAAAACGTGAGTCAGCGGGAGTCGGGCGGTTCGGGCCGATCCTCTGGTGGCGGACGCGGGCGTCGTCGCCGGGCGGGTCCCAGTAACCGCTGACGTGTGGAATGAGTTCGTGACCTACGATACCGTCATCATTGGAGCGGGCCTGTCGGGACTCGCAGCCGGAATTCGGCTGGCTTATTACGACAAGAAGGTCTGCATCGTCGAGAAGCACTACACGATCGGCGGGCTCAACTCGTTCTATCGCCTGCGTGGCCGCAATCACGATGTCGGCCTGCACGCGGTGACCAATTACGCGGAACCAGGTACGAAGACCGGCCCGCTCAGCAAACTGCTCCGTCAGCTTCGACTCCGCTGGGATGACTTCGCACTCTGCCCGCAGATCGAATCGAGCGTCGCATTTCCCGGTCATCGGTTGCGTTTCACAAACGACTTTGAGTTCTTTCATCAGCAGGTCATCGAGGGATTCCCACACGCGAAGGATGGCTTCGCCCGGTTGCTGACACTGATCGACGAGCACGACGAACTGCACCTGTCTGCCGAAACAGCATCCGCTCGGAAGATCCTCAACGAGACACTCGGCGATCCGCTGCTCACCGACATGCTGTTCTGCCCGTTGATGTTCTACGGCAGCCCGACGGCCGGCGACATGGATTTCAGTCAGTTCGTGATCATGTTCAAGGCCCTGTTCTATCAAGGCTTTGGCCGACCGCTGAAGGGCGTGCGACTGATTCTTAAGAACCTGGTGAACCACTTTCGAATGAACGGTGGCGAACTGAAGCTCCGCAGCGGTGTGGACAAGATCGTTGCCGAAAACGGACAGACGACTGGTGTGCTGCTGGAGAGTGGAGAGTTTCTGGAAGCGAAGAACGTGCTTTCGTCAGCTGGCAGCGCTGAAACACTGAGACTCTGTGACGACGTCCCGGCGGAACTCACTGCGAAAGGTGCCCCCGGCGAGATCTCCTTCGTCGAAACAATCTTCTCACTCGACTGCGACCCAATCCATCTGGGACACAACCAGACCATCGTCTTCTACAGTGACACCGAACAATTCTATTACGAGCCGCCACAGGAACCGTGTGATCTACGAAGTGGCATCATCTGCTCGCCCAACAACTTCCAATACGGCGACGACAGACTCGACGACGGCTGCATACGAATCACAGCACTGGCCGATCCTGGCTATTGGATGAATCTGCCGGATGAGTCCTATTACCCGGCCAAAGAAGAATGGTGCGCTCGCATTGTCGAGTCAGCACTCAGTCACGTGCCCGACTTTTGTCCGCACGTTGTCGATACTGACATGTTCACACCGCGGACAATCACAAAGTTTACGGGCCATCAAAACGGCGCGGTCTACGGAGCTCCGAGCAAAATCCGCGACGGCCGCACGCACCTGGACAATCTCTATCTGTGCGGAACGGACCAGGGCTTCCTCGGCATCATTGGCTCCATGCTCTCGGGCATCACCGTGGCGAATCTGCACCTGCTGAAATAGGTGTTTGTCGTCACACGTTGCTCGACCTGAGCGTGACAGTCCGACTTTAGAGCAGTTCCAGAATCTGTCTTCAGAATAAACCCCTCTCCCCAGCGCGAAGAGGGAACCAGTCAGACGAGTTCCCTTTCCCCGCCGGGGGAGGGTTTCGAGTCGGGTGGGTCTACTGCAGACCAACTCTGGAATGCTCTAGAATTCGTCACTAATGACGTTTCCGTCTTTGCGATCGGCGAGGCTCATCAGGATGTTGAAGTCGATCGACTCGTTGAGGCCTCGCACGCCTCCGTCGGCGAACAATGCATGTGCTATCCCCCAGTGTGCGCTCATGATGGGCTTGTTGCCGGCGCCGATTCCCAGACCGCCGAGGCCCGCGGAATTCTTCATGTTGATCGGGTGACGCAGCGTGGTCACGTTGCTGAGCATGTGATTGTCACCAATCGTCTCACCCGGCTTGATCACATGCTTCAGACCCGTGCCTGGCCACGCGCTACCAGGATAGGAACTCAGAACCAGGTTGGGACTGTCACTGACCTGGGGCCCGCTGGGTGTTGCGTATCTGAATCGGGCCGATGACTGCTCGGCGACCAGCATCGTCACAGTCGTGCCGTCCCGGATGTCTCGCAGCGAAACACATTCGTTCTGCAGCAACACTCCGTTGACTCCGTGAATCGTGCCGTCAGCCAGATCAATCGACTTGCTTCCCAGCGTGACGCTTGTTGTATCAACAATCGCGGCGTCCGGATTGATCTGACCGTTTCGGAATGCGGCTCCTGAGATACCCACATAGCTCGCCCCGAGGAATTGCGAGGCGTCACCGGGGAGCAGTTCGTTGATCGAAGCCCACTGCGGAACGGTTGACGATGGGCATCGATACGGATCGACAAACAGGCCGTTCAGAACATCCATGTTGGAATTGCCGCTGTTACTGAAGCCACCCACTCCACCTGGAGTGTCGTTCTGAAGTTTGTGGTATGTGTTGCCGTGATCCATCCACGGAAGCATGTCCACAAAGAACGATTTGCCGTGCAGTCAGGGCTCGGTGTCAAAGAAGCAGGCCATGTACGCGGCTCCGATCGGGAAGACCCCGTGCACGTTGTGGTACTCGTGCAGCGCGAGACCCATCTGCTTCAGGATGTTTTTGCATAGCGTCCGCCGAGCCGCGTCGCGTGCGTTCTGCACAGCCGGCAGCAGCAGAGCGGCCAGACACGAGATGATCGCGATGACGACCAGCAGTTCGATTAGAGTAAAGCCACGTCGCGAAAAGGCTCTCGCGAGCATCATCTCGCACCTCCATTGATTCGAGAATCTGATTTTGGGCGCAAAACGAATCATTGCCGATTGACTCAACAGGAATTCACCAGTTGAGTCCCGGAATCCTCGGGATTCTGCAGTTCCCCGGTCGAATTGAGTTCCTGCTGGCGGATCTCATCATGGCAGCGTTCACCATTGCCGCTGCTCAATCGGAGTCAAAGGCGACATCGCGGCGAATGTTCGTCCGCATGCCGAGTTCGTACACTTGGCCGCCGCTCAGGAATGCGACGTAGTCGTGTTTCCAGAACTGTCGCTCACCGGTGACCGCCGCCGAAACCGGATTCGAGCAGACGATTCTCTGCTCCTGCCGCTGCAGAATCTGGTGGATAAATCCCGCGTCATGATTATCGCCGGATGCCCGATTCCGCCGGAAGAAAACAAACCGTACATCGGCGCCTTCACCATGACGCTGATTCATCCGGTAGCCGTGTATCGCAAGCGCTTCGTGACTGATAATGAACGGAATGTATATTACGTGATCTCGCCAGTGGGGAGAGGGAACTCGTCTGCTACTCGGTTGGCTCAACCGGTTCGAAGACGAGCGGGTGCTTGGAAGTGGCGTTTGAAACTCGCAGGCTGATGCGGCCTTCCAGGACCTGTCTCAGCAGATCGCCACAGACTTCTGCACGCCAGCCGGTCTCCAACAGGGGTCGCGATTTCTCGGGGCAGCCCTTCACGTGCCAGCGGATCAGTGCCTTCAGGTCGGCCGCTGTGCCGACCAGTCCTGCGGACACATTCAGTTCTTCACAGCGATTGGCCAGCGTTAGAGCCAGCAACTTGCCGAGCACGGGCTCGTCCGTTCCCGAATCTTCCTTACGGAATTTTTCGGGCAACTCGTTGTCGGGGACCGCCATTGCCGCCTGCACGCACTTGACCATCGCCGGCGCATTACGGCGGTAGTTCGATCGATTCATGTCGCGCGAGCGCATCAGTTCGCTCTCCGACTGCGGTTGTCGGCGAGCCAGATCGATCACCAGGTCGTCACGCAAGACTCGGCGCGCCGGCTGATCGCGTTCCTCGGCCTCGGATGCTCGCCAGCGAAACAACTCTCGGACCACCGCGAGCTGTCGTCGGTTCAATCTCCGCACGCCGGAGAGCTTTCGCCATGTCTCGTCCTGCCGTTCCGAGACCATGTCGTCGATCATCCGCTCGGTCTCTTCCGTGGCCCATGACAGGCGGCCCTGGCTCTGCAGGCCCTCACTCTGTCGTTTGTGGACTTCCAGCAGATACCGGACGTCGTCCAGCGCGTAGTCGATCTGTCGTTCCGTCAGCGGCCGTCGCTGCCAGTCGGTACGCGTTTCGCTGGAAGTCAGATGTTTGCCGATAACCCGCGAAATTAACCGTTCGTAGCTGAGGGGATAGCTGTTGCCACGCAGACCTTCAGCAATCTGGACGTCCCACAGTTTGACGGGTCGTTGACCGCTGTTGGTGATGCAGAACCGAGTTTCCTCACGACCGGCGTGGGCAATAACCGTCGTTTCGTCGTCGATCATGATCTGCCACCACGACGCCACATCAACCACCAGCGGGTCAATGGCAACGCACAATTCAGCGGTGGCCAGCTGCACCAAGCAAAGCTTCGGGCGAAAGCTGTTTTCGGAAATGAACTCGGTATCGAACGCGACGATTCCGGATTCGCGTATCTGCGAGCAAACGTCCTCAAACTCCTGCTGATCGGTGATCAGTGACTGCGACATCCGGTCTGGTCCGAGGATTCAGTAGTGTTCCATGATGCACCACGACTCCGTGGGCAACCGGGTGAATGGTGCCGAGCCCGAGGCGTGTCGGCAAGGGATTCCGTCACGAACCAGACGCCGAACGGCCCAGAAACTCCCGGATTGCAGTGTTTACCAGCCCGGGATTCTCCAAGGGAGCCATATGTCCAGCCGCAGGGACAACGACAAGTTCAGCTTGAGGCATTGCGTCGGCGATGCCTCGCATCTCCTCAACGGTGGATATGCGATCGTCCTCGCCGACAATCAGCAACGCAGGCAGATCGACTGAACTGAGCAGTTGCGTCGAATCGGGTCGTTCTGCCATCCCCAGCGCCGCCGCCGCGATTCCCTGCGGAGCAGTTCCAGCAATCGTCTGACGCAATTCGTCCAGTAATTCAGGTTGTTGCTCCAGCGTCATCGGGGACAGCAGGTTGGACGGCATCGCCCCGGCAATCGGCTCGGCCCCATGTTCGAGAACCGTCGCTGCAACGCGTTTCCGGTTTTCGACGGCGTCGGGAGGGTCCGCGATCGCTCGCGTGTCACATGGGATCAGTGCCTTGAGTCGAGCACGATGTCGTCGAGTGAATTTCCATGCGATGTAACCACCCATCGACAGTCCGCATAGAACGACTGGCTGTTCCACGCCGAGTTGCGTCAGGATGGTGTCTAGGTCGTCAGCGAACTGGTCCATGGTGACTGTTCCGTCGGTGACGTCGCTCCCGCCGAATCCTCGCAGGTCCGGAGCAATCACACGGTAGTCCGTCACCAGTTCCGCGAGCTGATGCCGCCACATGCGATGATCGAGCGGGAATCCATGCACGAACAGAACTGGCGGTCCTGACCCCTCATCGTGCACCTGCAGTGACACATCTCCCAGATTGACTGTTTTCATTTTGTCCGTTCCTGCGTTTTGTACTTCGGCCTCGTTTACGCTCCCGAGCTGGAAGTTCTCGCCTCCAACCGAATCGTAGCGACTGCGTTGAAGACGCCGGCACGATACGATTCGCTCACCAAACCAGTCTCAGAAGGTATCTGATCAGTGGAAGCGGTTGTTGGCAGTCTGTTAATCGCGACGGCCTTTGGCATCCTGCCGTATGGCGCCGAAGACCATTACGGTCGCGGTGTGGACTTCATCGAGTCGGACCTGCGGGAAAAACTGCGACAGTTGCGGATCTCGGCGAAGCATCTTCGAAAGTGGTTGTACGCGTGGACCATTCTTGTCGTGACCACCCTGCTGGTGCTGACTGTTGTTTTCGCGTCACTGCCCATCGGCCTGACGATCGCCGGGATTCAGGTTGCCTTGCCGTGGTACGTTGTCCGCCGCATGGCGGAACGCCGCAAGCAGATGATTGAGGACCAGTTGGCGGATTCGATGGTCTCTCTATCGAGTGCGATCAAGGCAGGCCTGTCGCTGGCTCAGGCCCTGGACATCATCGCCCAGCAATCGCCGCAGCCCATCTGTCAGGAGTTCCAGCAGATGACCGGCGAGTACCAGTTGGGCAAGCCGCTCGAACGTTGTCTGTCAGAAGCTCGTGCCCGATTGCGGAGCGAGAATTTCGCACTGTTCGCCGCGGCGATGGAGGCCAGTCGCGAAAGCGGCGGACGACTGAACGAAACCGTCGATCGGATCGCACATTCTGTACGCGAACTGCAACGGCTTGAGCGGAAGATCATCTCGGAAACGGCGCAGGGCCGAACGTCGGCGTTCTATATGGCGCTCGCGCCGGCATTTGTTCTGGCGATCTATTACTTCGTGCTCGACCCGGACAACACCGCCAGGCTTTTCACGACCTTTGCCGGACAGATCATGCTGAGCTTCGCTGTGATCCTGAACGTAGTCGCCTACATCTGGGCACGGCAGATTCTCAACCCGGAGATTTGAGGGACCGACAGCGCATGATTCACGAGCAGATCATCGAAGCGGACGGCAAGGCATACAACGTGGCAGTCGGTCCGGAGAACGGCCCTCCTCTGATCCTGTTCCATGGAGTCACACGCCGCTGGCAGTGTTTCACGCCGCTGATTCCGAGTCTCATGCTGCGGTTTCAGATCTTCGCAATCGACTTTCCAGGACACGGCAAGTCCGAACCGACACGGCGGGGATATCGCGTGGCCGATTATCTCAGTAACGCCGAAACGTTGTTGAACACGCCGCCGTTTTCGACCCAGCGCGAGTGCTTTCTGTATGGGCACTCACTGGGTTCGATGGTCGTTGCGGGACTCGCCGGCCGACTGGGCACGAAGGTTCGCGGAGCTGTGCTTGAAGACCCGCCTTTTCACACAATGGGCAATCGCGTCGGTGACGGCCCGCTGCTGGACTACTTCCGAGCCGTTTCAGAATTAGTCGGTGCTCCGGACGGAGTCTCAGAAACGGCGCGAAAGCTGGCGGAAGTCAGCATGGGAACGCCGAACGGAGATGTTGTCCGGCTGGGAGATGTCCGTGACGCGGCATCACTGCGGTTCACAGCGTCCTGTCTGGCACAGCTCGATCCGGCTGTGTTCGAGCCGATCGTCGCCGGCCAATGGCTGGACGAGTACGACCATCAGGACGTCCTGAGTTCGATCGCATGCCCGACCCTGTTGTTGCAGGCCGACATGGCGGCGGCCGGGATGCTTACCGACAACGATGCAGCCGAAGCGGAAGACAGGGCTTCCGATCTGATCCGGATCAAGTATTCCGGATGCGGTCACATGATTCATGCTCAGCAAACGTCAAAACTGTTGCGGCATGTTGAGGCGTTTCTGGATTCAATCCGCGTCTGACCCCCAAAGCAAGCGAGAGATCAGGCCATGCAAACGGCATCCGGGACGACAGTCATTCGCAATGGGCAAATCGTCGATGGCACCGGCACAGCGCCGATCCCTGACGCGGTACTGCTGATCGAGGATGGCACAATTACTT
>CAYSJO010000519.1:0-1763 GCA_964431285.1 uncultured Planctomycetaceae bacterium
TCAGCATGCCCGTCAGATCACAATTTCTTTGCGAGACGAGAGCGGTGACGTGTTGCAGGCTCGACAGGTCTCTACGCGACCTGAGCGTATCCAGACCTTCTTTGCCGAGCTGACGGGGAGCTGTGCCAAGACGGGTGAGTCATTCATCGCCGTGCTGGAAGTGTGCGGCTTCAATGACTGGCTGATTCGTCTGCTGCGTGATTACCGATGTCACAAGGTGATCCTGATTCAGCCGGAACGGAAGCGACGTAAGACAGACCGACGCGATGCCGCAGCCCTGAGCGAATTGCTGTGGGTCAACCGCGACCGCTTTCTGGCGGGCAAACCGGTGCGTGGTCTGAGGCAGGTGGAGATTGCCGATCGGACGGATCAGGAGAACCGGCGACTGACGACACTTCGCAAGGAAGCGAGTCAGACACGGACTCAGATCATCAACAGGGTCAGGCACATCCTCAGACGGCATAATCTGCAGTGGGAGTTGCCGACGAAGACGTTTCCCACACACCGGGCCATCGAGTGGCTTCGGCAACTGGCGCTACCGGAGATCGATCGTCTGGAGATGGACCATCTTCTGGTTGACCTGGACCAGATTCAGCAGCGTCTGGATGAACTGGAGGCTCTGATCGTGGAACGGTGCGGACACAGCGAAGAGGCTCAGCTGCTGTGCTCGATGCCGGGGATCAGTTATTTCACAGCGATGTCGCTGACCTGTCGCATCGGTCGAGTGCAACGATTTCCTCGTACGTGCAGTCTTGCGAACTACTGGGGCCTGACGCCGGGCTGCCGCAACAGTGGCGAACATAGTCAGCGACTGGGACGAATCACGAAGGCGGGCAGCAATATCGCTCGCTGGCTACTGGCGCAGGTCACGCACCCGGTGCTGCGCAAAGACGCTCGACTTCGGGAATGGTACAAGCGCATCAGACGCCGGCGAGGCAGCACAATTGCCCGGGTCGTTGTGATGAGAAAACTGGCCACCGTGATCTGGCAGATGCTCTGTAGAAAGCAGACCTGGGCGGAATGCCGAGCCATCGCCCTGGCCTCTTGAGACCGATCAGGGAATTCCCCGTTCCAAACCTTACAGGGACAAGGAGACAGCGACAGCGGCTCGTCGGTTGTTCGATCCGGGTCGCCCATGCGGCCTGAGAACCCTCCGGGATAGTCCAACTCGAACGGAACCGTGGATGCCGTGAGCTGAGACGAAGCGAATCGGCACGACCCTTTGAATAGAGTGGACTCTCCCGTGAGGAATTCGCAGTAGATAAATACGCGTCTGCTCACAGAGCAGATCCACCTGCAGCAACTGCAGTTGGTGATCCACGAAGGAATGAGTTGGGAGCAATCGCATCGGACAAGAACGACTGCAGCATCCCGTAGCGACGACAACCGCACCGAGCCAGAACTGATGTTTCAAGGGAGCGGCTTATTGCAAACTCTCGATGACGACAGTCAGGCGTTTGGCCATGTCGCCACACGCCCCGCTGCCACTACGCAGCTATCCAGCCAAGAACGACGTCCAGTTGACAATCTCTTTCAGGAACGGTTCCGTAGGCTGATGCTCTGTTTTCATGGTTCGTCGCCGGGATGTGTTGGTGAAAGCGGTCTGTTTGCAGTCGGCCGGCCGGAGCCGGCCTGAGTCGAACGAGGTACGAATCACCTCAAGAAGAGGAAGGAGAGCATACCGCGACGGTTCGGGGAATGATGGTGCTGTTCTGACATCGCATCATCTCCGGAGTCCGCGGAATGCTCGTTACCACACTGCT
>CAYSJO010000520.1:0-15811 GCA_964431285.1 uncultured Planctomycetaceae bacterium
AGAATTGACGTCTCCGACAACAACAAGCCAGTCGGGCGAGTGAGCCTGTAGAACTGGCTCGAAGGCCAGCATGATTCTGGCAGTCTGCTCCGCGTGCGAACCGCCGGAGATTCCGAGATGTTCGTCAGGCGCCGGCAGCCCGAGTTCCTCGAAGAATACATCCGACATTATCGAATCAAAATGCTGCCCTGTGTGAACAAGTAGCTGAGAAATGTCATGATCAGTGGATCCCCCAGCAGCCATAATTGGGGCGACCTTCATGAAGTTCGGCCGTGCCCCGACGACATACATGAGCTTCATGACGGGCCCTTCTCTGAGCTGACTGCCGAAGCTTCGAGTGCACAGCTAGAAGCTTTCTGCTCCTTTGAAGTGCGACTGAAGATAACCTCAATCAGTCCCTGGACCATGCCACATCCGCGGAAGAATGCTCTCACCATTCCAAGAACGGGGAATGCGGCCGCGCGGAAGTAAAGTGCCCGCAGCATGCGACTCGTCATGGGGATCTGCAGTAGAAGTAACAGAAAAAGTGGCACCGCTCCCCAGAGCGGTTGCCCGAATGTGACGCTAAGTGCAAGGGCGGGCACGGTGATCAGGGCAAGTGGCGGCTGCGCGTAATCGATCAGACCTGCGTAGGAGTCACCCTTCGCTCGACCGGGGTGACGTCGGTAGAGATGGATACGGAACCGACTCGTGCAGAATTGAGTCCGTAAGTACCGCCACAGACGTCTCGGGTGATGATGGCCGACGCGCGACGCGATCTCGAATCGCAGCTTCCATCCGGCGGAATGAATGCGAAAAGCGAGATCCGCGTCCTGAGCCAGCTTCAGGGCTTCGTCGAAGCCATCAACTTCGTCGAGGACTTGTCGGCGGTAGAGCACATTGAACGTCGCCAGGAAATTGACGTCCGGCGGCATGCGTCGATGACGGGCGACGATCTCTTCGTGGATCAGCGTCGCCAGCAGTGAATCGGGATAGAGATTCCCGTAGCTGCCGCCTGAGCCCGCGACGTCGGGATCGTCGAGGTGCGGCAGTAGTGTCTGAAGTGCATCTGGTTCGGCGACGCAGTCGCTGTCGATAAACCAGATCAGGTCTGCATCGTCGGCGGCTCGCCAGCCGAGATTGCGCGCAGCTCCCGGGCCGTCTCCGCCGCCTGCCAGAATTTGAAATCGTGCGTGGTCTAGACGCCCGGACAGCAGATTCTGAGCGATCGATCGCGAGTCGTCCGTCGAACCGTCATCGACGAATATGATCTGAGACAACTCGCCGGACTCAGCCCGCGGGATCACCGATTCGAGGCAGTGACTCAGCGTTCCCGCGCAATCGCGTCCAGGAATGACCAGCGTGATTGATGGCGGATTGCTCGTGGCGTCACTCACGGCGTTCTCCACTGTCGCCGGGAGGATCGCCTGACGTGATCGGTGCTTCGGATGAGACTCCCCACCTGGGAAGGCCCACGCTCAACTCAGGCAGGCCGGAACCCGGTTGAGCAGTCCGGAGCGCTTCCCGGCGGGCGAGCAGCACGATGTCCTGACGCATCCGGAATTGCTGACTGTAGAGATGAAACAGCACGGCGGGCATCACCAGCATGAAGACGTAAAAAACGAAGTCGGTTCCGCGGCCGATGCCGACCAATCGAGCCAGCGAGGTGGCCGCCTCCGGATCGGCAATGAGAACTGCGGCGGCAATCCAGACGGCTGTCCGCAACAATTGGACGCGGCGTCGGTCGCGTACGAATCGGGCCAGCTCAGCAACCGTCACAACGGCCAAAACCGGCAGCATAGTCCACTGAAACACGTTCATCGCGAGAACCTCCCGAGCAGAAGCTGGCCGGTAATTCGAAGGGCTGCCAGCGAGCTTTGGCCTTTGAGCAGTGTCTCTTCGTGGTACGTGATCGTCACCGGAACTTCTTTGTACCGCAGCCGGTGTCGCACGATCTCATCAAGAATCTCCGACGCGTGCGCCATATGCGGCTGACGGATCTCAATCGTTTCGGCCGCATGCCTGCTAAGGGCGCGGAAACCGTTGTGGACATCGCTGACACGAATGCCTGAAACCAGCCGCGTGAAGATGATGCCGGCCTTGAGAGTTATCCAACGCGTCCACGGCATACGAATTGTCCGGCCGAGAAATCGCGACCCCAATGCGACGTCGGCCTGCTGCTCCAGCACTGGCCGAATCAGTTGCGGGATTTCACGTGCATCGTGTTGACCGTCTCCGTCGAAAGTCACGATCGCTTCGGCTCCGCGACAGAGCGCGAAATCGATCCCCGTCTTCAGTGCGGCTCCCTGACCGCAGTTGATGGGATGCCGCACGACCCATACGGGAAACCGGCCTGCAACGTCAGGCGTGTCGTCTCGGGAGCCGTCGTCAACAACGACCACGTTCCAGCGGCCGTCGCAGACTGTTTCATTTGCTGCTGCTCCTGCACCTGGGTTCGAGCAGACTGTTTCGTTTGCTGCTGCTATGGCACCAGAGTTCGAGCAGCAGACTGTTTCGAGCGTGTCTCCCAGACGCCGGCCTTCGTTGTACGCGGCGATGACCAGCCAGACTGAATCGGCCGGTTGCCGCGACTGGCCATCGGCAGGACGTTCGATCGATGTCGTCATGATTGACCTCCCGACTGCTGCCAGCCCTGGCCCGCCGAGTAGGTCGCCAGACGTTTGGCAATGTTCTCTCGGAGCTCGTCACGATTTGCCTCTGCGGCCAGTTCCACCGCCCGCTCGGCTGCAGTCGCTGCTTCGTCGAAGCGGCCGACTCGGGCCAGAGCGGCCGCGTACGTGTCCCACACGAGCGGACTGCCGCTGTCTTCCACCCGACAGTGGTCGGCGAGGATCCGCAGTGCCCGCTCGCCGTCGAGCAGGGATTCGTTCGACGATGTGGCATGAATCCAGGCCAGCCGTCGGGCTGATCTTTCAAACTGAGGATGCGCGGCCAGACACTCCTGCAGATGCGGAACGGCTGCGGCCTCGTCGTCCAGATCAATAAGCACGGCTGCGAGGTTGTATCGAGCCTGTGGAAGATTCAATTGGGTCGCCGCGTCGAACGCGACGCGAGCATCTTCAAGCCGGCCTTCCGCGTGCAGCGTCACGCCCAGACCGTTGTGAGCCTGCGGGAGATCGGGCTCCAGCCGGATCGCCTCGCGATAGCTGGCAATGGCGGCGTCTGATTGTCCCTGCACTCGGCGGACGTCAGCCATCGCGACGTGAAACTCAGCGACAGGAATTCCGATGTCGATTGCGGCAGCGAATTCCGCCTGCGCTTCCGTGATCTTTCCCAATCTCCGCAGTTCGAGACCAAGACAATAGTGGGCTCGCGGATTCTCGGGTCGCCGGGCGATCGTATCGGTCCACAGCGACACTCCGGATCGATAGTCCAGATTCCTGAGATGTGTTCGCCAGGCCAGCGGGATGACGACCAGAAACGCCAGCGGCACGGCGAGCATCGCCGCCGGCACATTCAAACGCGAGGCGGATGTCCTGATCAGCAGCGACGTGCCGCAGACTGTTCCAGTCACAACCGCTGCCAGCGGAAGATACATGCGGTGTTCGACTGCAGGATCGAAAACCGGCACAAAGCTGGATGTCGGAGCCAGGTACAGCAGCGGTGCCAGCAGAATAAAGCCGGCCGCACGTCGCTGATACGTCCACCAGAGTCCAAGACCGACGATCACCAGTATCACTCCACCAAGCGGCAGATAAACGCCGGGGGAATCCTGAATCTGCCAGCCATAGTCAAAACAAAGATCATCTGGCCAGAAGGACAAACGCAGATAATTCAGCAGCACTTCGGGTTCTGTCCGCAGGTATTCCCACGGGCTGATCGCCTTGAGATTGAAGCCCATCCCCGAGTTGCGGGAAGGGTCGGGAATGATCCAGCGGCTGACACTCGGGGCAAACCAGAGCCACGGAGAACAAAGCAGCAGAGAGAAAAGCCAGCGCCGCAACAAACTGCCGTCGGGGAGTGGATCGCCTTTGTTGACCGCGCCCGCTGTATGGGACGCCCGCAGGATGGTGTGCCCAAAGGCGAGAGCGATGAACGGAATCATCGCCATCGGTTCCTTACTGAGAGTTCCGAACCAGGCGGCGAGGCCGGCCGGCACGATCCACCAGCGACATCCTCGCGCCGTTTGAGTCTGCGCGAACAGCACCAGCAGACCGCACAAGGCCGCCAGTGATTCATATCGTTGCACGACGTAAGTCACGCCCTGCGTTGTCAGCGGATGCACGCCCCAGATTGCCGCACAGCACCACGCCGTCCACAAAGATGATGCCCGTGTCCAGCCACGCTGTTCTAACGAGGGGAGAGTCAGCACGTTGCGCACCAGCAACAGCAGCACAATCGCCGATGAGAGATGAATCAGAAGATTCACCGCGTGATAGCCAGTCGGATCCAGGCCGCCCACAGCGAAGTTCAAAGCAAATGTGTAGAGACCGACGGGCCGATTGTGTGTGACGAACTCATTCAGCGGCCACAGATGCCGAATTTTGGGCTCATCAATGATTGCTCCCTTGTCGTCGAAATGAAAACTGCCGCCCATCGACGCGGACCACGACAGCAGAATGAGTCCGCAAAGCAGCACCAGCGAACCGGCCACCGCAACTGAGGACACTGTTCCGGCTTCTGCAGAGGTCGCTACTGCCTCCGAGCTCGTTGTTTGAACCACTCCGTATCTCCCAGCAGGCCATCAGATCTGCCAGTCCGTTGACGGCACTGCTTCTACTTGTCCCGTGCCTGTTGTTTCACGAGGCCTCTACCAGCGGGATGCATCCTGCGGCCGCACTCGTCCTACAGTTTGACATGACTTGCGTGAATTGCCTAATTGCAATCTTTTCTCAAAACTGTGGAATCCGTGCATTGACTTCAATCTGCACTTGAGTATCTTTATGCAACTTGGTTGCAGATTCAATCGAGGCCTGAGTTCGGTGTCGCAAAAAGTGAGGGCAGGCGACCCAACCGGGGGGCCTGAAACAATGTCTTGTTCACTGCCCGTCTTAATCAATTATTTCACGAGGACTGTTGTGATGAAGAACATGCTGGGAAGAATTCGAAATCGGAAGGGTCAGGGACTGGTTGAATACGGAATCCTGATCGGCGGCGTGGCGCTGGTCTGCCTGGCGGCCACGGCTGTTCTGGGCCACAAGACGAACGACCTGATTTCGGTCGTTGCCGGTGTCCTGCCGGGTGCTCACGCCGACGACAACGGCCCGATCATAAGTGGCAAGCTGGTCCAGACCACCGACGCCAATGGAGGCATCGCTCTGAGCCTTACCGCCACGGGTGGGACGATGAGCAGCAACCTCGGTATCACAAACGTGGGCGCGCTCGTCCTCGAAGCCGAGTAAGGGCCGTTCGGGGCCTGACCGCAGTTCGGATTGCGAATGGCCCTGGAGTGACGGGAATCAGGAAGCCTGTTCGCACACAAGGTCGGTTGCGGACAGGCTTTTTCGTTTCAGGCGAAGGTTCTCATGATGCTGGTACCAGTCGTTGCCTGCCTTGTTGCTACCTGGCACGACGTCCGTACGCGCGAGATTCCTGACACGGTCTCGGCAGTCCTGGCTGTGGCAGGAATCGTGGCGACGTGGATGGGCTGGATTCATGGCGGTTGGTTGCCGTGCATCACGGGGGGCGTCCTGGGATTTCTTCTGGTGCTGCCATTCTCCTTGAGTGGCGGCATCGGTGGAGGTGATCTGAAACTTGTGGCCGCGCTGGGAATTTGGCTTGGGCCGCTACCGTTGATCCAGGCTCTCTTCTGGACGGCTCTGGCCGGAGTTGCCTGTGCCGTGATCGCGAAAGCCCGGAAGCAGAAGGACTTTGCCTACGTCCCCGCGATTACGGCTGGACTGATGATCTCCATCGTGTTTCCGTCGGCACTGCCACAACTTGTTTCGAGCCTGCAGTCAGTGCTGTAACTCGGGTTATACGTGACAGTCTGGAGCGAAATGACAGCCTGCGTATCTCAATGGGATGGAAACAGCTGATACAGCCTGACGCCAGTTGCTAATGACATGCAGGACAGGGTGTAATGCTGTCGCCGGAGTTTTGAATTCGCCGAATCAGTGGGACTTCCGTCATGGCCGCGCGCCGTACAGCAAGACATAGTTCGGGTGGGCTGGGAACGGCTCTGCTGGTGGTCGGCGCCATCTTTCTGACGAGTCTGACCGGAGTCGGTTTGTGGGCTGCCGGCGTCTTCGCGAGGTCAGATGCTCCTGCCCCGGTTTCCCGCAAAGGACAGGTCGCCTGTCCGGCCCTCGCCCGCGAGGTGCAGACTTATTCCAAAGTCACACGCGAGGATCTGGTCAATCCTCAAACCGGCCAGCTCAACGTCGTATGGCTGCCTGAAGCCGCGCAGGACAAAGCACTGCGGGACGTGTCTCAGATCATGGGTCGCGTGGTGGCCCGCGATAAGTCGGTGGGTTCAGTACTGTCTGAATCCGATTTCTTTCCAAAAGGAACGCGGCCCGGGATCACGGCGGGGGCTCCGCCGGGATCAGTCGTGCTGACTGTTCCTGCCGGTCGGATCGAGGGTCTGGAATTGCTCCACGACGGCGATCACTTTACGCTCCAGGCTCGCCTGGCGGACGCGATTCGCCCCGCGTTTCCGCAATTGGAGTGGGCGACAGTTCAGGGCGGCCGACTCGCTCCCGAACATGAAGTGACTCAGCGCGAACTTCGATCGGGAATACGAACGGTCGTCGAGCTTGCAGTTGTCATCCGGTCGGCCGAGGCAACTAGCCTGAATGAGACTAAGGCAGCGGGAACCAACAGCCGGCGGTCGGGCACTGATGCTGACGATCAGAGCGGCGAAGTGATCTCCATCGCTGTTCCAGCAGAGCAGGCGGTGTCAGTCTAACAGATGCTGAAACTCTAAGATCCACTGCTCGAGGTCGGACATTCAAGCCAGCCGGACGGTCGACGCGAGCCGGTACCGTTCGACAGTGTGTCGACGCAGCCGCTCCGAGCCAGCGATTCGACGATCCATCTGGCTGGCTGGCGGCTCGGGAACGGAGTCCGTCTGATTCCGGCGCAGGTAGCTGGTGGAGCAGCGGACATGCCGGATGGTGTCGATGGCTGGATCCCAGTGCCGGTGACCGCTCGCGATGTGAAACCGTTTGAGCGACTGAAGGTCGAAGACTTCGTCGATCCCTCCACGGGCCGGCTGCGCGTCTTCTACTTCCCTCCGGACAAAGTCGGCGAGGCATGGGTCACCGATCTGGCCGATGTGCTCGACCGTGTGATCTCCAAACCACTGGATTCGGGTCGAGTGGTCAATCGATCGGTGCTGCTGCCGGAAGGAACTCGTCCAGGAGTGTCGGCCGGAATCCCACCGGGCTGGACGGCGATTCAACTGACAAGTCTGCAGGTTCGCGGCCTGGCGATTGCGAATGAGCTCGACCACATCGAGCTGGTCGCGGCCCGCCCGATTCGGGCTGAGCATGCTCAGGCCAAAGCCGAATGGCCGGCGGCGCGAAGCGATGCGGTGTTCACCGTCCCCGATTCGGTCGACGTGTTTACCCAGGCGGATGTCCGCGTGCTGGCGACGGATGCCATCGTGCTGACGCGTGCTATCGAGGAGATTGAACTGACCGTTGTTGACGAAGAAGAAACGGCTTTGGATGAAGCGGAAGTGGGTGATTCAGTCAGTCGTAAGAGCATCGTGCGCAAGAAGACGCCGCGATACGTGACTCGCTCGGCCGTGGTGTGCTCTGTGGCTGTGCCGGCTGAGGTCGTCACGGCGCTCACGGAAGCATTGGCCATTCAGTCAATCCTCTCCGAGGAAGGCACCGGCGGAGCAAATGCCAACGGTGCGAACGCCGAAACGAATGCAGACTCCGACGGCCGGTCCAATGACGAAGCAGATTCCGGCCTGCGAATCGACAACGAAATCGCGATCTTCGCTGTGGCTCGCTCATCCAATCCCGATGCCGCCGCTGAAACGGATCAGGTACCGGACCGGAATGTCGTGCAGGAGTGGTTGCGTGAATGGAGCAGCCGATTTGTCGAGCATCAGACAGCGGAGCGGTCTGCCCCGCCTGCAACCACGCGAGTGCAGCGCATTCGAGGAGCATCGGTCGAGGACCGGTATCGCGCATCCGGGCGTGATGTCAGCTCACAGGAGGCAGCCGGTCGGCAGAGAGATCGCGTCACGGAGGAAGTACTGAGGAGCGAGGCGCCGTGATGCAGGCTGAAGAGTAGCTACGCTCACCAGAGCGTGGGCTCCGCCGTCTGGCAACGGCAGCTACGTATTCGAAACGGGGAGAACTCAACATCGGCCAGACGCATTTGCTGGTGATCAGCGGGGACGAGGCGCTGAAAGACGAAGTGCTGGGCGCTCTGGAGGGGCTGCCGGGATCGGGTGTTGTGGTCCACGCTGCGGACTCACTGGCTCGGGCCGTCGAGATTGCGCGCAGTCGGCAGCCGCATATCAGTCTGCTCGAAATGACTCCGGACATGGCCGAACTGAAGGCTGTCGGCGCCGAGGTCCGTGCGGTGTGTCCCGAGACATCAGTCGTTGCCGCATGGCAGCCGGATGCGTTTCCGCGTGATGTCTGGGAAAAGACATCACAGGGCGCGATCTTTGTAGACGGCATCCGGGCCGGGATCACCGACTTCCTGCGCCGACCGCTGTCGACGGGCGACCTGCGGCAACTGCTGGTGCGGCTGGAAACGACGCCGGCAAACTCGACAGCTCCCGCGCGGCGAGGAACGACGCTGGCGTTCGTGAGTAACAAAGGCGGCGTCGGTAAGTCGACGCTGTCGGTCAATGTGTCCACGCGGCTGGCTCAGCGCCATCCTGAAGACGTGCTGTTGATCGACACGTCGCTGCAGATGGGCCTCTGCAAAACGATGCTCAATCTGCAACCGGAGACTTCGATTCTGGATGCGGTTCGCGAGCCCGACCGGCTCGACACATCGCTGCTGCGGCGATTGACGGTGAAGCATTCCAGCGGGCTCGATCTGCTCGCCGCGCCGCCCGATCCGATCTATGCGGCGGAGATCGATGACGAAATGATCGCCCGCGTGCTGTCGATGGCCCGGCGCACATATCAGTACGTGGTGATCGACACGTTCCCTCTGTTCGATCGCATTGTGATGGCTGTCCTCGATTTCGCCGATCGGGCTTACGTCGTGCTGGACAACGTCGTGCCAACGGTCATCAGTGCTCAGCGTCTGCTCGAACTGATGGACGCGATTGATTATCCCGAAGAGCGGCGCTCCGTGGTGGTCAACCGATTTGCAAAAGTTGCAGGAAATCCGAGTCTGGCCGACATCGAACGGCAGTTGAAGCACTCGGTCGATCATGTGCTGCCGTTCGACAACCGGGCGCTGATTGCGGCCAATCTCGGCGAGCCGTTCGCGTTGAGCCCCCGTGCGTGGTCAAAGCTGGAACGCGGGCTGAGTGACCTGGTCGATGATGCCGAACAGTCCGCGGCTCAGTCTTCATTCCGTGCAGAGGCTCTGGCCTCGGAAAGCACGCCCCCACGCAACGGCGACGGAGCAAGTTCGGGCTTGTCAGGCAGCTCGCTTAGCGGTGCGGTGAATGGAGCGTCCCGCCTGGCGGAGGATGCTCAATGAGCCCGTCCGACGATGCCGGCAACGAATCGCGAAAGAAGTTTTCGCGGCTGTCGTTCGATCTGCCGTCCGACCGGCTGCGAAGGCGATCACTCGGGCCATCGCAGATCGTGCATGCACCGTCCGTCGTGGAAGCACCGAGTGCACCCGAAGCACTGGCCGGGTCGAGCTATCAGTCGGTCAAAGGCCGCCTCCACGAAGAATTGCTCGACGAACTCAGCGATGAAGAATTCACCGGAGAAGCTGAGGACCAGCTGTCCGCTTGGATCGACGAATTCGTCGCCCGCGTTCTGGATGACGATGACCTGCCGTTGAACGAGAGCGAACGGCGGCAACTGGCGGACGACCTGCGCGACGAAGTGCTGGGCGTCGGTCCGCTCGCTCCGCTGATGGCCGACCCGGCAGTGACCGACATCCTGGTCAATGGCCCGACACACGTTTACGTCGAACGGTTTGGCAAAGTTGTGCAGACGGACGTTCGATTCCGCGACACCGAGCACCTGGTACTGGTCATTCAACGGATCGCTGCTCGTGTCGGACGGCGGATCGACGAGACGTCACCCATGGTCGCCGCGCGCCTGCCAGATGGCAGCCGCGTCAACGCAACGCTGCCGCCTGTCACCATCGACGGTCCGACGCTGTCCATTCGCCGCTTCGGGCGACGTCGACTCCGACGCGACGACCTGCGGCGGCTCGGCATGTTCACACCCGAAATGATGGAGTTCCTCGAACTGCTCGTGCGGTATCGGCGCAACCTCTTAATCGCCGGCGGCACGGGTGCTGGCAAATCGACGTTCCTGGGAGCAGTCTGCGAAGCCATTCCCGATGACGAACGAATCATTACGATCGAAGACGCGGCCGAATTGATGCTCGATCAGGAGCACGTCGTTCGCAAAGAAACCCGGCCGGCCAACCTCGAAGGTCAGGGGCGCATTACGGCTCGCGATCTGGTCGTCAACTCGCTGCGCATGCGACCGGATCGGATTATCGTCGGCGAAGTCCGCGGCGGCGAAGCGCTCGACATGCTGCAGGCCATGAACACCGGCCACGACGGCAGTCTGACGACCATTCACGCAAACAACTCGCGCGATGCGCTGAAGCGGCTCGAAACGATGGTGCTGATGGCAGAAATGGACCTGCCGTCGCGAGCCATCCGCGAACAGATTGGATCAGCGATCGAATTTATCGTGTTCGTTAAACGTTACGACGATGGCGTCCGCCGAGTCGACCGCATTACCGAGCTGACCGGTCTGGAAGAAAACACGCCGCAGCTTCAGGACATCTTCGAGTTCAAACAAACCGGGCGCGACGGGCGTTCGATCGTCGGTCAGTTTCGAGCCACCGGAGTCATCCCCCGCTGCATTCACCAGATTCGGGAACGCGGCGAGGAGATCAATCTCGACATGTTTCGTAAGACGTAGTGCTCGGTAAGAGCCGATTGTCAGGGTAGCTGAAGTCGTGAGACTTCAGATGTCGGCAGTCTCACGAATCCAGCCACAGAGGCAGCCGTTTTGAATCCCGTGTTGGCAACAGTTCTGGTGATGGCCGGCGGCTTTGTCGCCGTGTGGTGGCTGCTGCGACGAGCGTACATCGACCGCGTGGTCGGCGAACGGCTTGCTGATGCCGACGAATACGATAGCGAGGAAGCGGATCAGCCGGACGATCATCCGCGACGACCATTCAGACATCCGCTGCAGCGCCACTACTGGGTGGCTCCCTTATTTGGCGTCTTCTGCTGTCTCCTGCTTGCCCTGGTGGCAAACGTTCCGTGGGTTCTATCGATCGCACTGGGGTCGCTTGCGGGGATGTTGGGCTGGCAGCTTGAAGCAGTACTCGCAGCCCGACGCGTTCGTCTTCTGGAACAGCAACTGGCAAACGCGCTCGACATGATGATCGCAGCGGTCAAGTCCGGAGCGAGTTTATTGGCCGCGATCGGCTCGGCTCAGCAGCAGGCCGACCAGCCGTTGCGTGCTGAGTTCGATTTTCTCGCCGGGCGTGTCCGCCTGGGCGACGAACCCTCCGATGCTCTCAGCGACCTTGCGGAACGCGTGCCGCTGGAGTCCTTCGAACTGTTTACACAGGCGATGGCGGTGAACTGGTCCGTCGGCGGTCAACTCTCCGCGACACTCGCCAGCATCGCCCGCACGGTTCGTGACCGAATCGAACTCACGCGACGCATGCATTCCATGACGATGCAGTCACGACTGTCGATCATCAGCGTGATGGCCGTGACGTACTTCCTCGGAGCGCTGATGTGGAGAAATGACCCGGAACGTATGGGCGGCTTCCTGACATCGCTGATCGGTCAATGGGCCGTCGCCGTCGCAGTTGTGCTGCAGGGATTCGGCGTTCTCTGGATTTCACTCATCAGCCGGCCGCGGTTCTGACGGCGCCAGCCTATTTCGAGATCAAAGGAAACAACCGACTGTGAATGACCTGCTGTGGTTCCTGGCGATTCTGTGGCTGCTGACCGTGCTCGGCATGGCCTGGCTGTTGCAGCAACTGCGCATCCGGCAGCAGGTCGTATCCCGACTGCGCGACGCCGAGGCATCCAGCGAATTCCTGGAAGCGGACCGTCAACAGCACGATTCCTTCGAGCAACGTGGGCGAATCTCGTTGTGGCTGTATCGCGCCGGCTTTCGTTCGTCCCGAGCGCTGCCGACCTTTCTGGCGCTCACCACGACCGGAATGTTTGCCGGCGGAGTGCTCATCTGGCTGATCCTGCTCTCGCCAATCGTGGAGCAGATGGAGTTCCTGCTGAGGTCGATCCCCGGCAATATCGGTGAAGTTTTCCTGCCGTTTGTCTGGGGAAGTCCGTGGTTTGGTGGAATCCTGCTGGCATCGATTCCCGCCCTCTATGTCCGGGCTGTCCGGCGGAAGCGCGTGCGGCTGACCGAGCAGGACATTCCCATCACGCTCGACCTGTTGTCGACCCTGGCTGAGGCCGGACTGGCTTTCGACGCGGCACTCGACCGCATTCTTGATGCTCGGCAGCCGGGACGTCCGCTGACCGACGACATGCGACTGTTTCAACTCGATTTGATGGCCGGACGCGTACGGCTCGATGCACTAAGACGACTGCGAGAACGTGTTGACGTTCCGTGGTTTTCGATCTTCGTCTCGGCCGTGATGCACGCCGAACAGGCTGGTTCCGGTCTGGCATCCACCTTACGAGTGCAGGCCGAAGACCTCCGAACACGACGCCGTGAACGAGCACTCGCACAGGTCATGGCAGTCCCCGTGAAACTGCTGCTGCCTCTGATTGTGTGCTACCTGCCCGGGATCATGATCGCGGTGCTCGGCCCGATCGTGTTCCAGGTGGTTCAGATGCTCGACCAGTTCCTGCGTCAGTCACTGGGACAATAATGACGCCACCTGCCGGACAGCCGGACACGTTCGACGACGGCGACGCGCAGCACGCGGCCGGCCAAAGAAAATATTCTGGCGCAGCGCTCATGTCAGACTCCGGCGTGTCCGTTGCCAGTGAGGTCGAAATCGCAGCCACATGGTGGCGGCGGTTCAAGGGCCTGCAATTTCGAAAGCCGTTGCCGGACGGCCACGCCATTCTGCTGCGTCCGTGTTCGAGCATCCACACGTTCTGGATGCGATTCGCTATCGACGTCGTGTTTGTCGATGAATCCGGTCGCATGGTTCAAATTGAGCGAAATGTCGGCCCATGGCGTACCGTCATTGCAAAGATCCGCAGTGCCGCTGTCCTCGAAATGACCTCCGGGTCGCTGCCCGCAAAACTCACGGTCGGTGACATTCTGACGTGGAAGAGTGGGGAGCATCACTGGCCACTTCTGGAATCGCCGCCCACGAAATGAACTGCTGCTCGCTCCTGCTCCCACCGCTGGGCCCTGAGACTTCCCTGATTGCGGCATATGCTTGTTGGTGCCATAAGGTAACGAAACACTCCTGCAATGTACTTGCGTTTGGATCCGAGCCGTCTGAGAATGGTTCTAAAGTCAGAGTAAGTGAGACTGCCCAATTCTCAAGGGCCGTGGCTTATGTTGATCGCGATCGAGTCCGATGAGGCATGGCACAGACGCCTGCGGAACGTAATCGTGCAGTCCGCGGCGCTGATTGCCGTAGGGATAATGTCAATTCCTGCCGTTGGACAGGAATACTCGGCTGCGGAATTAGATGAGACTCTGGGTGTAGAGAAACAGTCTCAGCCGATTGCCAGTGCAGAGTCGCGACTCGAAACACAGTTCATTTCTGAGGTCCACGACCTCACTGATGCTCAGGCGAGCAACCTGCGGAAGCTGGAAGCTGTCACGTATCTGTGGTTCCTCATGCTGGGCACGTCGGCCGGCAGTTTTCTCAATGTAGTCATCTACCGGTTACCCGCCGGACGTCCTCTGATTGGACGCTCGATGTGTCCCGGATGCGGTGAACTCATCCAGTGGCGAGACAATATTCCAATCCTGGGCTGGCTGAGGCTTCTGGGACGTTGTCGGGCCTGCAAAGTTCGCATTCCTGTCAGGTATCCGGCAGTCGAAGCACTGATCGGCGGGTGGTTCGTGGTGTTGCTGGCCATCGGGTTGCTGTCCGGTGGCGAGAATCTTCCCGTGCGAAAGCCGAACACGTACGACGGAGTCGTCTGGATTATCTGGTACACCAAGTGGGACCTGGTTGGCATTTACCTGTTCCACTGTTTCTTGGCCTGCGTGGTGATCGCGGCTGCCCTGATTCAGTGGGACGGGCATCCGTTACCGAAACGGTTGACGTGGTTTGCGCTCGAGAAGGGTGTCATCGCTCCGGTGTTCTGGAAACATCTGCATCCCGTCAGTTTTCACGAACCCCGACTGGATTGGCTGTCAGAGGACTGGCGGTGGCAGGTCGCGTTCAAGGACCCGTTCAGCGGCTGGACTCAGTACTTTGGAGTCGGACTGGATGGACTGCTTGATTCAGTGGCCGGTCTGACTGCAGGACTGTTAACCGGGTGGCTGATTGCTCGCTTTCTCGGTCGGGGTGCGTTCCCTGAATCAATCCTGCATGGCGCCAATGCAGTCCAGAATGCGCACGTCCAGGACGCAGGGCGCGAGCATGCTCGCAGCTTCTGCATGTTGTTCGGCGTAGTCGTTATGTTTCTGGGGTGGCAGTCTGCTGCTTCGCTGGCGATCGGCGTCAGTGGTATCACTGTCATCCTGAGCGCGGTCGCTGGAATGACTGGTGACTCGCGATGGCGCCGTCAAATGACGTGTACCGCGATTGCAGTCGCTGCGCTGCTTCAGATTGTTCTGTGGCGAACGCTCAGCACCGTTGACGCTTGGCCGGATCACGCCGGCTGGCCGATCATTGCGAACAGCAGTCGGTGGCCACTTTCGTCATGTGAGCCCTTTGCTTCGCTCGCTCTGGCAATTGCCGCAGGTTGTCTGATTGCAAGAACTCATTCTCTGTTTGCTGGTGACGAAGCCCAAAGTTCCCAGGGACGTTCAGACGAGTCCCATTCAGGCACTGAAACTCTCGGTACGCATTCCGAGTGACCAGCAAACTCGCAATAGCGCCGGTTTGTTCCGCTCTTAGTCCGACGAATGCATTTCCGCCTCAGGTGCATTACTCATGCTGTAGATTGTGAGATACACTTGCCAGTAACTTGCATATGTGTAGAGTCCGTGTCTGCAGGCGATAGTGGACCCACGGTTCTTCCGCATGGTTGATACGACGGTTCATATGGTGCCCGAAGAATACGCACGAATGCTGGCCGTCGTTCATTCCGGAGCGGCTGTTGTCTTGTCAGCCTTCCGGATTCCGTCCGATCCCTCGGCAGTCTGGATCGTTCTTCTGTTTCTGGCAGTGGCGGTGCGGAGTCTGGGACCGGTGGGGGCATCCTGGTGGAGGCCGCTTTTCACGACAGTCGTGGTGGCCGGACTCGTGATGACTGCGATCGTTCATCGTTCGCAAGGAGCCGAAGTTGCGTTGTCCGTTGCTGTTCTTGTTCTGCTTGGCATGAGGTTAACCAGCGAAGTGGTCGGACGTGGACGCGTTCAACGTCAGCAGGGATGAGTCTATGAGCCGGACAGGTGCGCCGAGCAACGGCCAGACGACAACCATTCACGTTCTGCGGCAACAGATTCGGGATGGCGGGCTGCGCGCGACTCCATGTCGGATCGCTGTGCTGAGTCTCATGCAGACGCAATCGTCGCCGCTCTGCCACAGCGACACAGTCGAGCGACTCTCGGACCTCGCATTCGATCAGTCGACGGTGTATCGCGCGTTGAATGATCTCTCCGAT
>CAYSJO010000521.1:0-2074 GCA_964431285.1 uncultured Planctomycetaceae bacterium
CAGCTTTCGGTCAATGCAAATCTGACACTTGCGATAAGCGGCCTTTGAGAGTTCGGGCTTCTCATACTCGACGATGAACTCGTATGCCTGCCGCCCGTCGAATGTCGCGTCGTCACGCATAGTCGTGACAACCAGGGGACCGTGAGCAAGTTCGCGTCGTCGCAGATCCAAAGCCTGTTTCGTCAGCTCTTTTATGCCAGCTGTTGTGATCGGGTAACGGCACTGATTCATAGCCAGGGTCGAAGTGGGTTCCAGACGCAGTGCGGGCAGGCGGCCGCCGAACTTAGTCAGCTGCACCATCAGCCGCGGGTCGCCCAACGCGACCGGATAGAGAATCTGACGACCAGTGTGCAGGCCATCGACAACACTCAGGAATACGCTGAATGGCTCGTGCCGCAGTTTCATCGACATCGTCTGCGATTCAAGTAACTCACCGTCGATGCGTTCCTGTTTGTCGAATGTGGCGGTGTAGGTACTGACCCCGTCGAGCCGGACGAGTGCTTCCTGCAACATCGCGATGTGCAGCAGTTTGGCCACGCGGCCGTCAATGTGCATGACCTTGTCGTCGGGCAGTGGCGGCGGAGCGGGGCGCCGATCCTTTGCGACCTTCTGAGCAATCGGACGGGTTTTCGCACCGACTGCCCCGTCGTCCATCATGACGTAGCCCAGCGCGGCGGACCCAGCCAGTACAAGCAGGGCGATTTTAGCCCCAATGAGCTGTCGCCACGGGAATCGTGGGCCTCGTTTGCGGAACTTGACGGCAAAGTGTCCAGGGCGTCGTCTGAGTTCGCGGCGGATGCGCCACGAAGCCATACGTCGCAACAGTCTCCGAATTGATAATCGGTAGTTGTTGCTCATGCGTCAGGACCCTCGGGAAGATGAATCAACGGCATCGGCAGAACACCGATGTCCGCGGCCCGTTCAGTCTGTCCGTCTGCTCGATTGACTCACACGCTTTAGATTGCCTGTGGATCAACAGGGCTGAATTTACCCGGGCCACGTGAACCGTGGGAAGATGGGATTACCGGTCCTCGTGCCCCACATTGAGTGTTGTGGATGTATTCCGCACTGATTTTCATCGACGTTCATCGCAGCTCCGTTGGACAAATTCCCTGATGAGCCGTCGACAAACCGAATCTTGCTTCGCTAATTGAAAACCTCCCTGGCATCCACCGCAGATCAACCTGCCCGAAATGTCCACGGATGTTGAGCAGACTTCGATAGCTTCTCCGTCACCGCATCTTGCCCTCCTTGTGTTGATCTGTCGCTCAATACGTATCAGGGGATTCGTTGGTCACAGAATCTGCACTCAATTGTGTACGGCTGCGCAGAATAAAACATGGATCTGTTTCCCACTTCTCGACACCCGACATGTTCAACGGGATGTCTGGCGCAATACGTCTGTTGAGTCTTATCAGTCTGGTGTGAAAGGACTTGTGTCATTTCAGGACGAGGTTGTGGCATGTCAGGAACCGAACTAGAATCCTGTTTGGCAAGTTATGACGGTTATGTCGACTTTTCAGGCTTCCGACTGATCCATCAGCCCTCTGAACGGGCTATCTGTTGCACGGAGCACTCGAATCTCCCGTCCCAATCTTCCCGACCAACCAGGTCCAGTCGGGTCATTTCCCTTACCGATCGAATAATTCCAGGCATCGGGCATGCTGTGACTTATTCTTCCTTGGCAGCCGCTCTTTGAGCCCGAAGTCGCTTTGTCACCCCTCGGAATCGCAACCTGGCCAATGATTCTCTTCGTCGCATCGTAGAAGTGTGTTGCCCTGTCGCGGCTGGCATGTCGAAGCAACGAGCGTCCACCCAAGATTGATACAGACTGCATTACGGAATCGACCGACACTTGCCGGTTGATCGAATTTCAACAGGAGAACACTGGGATGTACGAGCGATTCACCGACCGAGCCCGCAAGGTCATGCAGCTTGCGAATCAGGAAGCTCAACGTTTCAATCACGAGTACATCGGCACCGAGCACGTTCTGCTGGGCCTGGTGAAAGAAGGCTCGGGCGTTGCCGCAAATGTCTTGAAAAACCTCGATGTCGACCTGCGACGCATTCGCAA
>CAYSJO010000522.1:0-23435 GCA_964431285.1 uncultured Planctomycetaceae bacterium
GATGACAGATAGCTTCCGCCGCTGCTTCGAAGTCTGAGCTGACGGCGATCTCCTGTTCTTAAATGCAGGCTGGCCCCGATTGCGTCACGGTCGGACCGGACGCCGACTAACCGGATTCGAACCCAGTTGGTTTGACGCGAATCAGGTCGCTGCTGGTTTTCCAGGAATGCGACGGGCTCATTCGTATGTGAGACTGCCAGGTCCGAGTCTCCGTCTCCATCGATGTCTCCGGCGGCAACACCACGGGCGACATGTCCACCCTGAAAATACAGTCCGGCGTGTGGAGCGACATTCCTGAATCGCTGGCCTTTCTCATTCAGAAACAACAGGGGACTCTGTCGCAGTGCTGAGTTGAACGAGTGTCGCATGACGTGGCCATTGACGGCGACAATGTCCTCATCGCCGTCCAGGTCGAAATCCCGAATCACCGTCCCGAACCCGACATACGTCTGTCCCACAGATGTGATTCCGCTGACGCTGCTGCTGTGCTCAAACAGCTGGTCACCCTGGCCTCGATACAGTGCGAACGATTGGTTCTCATAGTTGGCGACCCAAAGATCGGGGTGTCCGTCAAGATTCCAGTCGCCAATGTCGACTCCCATGCTGCCGTCAGCCTCAGCGTGATCTCCTAAGGCAGTGCCGCTGACAATCCCGGCTTCCGTGAAGTGCCCGCTTCCGTCATTCCAGTACAGAAAGTTGGGAGTCGTGTCGTTCGCGACATACAGGTCCACGTCGGAGTCGAGGTCGATATCCGCAGCGATGACAGCCAATCCCTTACCGCCGGCAACGAGGCCCGAGTTCTGAGTTGCGTCACGGAATGTGCCCTCACCCCGTCCCTGCCACAGCACGTCAGACTGCGCCTCGAAGTGCTTCGGCGAGCAAACATCACGCTTGCCGTGAAACCGGCATGCCGGATGATTCTCAAACGACCAGTCCACGTAGCCCACCACGTACAGGTCGGAAATGCCGTCGCCATTGAAGTCTCCCCACGCAGCGCCCGTGCTCCAGGTGGTTCCCACCAGGCCGCTGGCTTCCGTGACGTTCTCGAATGTGCCGTCACCACAGTTCTTCAGTAGCTGCAGGCCGTGATAGCCTGTCACGAGCGCGTCCACGAATCCGTCCGAGTCATAGTCCCCGGCAAGCACCCCGTGCGAATAGAAATCCGGTGGCGGAATCCGAGAAGCCACAGTCCCGTCCCGGAATTCCCACTGCCCGGTCTGCTGAAAAAGCCCGGACGGCAATCCACCTGGATTTGCCAGTGCACCAAATTCCCCACCACCGGCGATCATCAGATCGAGTGCACCATCCGAATCAAAGTCGAGCAGACCCAGGCCCGAACCTAGGCTTTCAAGGATGGAATAGTGTCCCGCTTCCTCACCATTGCGAACGGTGAAGTCGACTCCGGACTCGACTGCCTGATCTTTGAAGGACCACAAGTCCGTCGGTAAGACACTCACCGGAGTGTTCGTCGTGATCGTTGACGGATCGGGAAAAACGTCAGAACGGTTTTTCGAAATCGAATCGCCACACCCGCTGAAGAACAACACAGTCACGAACCAAATCGAACGGCCGCTGCAAAATGAATTTCGGTCGAACCCTTGATTGCGACGATCCCCGGGCGATTCGGACGTGCCGGACGGCAGTTGAGTCCTTAGCGTAATGTCTGAGCTGGCCATTTCGTGGCTTCGCTTTGTATTCTTGGAGGTCACACTCGCCCCGGCGCTTGACATTTTCAGCAAGACCGAGTCTTCTATTTCACCAATTGCGGGGCGCAGTGCGTTCTCGCTCCCTCCGGCAAACGACTTCGGGCTCCCATCGCTGCACTTCAGCGTTTCCGGTACTCACTCCACGGACTTCTCTCCTCAACGAGACGCTCCCATGATGCCTGTCTGACAGGCATCCTGTACCTATACCTCATTCAAGCTCTTGCTGCCCATCAAAGGAGATGACGGATGCTTATCCCAACAAGCCGACGTGGCTTTCTTCAAGCCGGCTTCTGTGGGGGTGTTGGACTGTCCCTCGCCGACTATTTCGCTGCTCAGAAGGCTCAGGCCGATCTGAAGGACTACCAGCACTTCGAAGGTACTGCCAAGAATGTGATCTTCATCTACCTGCCCGGTGGATGTGCGCATCAGGAGACATGGGATCCCAAGCCATACGCTCCGATTGAATACCGTGGTCCGATGAACTCGATCACGACGAATGTCGACGGCATTCGCATCAATGAGACGTTGAAGCAGACCGCCAAGGTCATGGACAAGATCACGATCTGTCGGTCGATGACGCACGGTGAAGCGGCTCACGAACGTGGCACACACAACATGTTCACGGGCTACCGGCCAAGTCCGGCTCTGAAGTTCCCGAGTATGGGCAGTGTTATTGCTCACGAACTTGGACCGCGGAAGGATTTGCCACCGTACGTCTGTGTTCCGAATCAACCGAATGAGTTCGCAGGCACCGGCTATCTCAGCTCGTCCTTTGCCCCCTTCAGCTTGGGTTCCGATCCTGCGTCGGGCAGTTTCAAGGTTCGGGACCTGAACCTGCCAGGTGGTGTTGATGACAGTCGCTTTTCGACACGTCGCAACATTCTGGATCGGGTCAACGAGCATTTCCTTGCGAAGGAAAAGTCGGACAACCTTGACGCTTTGAATAGTTTCTATGGTCGTGCTTACAGCCTGATTGGTTCGCCTGCCGCCCGCGAAGCGTTCAATATCGCTGCAGAACCTGCCGCCCTGCGTGATCGCTACGGTCGAAATGCAGCAGGGCAGCGAATGCTGATGGCCCGTCGACTGGTAGAAGCCGGTGTCCGTTTTGTGACGCTGACTTACGGCGGCTGGGACATGCACAGCAACATCAACAATTCGATTCGCAGTCAGGTGCCTGCGCTCGATCAGGGTTTTTCAACACTGATCAGTGACCTGAGCGAACGGGGCCTGCTGGATGAGACGCTCATCTGCATCGCGTCCGAATTCGGTCGTACCCCGAAGATCAACGGGACTGCTGGCCGGGATCACTGGCCGAAGGTGTTCAGTGTCATCATGGCTGGTGGCGGTGCCAAGGGCGGCCACGTCTTTGGTTCGTCAAACGCAACGGGTGCCGAGCCGGAGGATGACCCGCTGTCCGTGGTCGACTGGGCCACCACGATTTATCACACAATCGGTATCGTCGCCGACAAGGAGCTGATGGCTCCTGGTGATCGTCCCATCGAGATCGTCGACGGCGGCAAAGTTCGCAAGGAACTGCTGGCCTGATACAGGAGTTTTCACGGGCAGGCCGCGCTCCCCTCAGCGGCCTGCCCGTTTTTTCTGCACAGACTGCAGTCAATGAATCCGCTCGCTCCATACAGACACGGGAGTTGTGTTTTCTTGAGCGTGCTCTCGCGACCTGCAGAGTTGAATTTGCTGGTGTCTGAATTGTGACTGTCTTTCGATCTTGTTCAGCCTTCGCTTATTGGGGATTCCACATGTCCGCACTGCGAACGATTCGCTCGTTGCTGGCCAGCGTACTCATTCTTTCCACTGCCACGGTCTTTGCGGCGTCTCCTCGGCTGAGCATCATCATGCCCCGTGGTGGACAGCGAGGTCAGAACGTTCAATTCACATTCAGCGGCAGTCTGCTCGCCGACGTTGAGGAGATCTTCTTCTACGAACCCGGATTCGAAGTGAAGAACATCGAGGCCGTCAACGGAAACTCCTTCAAAGCGACCGTGGCGATTGCCCCCGACGCTCGACTGGGTGAACACATCGCTCAGGTGCGTACCAAGACCGGAATCTCCGACTTTCGCACGCTTTACGTCGGCAACCTGCCGGACGTCGCCGAGAAGGAACCGAATACCCAGTTCGAAGAAGCCCAGCCGATTCCGATGAACGTGACAGTGACCGGTGTCGTGCAGAGTGAAGATGTCGACTACTACGTTGTCGAAGCGAAGAAGGGCGACCGGATTGCGGTCGAAGTCGAAGCCATTCGCCTGGGGAACACGCTGTTCGACGTCTATGCCGCAATTCTCGATAGCAAGCGATTCGAGATGTCGGCCGAAGATGATTCGCCACTGGTGATTCAGGACGCTGTCTGTACCACCGTGGCTCCGGAAGACGGCAAGTACTACGTCGAAGTCCGCGAAAGTTCATACGCGGGCAACGGCAACTGCCGTTACCGACTGCACGTTGGCAACTTCCCGCGACCGACTGCTGTGTATCCTGCCGGCGGCAAGATTGGCGAAGAAGTGGAAGTGAAGTTCCTCGGAGACGCAGCTGGAGACTTCGCTCAGAAGTTCAAGCTGCCCGAGCAGGTCGTGCCAGAGTACGGACTGTTTGCTGGAACACCAGAAAGTTCCGCTCCGTCGTGGAACCGGTTCAGGCTCTCGGACGTTCCGAATGCACTCGAAGTCGAACCAAATAACACTCGCGAGCACGCCACACCCGTCGAATTTCCGTCTGCCTTTAATGGCATTCTGCAGGAAACCGGCGACCAGGACTTCTTCAAGTTTACCGCGAAGAAGGGGCAGCAACTGAATGTCGAGTGCTACGGACGTCGTGTCCGGTCAGCAATTGATCCCTTCATGTACCTGTACAACGCCTCGGGAGGCCAGATCGCGGCGAATGATGATTCGCGTGGCCCGGACAGTTACTTCCGCTTCAACGTACCGGCTGACGGTGAGTACTACCTGATGGTTCGTGACCATCTGATGCGTGGCGGACCTGGTTTTGTCTACCGCGTCGAGTTCCAATCCGTGCAGCCTGCACTGACGCTTTCGATTCCACGCGTCGAGCGGTACGGCCAGTACCGGCAACAGATCTACGTCGCCCGTGGCAACCGGTTCGCGACGCTGATCAATGCCAGTCGTGGCAATTTTGGCGGCCCGCTGGTGCTCGCTCCGGAAAAACTTCCGGAGGGGATCACGATGCACGCAGAGCCGATGCCAGCCAACCTCAGCACCATGCCGGTTGTGTTTGAAGCTGCGGCAGACGCACCTTTGAATGGACTGCTGGCCAACTTCCTAGGCAAACATCAGGAGAACCCCGCCATTAGTGGCGGATTCAGTAACACGTCTGACTTCATCGTCGCCAATCCTGGTCAGTCGCGCTACTACACCAAGACAGTGAAACGTCTGCCGATTGCCGTCGTCGACGAACTTCCTTTCAGCATTGATATTCAGGTTCCGAAGGTTCCCGTCGCACGCAACGGATCCATGAATCTGAAGATCGTCGCGACCCGCAAGGCTGACTTCAAAGCTCCGATCACAGTGCAGTTTCCATTCCGTCCACCGGGGATCAGCGCCGCCAGTTCGGTAACGATTGCTGCGGATAAGACAGAGGCGAACTACCCGATCAACGCCAATGGGAGTGCAGCGATTGGTACTTGGAAAGTCTTCGCCATTGGTTGGGCAAACGTCGGCGGAAATGCGTTTTCGTCGTCGCGACTGTGTCCGCTGGAGATTTCGGAACCATTCGTGACGTTTGCCATCGACCGGACTGCCTGTGAACAGGGTCAGAACACGGAACTCGTCTGCAAACTGGCACAGGCTAAAGAATTCCCGGGGGAAGCCATTGCTCGCGTCTATGGACTGCCCAGTAAAGTCACGACGACGGAGCTGAAGTTTACGAAAGACAGTACCGAGCTGGTCTTTCCTGTAACGACCGACAAAGCCAGCCCGGCCGGGCGTCACAAGAGCGTGTTCTGCCAGATCACGATCATGATGAACGGCGAGCCGATCGTGCATAACGTGGGTGGTACCGAGTTACGTATTGATAAGCCGCTGCCACCGAAGGTTGCGCCCAAGCCGATGCCAAAACCAGCGGCTGTCGCAGCAGCTCCGAAACCAATGCCCAAGCCGATGCCGAAGCCGGAGCGCCGTTTGACTCGCCTTGAGCAACTGCGCCTCGACAAAGCGAATGCCCGGAAAGCCGCGGCGGGCGGTGGCGGAGAGTAGTTTTGTTCAAGAGGAAGTCCGGGCTGTTAACCGGGCCGCGAAATATCAATTTACAACAACAAGCTGACTGAAGACGACCTTTGACAGTAAACAGGAAGTGAAGGACCATATTATGACAATGTGTCGATCATTCAGTCTGACACTGGCCGTTAGCGGACTCCTGGTGGGCATAACCACTGCCCAGGAACAACCGACGTCCCTGGAAGTATTTCCGGCCGACGTGCATCTCAACACCGTTCGTGACCGGCAGTCGTTTGTCGTACAGGTCACGTTTCCGAATGGCCTGACACAGGACGTCACACAGCAGGCGAAGATCACGCTCAGCAATGAGGCGCTGGTCAAACTCGCTGACAATACTCTGCACCCGGCCACCGACGGGGAAGGCGAACTGAAAGTCGAGTTTGCCGGTCTGTCGAAATCGGTGCCGATCAAAGTGGAGCAGGCGGCGGCCGATCGCCCGATCAGCTTCAAACTGGATGTAATGCCGATCTTTATGAAAGCCAACTGCAATACGGGAAGTTGTCACGGTGCCGCTCGCGGCAAAGATGGCTTTCGTCTGAGCCTGTTCGGGTTCGATCCAAATGGCGACCACTTTCGGCTGACCCGCGAAATGCCAGGTCGCCGAATTAACCTCGCGATCCCTGAAGACAGTCTTCTGATTACCAAGTCGATTGGCAGCGTTCCCCATACCGGTGGCAGTCGCTTTCCGGCAGACAGTGAAAGTAACGCCACGCTGCTTCGCTGGCTAAAGACCGGTGCTAACAACGATCAGGGCGAAGTCCCGAAGGTGCTCTCAGTCGAACTGTATCCACCAGCCGCCGTTCTTGATGGGGCCGATACGACTCAGCAGCTGACTGTGCGTGCGAAGTACTCAGATGGCACCGACCGTGACGTCACCAGTCTGGCCGTCTTTCTAACCAGCAACGAAACAGCTGCCTCAGTGTCGCCAACGGGTTTAGTAACCGCTCACGAACGCGGCGAAGCCTTCATCATGGCTCGCTTCGAAACTCATACGGTGGGCCGGCAATTCATCACTCTGCCGAAGGCACTGCAGTACGAAGATCCGAAGACTCCAACCAATAACTTTGTCGACGAACTCATCTACGCCAAGCTCAACAAGCTTCGCATCGTTCCGTCTGGAGTCTGCACTGACGAAGAATTCCTGCGACGCTCGTATCTCGACATCTGCGGCGTGCTGCCGACTGTTGAGGAATACGATCGGTTCATGGCGAGCACCGAAGCAGACAAGCGTGAAAAGCTTGTTGACGAGTTGCTTGGTCGGAAGGAATTCGTGGAAGTCTGGGTGATGAAGTGGGCAGAACTGCTGCAAATTCGAACCACCAATCAGATCGCCTACAAGCCAATGCTCCGGTACTTCAACTGGGTGCAGGACAAGATTGCCCGCAACGTTCCGATGGACCAGATGGTCAGCGAACTGTTGGGTGCGAGCGGTGGCACATTCCAGAATGCTGCAACCAATTACTACCAGAGTGAAAGTAACCCGCTGAAGGTCGCTGAGAACGTGGCACAGGTCTTCATGGGCATGCGAATTCAGTGTGCTCAATGCCACAATCACCCGTTCGATCGTTGGACGATGGATGACTACTACAGCTTTTCAGCATTCTTCTCTCAGATCGGTCGAAAGCGAGGCGAAGATCCGCGAGAGCAGATTATCTACAACCGTGGAAGTGGCGAGGTCAATCACCTTGTCGGCAATGTTCGCATGGCGCCGAAGTTCCTCGGCGGAGAACAGCCAGACGTCGCTGGCAAAGACCGTCGTGTTGTGATGGCAAACTGGCTTGCCTCAGCCGACAACCCCTACTTCGCCACGAATCTGGCGAACATCGTTTGGGCTCATTTCTTCGGCAAGGGCATCATTGATCAGGTCGACGATGTGCGTGTCTCGAATCCGCCGGTTAACAAAGAACTGCTCGACACGCTCGGCCAGAAATTCACTGAGTACAACTACGACTTCAAGAAGCTGGTCCGAGACATCTGCACGTCGCGCGTCTACCAGCACACAACGGCGACCAACGAGACGAATGCGAAAGATAGCACCAATTTCTCGCACGCCTCACTGAGACGCATGCGGGCAGAAGTTCTTCTGGATTCCATTACGCAGGTGACGGACACGAAGAACAAGTTCCAGGGTTTACCACTGGGGGCCAGAGCCGTTCAGGTTGCCAATGGAAATACTTCGACGTACTTCCTGACGGCATTTGGTCGCGCGAAACGAGCAACAGTCTGTTCGTGCGAAGTCACGATGGAGCCAAACCTGTCTCAGGCACTGCATCTCCTTAACGGTGACACGGTCAACAACAAGATTACACAGGGTAACCTGATTGGTCGTCGCCTGACCGAGGGTAAGACACCGCAGGAAATCCTGACGGAACTCTACGTTCGCTGCCTGACTCGCAAGCCGACAGATAGCGAACTGGCAGGACTGCAGGAAGTCCTTGCTAATGAGCAGGACCAGAAGCGTATTCTCGAAGATGTGTTCTGGGCCGTCATGAATTCCCGTGAGTTTGTGTTCAATCACTGATCAGAATAGCTGTTTCATTCTTCGCAGTTCCGCTCACGCGTTGCAGCATCGCGGTTTACGTCTGCACTGGAGTATCCCATGCGACCTCTCTTCGGACTCGCTATTGCCGCAAGTATTCTCAGCTTCCCCTTCGTGACCAATGCGCAGGAAGAGAAGAAAACTGAGAAGAAAACTGAGGAGAAGACGAAAAAGATCACGTACGCGGATCACGTGCTCCCGATCTTCCGGGCCAAGTGTTTCGCGTGCCATAACCCAGACAAGAAAAGTGGCAGTCTCGATCTGACCAATTACTCCGCCATGAAAACTGGTGGAAGTTCTGGTGAAGTCGTCGAACCCGGTGACGCGGACAGCAGTTATCTGTGGCTCCTGGTGAGTCACGATTCGACACCAGTCATGCCGCCCAAGTCCGAGCGTCTTCCGGATGAGATGCTGAATGTCATCAAGGGCTGGATTAACGGCGGTGCGCTGGAAACCAGGACAAGCAAGGCTGTTGTCCGTCCAAAGGCTAAAGTCGAGTTTGCACTCTCGTTTGCCCCGACCGAACGTCCGGAAGGTCCGGCTCCGATGCCGGCCCGTCTGTCGCTGCAGCCTGTCGTCCATACTGAGAAAACAACTGCGGTCAACGCCATGGCCACCAGTCCGTGGGCGCCATTGGTTGCCGTGTCGGGCCAGAAGCAGATTCTGTTGTACAACACACAGACGCTTGAGCATGTCGGCGTCCTGCCGTTTCCTGAGGGCGAAGCCCACTCGCTGAAGTTCAGCCGAAATGGCCAGCTTTTACTCGCTGGTGGTGGCAAAGGGGGCTTACAGGGCAAGGTCGTCGTGTGGAACGTGAAGACTGGCGAGCGAGTGGTCGAGATTGGTGACGAGCTTGACTGCGTCCTCGGGGCGGACATATCCGGGGACAACAAACTGATTGCCCTCGGCGGACCGCAGAAAGTTGTCCGCGTTTACTCCACGGAGACGGGCGAGCTTCAGTACGAGATCAGGAAGCACACCGACTGGATTTCAGCGGTCACGTTCAGTCCCGATGGCGTGTTGCTGGCAACCGGTGACCGCAACGGTGGTGTGTTCGTATGGGAAGCGGACACGGGCCGCGAGTATCTGGGGCTGCGAGGTCACTCAAAGCAGATCTCAGGCTTCGGCTGGCGCATTGACTCAAACCTGCTGGCATCGGCGAGTGAAGATACTACGGTGCGATTGTGGGAGATGGAGAACGGTCGAGAGATCAAGAAGTGGGGTGCGCATGGCGGCGGCACGTCGTCTGTGTGGTTCAGCCGTGACGGGCACATTGTGACGACCGGTCGCGACCGGACGACGAAACTCTGGAAGGGAGACGGTGCTGCCGTGCGGACGTTTGAGGCGTTCGGCGACCTGGCTTTGCAGGGTGCCTACTGCGACGAAACGAAACGCGTGATCGGCGCGGACTTCACGGGGCTCATCCGAGTATGGAATGCGGCCGATGGAGCACGCATCGGTGAGTTTGCTCCTAACCCGTTTAAACTCGAAGCGCTGCTTGCTCAAGCGAATGCTGGACTGACTCAACAGCAGGCGGACGCCAAAGCAAAGAGTGATGCCTACACCGCTGCCCAGAATGTCGTGAATCAGGTGAACGCGAATCTGGCGACGGCGAAGAAGCTGGTCACCGACCTGGCTGCGAAAGAGAAGACCTTTGTGGCAGCGTTGACAGTGGCACAACAGACGGCCGCAGATGCGAAGGCAAAACACGACGCGGCGGCGAAAGTTGTTGCGGCGTTGCAGCCGGTCGTTCCACCGTTGAAGGAAGCTCTGGCCAGGGCGACCGAAGCAGCTGGCAAGGCGACGGGCGACAAGGAAGTGGCGACCGTGGTGACTCAACTGAAGACTGTGACTGCGGCCCGCGAGTTGACTCTGACCAACAATACAAAGCTTGTTACCAGTGAAGCGGCGCGGCTGACCGCTGCACAAACACAGGTCACGACAACGACCAAGCAGATTGCCGACACCAAAACGGCAGCGACTGCGGCTCAGAAGCAGGTGGCAACGTATACGGCCACGCTGGCGGCCGAGCAGCCAAAGGCAGTGGCGGCCAAACAGGCCTTGGATCAGTCGAATGCGGCGGTGGCGACTGCTCAGCAGGCCGTAACGCGCTGGCAGAGTGAAATCGCGTTTACGCAGAAACTGACTCTCTTGGAAGCGAAGCAGGACGAAGCATACGAAAAGGCCGTTGCCCTGGCTGAAGCCGGCGAAGAACTGGAGGCGTTTCAAACTCGCATCACCCAGGCTCAGTCGGCTCTGGCCGCATCACAGAAAGCAGACCAGGCCGCACAGGCCGCAGTCGTCGCCGCACAGGCCACCGTGACGAAGCAGACAGCGGATTACACCGCCCAGGCAAAAGCACTGACGGCTCGTGAGGCGGCTGTACCCGTCCTGAAGGACGCCGTCGATAAGGGGACTGCTGCCGCTGCTGCTGTCTCCGCAGACAAGGAACTGGCCACGGCGGCAACGCAACTGAAGGCCGCTTTTGATCGGAACAACGCGGCAATCGTCGTAGCAAAGCCGGTCGTCGAGGGACTGAAGAAGACCGTCGCGGCTTCCCAGGTGACTCTGGCAACCGCCCAGCAGAAGCTGGCCGCAGCCAAAGTGGTGGTCACGCAGGCAACTCAGAAACTGCAGGCCGCGCAAGCCGCCGCAAAACCGTCGGAGCAGAAAGTCGCTCAGGCCAAACAGGCAGCCGATCAGGCTCAGGCGGTCGTCGATCAGCTTCGAGCTGAGATTGATCAGCTGCGTCAGCCGACGACAGTGGCACAGAAATAGAGGCTCGGGTCCGTGACACGGTAGCCGCTTGGAATTCGTTTTGTGAAGGTGCGGACTGTACCATGTCGTCGCTTACTCGTGTCGCAGCGCTTCGATCGGGTCCATCATGGCGGCCTGTCGCGCGGGATACAGGCCGAAGATGAGTCCCACGACGACGGAGATTCCGAAGGCTACTCCGACCGACCAGGGCGCGATGATCGGCTCCAGTGACTGAATCTCAGGCGGGATCGAGTTCCACGTCTCGGGCCACCAGACCTGAAGCCGACCTTGCGTCAGCTTGATTGCCGGACGGCAGAGGAAGCCCGCGACCACACCCAGGAATCCGCCGGTTCCCGTCAAGACAATCGTTTCGGCAAGGAAATGCGCAATAATGTCTTTGCGACGCGCACCCAATGCTCGACGGACGCCGATTTCGCGTGTCCGCTCAGTCACTGTGGCCAACATGATGTTCATGATGCCGATGCCGCCGACCATCAGTGAGATGCCGGCAATGAGCACGAGCAGAACATTGAACAGGCTCCGCAACCGTTCCGCCTGGCGGATCAGCTCCTTGGGAACGGTAATCGTGTAGTCTTCCTTGTCGTGAAACTTCTCGAACAGGACAGCGATGATGTCCGCCACGGCTTCGACATGCTCAATCGAGTCAACAGTTACGGTCACCTGATTCAGCTCGACCAGTTCCGCATCGAGCGCCCCACTGCCAGACGTGACGATGTGATCGCCAAAGCGTGACCGGAACGTCGAGATGGGGATGTAAACGTCCTGGTCATAGGATCGCCCGGCCAGGCTGCCTCCGATCGCCGCCGACGGAGCCCGATCTTCGACGATGCCAACAATGGTGTAGAACTCGGGGATCAACTGAATTGACTTGCACAGTGGTTCCTCAAACGGAAACAACTCTTTGGCGACATCAGCAGACAACACACAGATGTTGTCACGTGATGCGAGATCGGAATCGGTGATGAAGCGGCCTCGATCCATTGCCAGATGGTTGATCTGAAAATAATCAGTCGTGCAGCCGACTAGCTGGCAGTCAGTGATGCGATGCCGGTAGGCGGCTTCTCTCAGGATTTCGCGCATCGGAACAGCGCGCTCAACGAAGGGAACCGTCGTAATGATCCGGTCGTAGTCATCACGAGTGATGCCATACACGGCAACTCGCCCACCGGCGCTGGTGGAATTCGCGTCGCGCGCCGGCTTGGTACTCTTGATGATGACGTTGCGGGCGCCGAGTTGCTGGATCTGTCGCTGAGCCTGTTCGCTGACACCTTCGCCCAGAGCGACCAGCCAGATGACGGCGGTGACTCCGATCAGGATGCCAATCATGGCAAGCGTTGATCGCAGCTTGTGCATCAACAGGCTTTTGAAGCCCAGTTGAAATGTGCGGAGCCAGCGACTGATCATGCTCTCAGCTCGGCCAACCGGGCGCATTGCCGGACAGACAGGAATTCATTTGCTGGCAAGTCGACTGGATTTTCAGGAATCCGGCGGCTTGTCCGTTGGTTGCGCGGCAGTCGACGTCGCACTATGTGGGGCCCTCGGGAGTTGTGCTACCTCCCTGACGCTGATTCATGGCCTTCCGGATTTTCGCCATCACCGCATTGTATTCCGCCGCATCGATCGAACCGTCCTTGTTTGTGTCATTCTGATCGAAGTTTTCGGCCATGCGGTCAGAGGCCTCGTCTTTCGTGATCTTTCCATCACCGTTGGTGTCGCGATCGCTGAATTTCGGCAGCGAACGTCCGCCGCTCGACGCCTTGGGCCCGCCACTTGAGGACGCACTTCCTGGTGTCGCATATGACCCGGACTTTCCGGAACTCTCTCGTGCGGGTGTGGGTCCTGATGATCGATCAGATTCCGATGTCTTTTCATTTTCTCCGTCCTCATCGAGGGCCGGAAGATTCTTGACATCCGCCACGGCACTCCGCGGGTTCAGAATCACTTCCTCATTTTCATTGACACCATCACGCACCGCGATGACTCGGTCATTCGTGGGTCCCAGCAGCAGCTCACGTCGTTCGGGACCCGACGGTGTGCTGATCCAGCAGTAGTATTTCTTTCCGTGATTGAGCACGGCGGCCACAGGCACTGTCAGCTCATCCTCCATATCATCAATTTCGATCTCGACCTCAGCCGTCATTCCCGGTTTCAGACCCTCGACGTCTCCATCGATTTCAACGGTGACCGCGTATTCCTTGACCTGGGCACTGAACCACGAGGTCGGTTCCGGCTGATTGGCAATTCCTTTCTCGGCAATTTTTCCCGTGAATTCTCGATCCTGAATCTTCAGCGTCGCGGGCATACCCGGTTCTAACTGGTCCACCTTCGACTCGTTGACCAGCACTTTGGCCTGCATCTCACTGAGCACCGGTATTCGCAGGATCGTCTGATGCTGTTGCACGGCCGATCCCTGTTCGATTGCAACACTCGAGCGATAGCGACTGCGTTCATTCGCATACACGACCATTCCGGACTGCGGAGCATAGATGGTGCACTTGCTGAGCTGCTTCTCCAGTCGTGTGCGCTTGCCATTTTCGAGTTGGACGTTGCTTTCCTCGGAGCGGGCGAGCGCGAGACCCGCCTTGTGCGCTGCTTCCAGCTCTTTCGTCATCTTCCGAAGTGTGAACTTTGTCAGGACCTCACCCGCTAACTCAGCCGTCTTCAGATCGAGTTCGGCTCGCTGCACGGCGAACACGTCAGCCTGAACCTGCAGTGGTGTGGCGAACCCCTTGCGTGCCATTCGCTGGGTGTGCTCTCGCATGTTGTTGGCGGCAGCCAGATTCTCAAGCGCGATGATGACGGACGCTGCTATCCCCTGTTTCTCTTTGACGTACGTGCCTTCAACATACTCCTGCACGGCGATCTCGGCGGCTTCGGCATCTTCATCCGCTTTAATCTTTGCCGCCTGGGCTTTCTCGCAGATGCCAATCTGCTGACGGAGCTGCTCTTCAATACCCGCTTTGTCCAGTTCAACGACCTTCTGGCCTTCTTCGACGACCGTTCCGTCATCGACGATCGAAAGGATCGTGCTCCCGCCTTCAATCTCGCATTTGACGTCCTTGTTACTGGCGCTTGCCAGATTGCCGTCTTCCGTGACCGAAATTATCAGTCTCTCGCGGGCGACTGTGTGCGTAATGAACTCCAGGTCGCTGTCGTCGTCAGACGTGTCTTGACCGAGGGTGAAGTATGCGGCGGCGCCGACGACAAACAGGAGCAGCACGACAAGGAGCCCCGCGTTGCCCGCACGCGGGCTCGACATGGAACGACGGGTGCTGATTCGAATCATCTCGATGGCTCCGTGATTGTGATTCAGTCAGGGGCGGCGATCAGCAGGCCAGTGTCAACTGCGGTGGACAGTGCAAACCATCCATCGCGATTTCACAAGCCCGACTGATCCATCGAGTCGGCAGAACGCTGCTGAACGTGACTCAATTGAAACTGTCGAGCAGATCGAAGATCGCTTGTGGCACGACGAACGCGTTGTTGATCTCGGCCGCATTGTCGAATGTGTCGCCGGGATCGGGCGTGTCGTCGTCCGTTCCTTCCAGACCGGTTTCACCGACAAGCGTGTCGCGGTTTGTACCCTGACCGCTGATCACATCGGCCCCACGTCCACCCACCACCAGGTCTTCCCTGCCACCACCGGTCAGCGTGTCGTTGTCGGCGTCGCCGAACAGCCTGTCCTGGCCGTCCTGGCCGTTGATGCGATCGTTCTTCAGACCACCCGAAATGGTGTCGTTTCCGTTGCCACCCTCGATGAAGTCCTCACCATCTTCACCCTTGATGACGTCGTTTCCATCGCCACCCTGAATGTTGTCGTTTCCACCACCCCCGGCGATCGAGTCGGCATCGTCCTCACCAAAGATGTCGTCGGCTGCTTCATCGCCGAACAGCAGGTCCCTGCCGTCTCCACCCCGGATCGTGTCCTCACCGCCGTTACCGCGAATCGTGTCGTCGCCGTCCCCACCAACAATGCTGTCGGCCTCGGACCCGCCGAGAATCGTATCGGCTTCCGTACCACCATTGATGACGTCGGCTCCGGACATACCGTTCAGAGAGTCAGCCCCCTGACCGCCGCTGATCGTGTCGTCTCCTGATCCTGTCGTCACCAGGTCGTTACCGTCACCAGCCGTTACGTTGTCGTCTCCGGCTCCGGTTTCAACAGTGTCGTTGCCGACTCCGGCATTGACCACAAACGAGAAATTCGGGTTCGCATTGACTGCACCACTGACCGTGTCGTTACCGGCCCCCAGCGTCAGGTTGAATATCCCAACGCCCGTGACTGTCGACAGGTTCTCGACAATGATCGAGTCATCACCGTCCATTGTGTCGATGAAGATACGCTCGGTGCGGGTCACCACAAAGCGGTCGTTACTGCCGGAAAGGTCGAGAATCCGAAAGCGGCTTCCCAGGTTCTCGATCAGCAACGTGTCGTCGCCAGACGTACCGGCGAACGTGATCGAGTCCAGCCCGGAGCCCTGACCGTTCAGCGTGTCGACACCGCTTCCGTCAGTTGCGAGGACATCCCGTCCCGCACCGCCCAGCAGACGGTCTTTCCCGCCGTCGCCACTCAAGTCGTCCCGGCCGGCACCGCCGTTGAGCGTATCTCGGTCGTCACCACCCCGCAGTGTGTCGTTACCGGCGTTACCGAAGGCGCGGTCGTTACCGTCTCCGCCCATCAACAGGTCGGCACCGGCATCCCCGAGTAGCCGGTCATTACCGGCTTCGCCCATCAGTACGTCGTCGCCGAGGTCACCGTCGAGCGTATCGTTATTTGTGCCACCGCTCAGCACGTCGTCGTCGTCGCCCCCCGCGATGCTGTCGAAGCCGGCGTCGCCGTTCAACACATCGTTTCCGCTGTTACCGCCGAGTACGTCGTTACCGTCGCCGCCATTGATCGTATCGCGGCCGCCACCGCCCAGTGCCGTGTCGTTGCCATCACCAGCATCGACGCTGTCGTCGCCCAGGCCCCCGTTGAGTGAGTCCGAACCGGCACTTCCCAGGATGGTGTCGTTGCCGTCTCCACCGTCAATCGTGACTGAGCCGAGCGTGTACCCAGAAGCGTCCAGCACGTTGCTTCCCGCTCCGCCAACAATGATGACCTGCTCGATCGACACGAAGGTGTCAATCAGGCCGGCCACATCGAACGACGTATCCGTGAGCGTGGCGTTCTGACTGCCGGTCACACCACCGCTGAGTTGGTCCATGTTTGTGCCGCCGTCTCCGCCGTCGACCACATCGACGCCCAGACCACCGTCCAGCGTATCGTTGTCGTCACCACCATCGAGGGCGTCGTTACCGTCTTCACCAGTCACGACGTCGTCGCCCGCTCCGCCACGAACCGTATCGTTGTCCGCACCACCGCTGACCGTGTCGGCGTCACCGCCACCGTCAACGGTGTCCTGACCACCATCACCACTGACCGTGTCGTTGCCGGCATCGCCATCGATGCTGTCTGCACCATCGCCGCCGGTTAAATCGTCGTTGTTGTCGCCACCAGAGATTACGTCGTTGCCAGCATCACCCGTAATGATGTCGTCGCCTGTTCCACCACTCAGTGTGTCATTTTCTGTTCCACCTGTGATGGAATCTTCACCGCCTTCACCACTCACATTGTCAGCACCAGCTCCACCGTCGATTGTGTCGTTGTCATTACCGCCTTGGACAACGTCATTTCCGGCACCTGCCACGATGTTGTCAGTGCCGTCACCACCAGTGATTAAGTCGTTAAAGTCAGTGCCCGTCAATACGTCGTTGCCGTCCCCACCAGCCAAAGTGACCGCAAAGTTGAACGAGCTGGCATCGATGGTGTCGTTGCCGCCGCCCGCGTTGAGTGTCAGGCTGGCCGCAAAGCTCGCGTCCAATGGCTCAAGACTGATGTCGTTCGTGCCGTCACCTGCATTGACGGTCAGTGCCGTAGTCGGGTTGGTGAATGTCACGTTTTCGAAGGCGCCCGTTCCGTTGGCGTCGATGATGGTCTGACCCGTCGGAACACTTGCGATTCGAATCGGATGATCGCCGGGATGACTGGCCGAATCGATCGTGAAGATCCGGTTCTGAGCGCTCAGCGAATCCGTGATCGGTTCCAGACCCGTGTAGTTGATCGTCGACGTTGTACCGTCGTCGAGCTCCACCGTCCCGGAGTTTGTACCAGTCGCCGTATAAGTAATATTCGTGAAGGTGCCCGTGCCGTTAACGAGCTGCAATGAGTCCCCGGCCACCTGCGTGAATCCGTTGACAGTCAGACCGTTGGTCGGGATGGGATTCCCATTCACGAAGTCGACTACAAACTGATCATCCATGCCCGTGTCGAGCGGTTGTGTTGTGTCATTCGGAACTGCAAGAGAGGTCGTTGTTGCGACCGTCCGCGAAAACACCGTGACACTACTCGTATCATCCGTCCGGATCACTTCGAAGTTCAGCGTGTCGGCACTACGACGGATCGTCCAGACGACTGGCCGCGGTTCGTCGTCTTCAATCGTACCAGTCGCCGGACCACCGAGTAGAACAGCGTTGGCATCCGCCACACCACCGCGTGTGACACTGCCCGCTACGAAATTCAGCTGGAACGTTTCAAACGTACCAACTCCACCTTCAAACACCGTGTCGCTGATGACCTGAACGTTTTGAGTCACGCTGACGGGCACGTTCGTGAGTTCGGCCGGAATCGTCACCACAGCTGCGTTCTGAGCAATAAAGTCGGACCCACTCTGTGCGGTCACACCGGTCGTTTGAACCTGGAAAGTGACTTCCTGCGCCACGGGCTGTGCCAGGCTGATGCCAAAACCGAAATCCTTCAGCCCGCCGGTACCTTCGGTGTCGCTCACGCCGGATAAGGTGAGTTGAATGTCGTCGTTCAGAATCGTGCCGGTCGCCTGCGGAGCGGCACCCAGCGTCAGTGGATCGCCTGTCGCATCATTCGCATTCGACAACGTGACGTTGAACGACTCGTGTGGTTCGGGAGTAAAATCACCGATCAAGGTCACGTCAAAGGACTCTTCGGTGTCACCAGCAGCAAACGACAGCATCCCGCTCGTGCCCAGGAAGTCAATTCCCTGAGTCGCCGTACCGCTTGAGGTCGCGAAGTCGATCGTCGCTGCCTCTGCAATCGCGTTCGAGAGTTGGACGGTGAAGGTCATCACCGGGTTCTCGTCGGATACTCCTTCCAGAACCATTTCACTTTCGACGATCACAATGGCGTCGTCATTCAGAATACTTCCCGTCCCCTGGATCGTGGTCTGAACCATCCCGCTATTGTCGACGAGAACAGCACTGACCGGGTTGGAAAGCAGCACGAAGAACTGCTCGGTGTCTTCGGGAGTCGTATCGCTGTTCACTTCGACTGTAATGGTTTGAGTGAGGTCGCCCGGAGCAAAGTTCAAAGTTCCAGAGGTTGACAGGAAATCGCTCGATGCCTTGGCGGTGTCTTGAACCGTTGTGAAGTCAACCGAAATCGGTTCCACGGTCGTCGAATCGAGAAGCACTGTGAACACAAACTCCGTCGACCCTGTTGTCCCTTCTGTCAGGGCCACACTGTCGATTCTCAGGCGGTTCTCCTGGATTTCGAAAGCACCAACGTCCGCATCGCTGTCCGTGGGTCGTTGACCGCCTCGCTGGTCAATCGGCTCCCCGCCGGAGTTGTCGCCCGCATCGATCGCCGGGCTGCCTGGCAGCAGAGCATGCGTCGCTGTCGATCCGCCATTGTCCTGCAGTGCACCAAGCACCGGGTCGAACGGGCTGCCAGCGGATCCCACCTGATTCAGGTTGACGCCATTCAGCAGTCCCGTTGCATTCCCAACGTCACCAATAAAGTTGGCACCGGATGAGATGAAGCTGCCTTCCAGGTCGTTGTTGTCTCCCTGAGCGTCGTTCCCGGCTACGATCGTGTTGCGGAGCGTAACCGTGTTGGAACCGGACTCATTAACAATGCCGCCTCCGTCACCATCAACCGTGTTATCGACAATGGTGCTGTTCGTGATGGTCACGACGCCAGGGACCGACGACGCCGTGTTGTAGATTCCGCCCCCGGTCGACTGGGCGCTGTTTGTACTGATCGTCGAATTCAGAAAACTCAGGCGGTCATCATTGAAAATGGCTCCACCCACAGTTCCCGCCTCATTCCGAGAGAGCGTTGAACTGGTGATGTCCAGGCGAGTCGTCCCGATGACGGATCGATTGTTATAGATTCCCCCGCCGGCTCCGTGTGCATAATTCAAATTGAAAGTGGTATCAGTGATCTGTGTGGAAACAGACGCGATCGCTGCCTCGTTAAACAGACCACCACCCTGCGCGTTTGATGAGTTCGTACTGAAGACAGATCGCTCAATCGTCAGCTCATTCAGGTTGAACACGCCACCACCCTGCAAGCGTGCCTCGTTGGACCGGATCGTCGAATTCACAACGGTCATTGACTGAACAAGCTCAATGCGTGCTCCCATAGCGTGAGTAGCGGCTGTCGTTTCATTGACACCACGTGTGACACTGTAGGTCTGACCGTTCACAGTCAGAACTCGAATCTGTTCGTCATCAATGCGGATGTCAAAGCCACCCGTTAGCGGAAAACGGGAACCATCAACGACGTCCAGCGTCAGCGCCGTGGCTGTCAGCGAGGTAGTCGCCAGCGAGTCCTCGACTAGATCGTTAAAGACACCGCCACCGAAGTCGGCGGTGTTATCCTCGATAAGGACATTATCCAGACTCAGCACGCCTTGATTCAGAATGCCACCGCCACGGACCTCGTCTCCTCCTCGGATCGTCAGGTCCTTCAAGCTCAATCGGGCACCGGGCAGAACCTGGAATGCACGGTCCAATCCTGCGGCATCGATGAACGTCTCGTTAACGCCGGATCCGATAATCGTCAGATTACCGACGATATCGAGATCACCACGTACTGCTGCATCTTCGTTGCGTCCGCCTATCACCAGCTGGTACGTGCCGGGAATCAACAGCAGTGTGTCGTCGCCGGGCTGAGAGTTTGCTTCCATCACAGCCGCCCGGAGACTGCTGTTTCCGGCGGCATCAGCACTCGCCTGGTCACCCGTGTCGGCGATCAGCACCGAGACGTCCTGCGAATCAACGAATGTATTTACCACGAATCCGGATTCAAAGGCACCAATGTCGACCGTGGCGACACCATCGCCGTCACCATCAAAGATGCGTCCGAAACCGCGCTGATCCGTTCCCAATGCGCCAACATTCGAGCCTCGGTCGCGGGCCGGGCTGCCGAACAGCAGGGCATGAGTTTCCGTTGGGCCGCCATTGTCCTGCAACGGGCCCAGCAATGGATCGACTTCACTGCCGGTCGTACCGAAGAGATCACCCAGCGTACCGTTGAAGGTCACCACTGACCCTCGGTTACCAATCAGGTTGTTGCCCTGTGTGACATATTGAACACCGGTCACGTCGGTGTCAGTCGGAGCAGTGTTTCCCGCCACGATCGTGTTTCTCAACCGGAATTGACCAAACACGCTCTGATTGTCCACACCGGCACCATCAACGCCAGCCGTGTTATTGAAGATAGTGCCGTTCTGGAATGTCAGCGTGCCTCCATTGTTGGCGACGCCGCCACCCGAAGTCGTTGCCGTGTTCGTTGAAACTGTACTGTTCTGCAGCGTCAGGTTCCTCGTGGTATAAAGTCCGCCACCCTCAACCGCCGTATTGCTGGACAGCGTCGAATTCACGATTGAAGTTGTACCGGTCGAGCTGTGGTACAGACCACCACCCTGGTCGCCGGCCGTGTTGTCTGACAGCGTTGACGATGTGACGGTCAATGCCGACGCACCCGAGTTATGGATTGCCCCACCGTCAAACGCCGCGGTGTTACCTGCGACCACGATCTGATTCAGATTGACCACTCCATTCCCTGAGCTGGCGATCCCGCCGCCGTTCATGGCAGCTTCGTTACTCGTGATAACTGTGTCATTCTGGAGATTCAGCGTTCGTGTATTGCTGCTGCCACCACCGTCTCCCGTTGCCGTGTTGTCGGTAACTCGCGTGCCGTCGAGTGTCACCTGGCCTTCGTTACGGAACCCGCCGCCGTTCCCCATGGACTGATTGCCGGAGAGCGTCGAATTTCTGGCATTTACAATTCCATTGGAGGTAACAAAGAAACCTCCACCATCACCGGTGGCCCGGTTGGCTGACAGGGGCGAGGCGGCGATTGTTACTGTGCCGTCTTGGTTGAACACTCCACCACCGCGTTCGGCTGAGTTTGAGGCAACCGTCGTGTTGGTCAGAGTTGCTTGAGCCGCCAGTTCGCTGAACAGACCACCGCCGTCCTCCTGCGCCGAATTCTGCGACACAGTGCTGTCGACGAGAGTAAGAACGGCCTGGTCGTTGTTGTACAGCCCGCCACCATCACGTCCGGCCGTGTTGCCACTCACCTGTGAACCGGAAATATTGACTGTACCTGTCCGGTCATTAAACAGCGCGCCACCGTCCGTCGTGGCGGCGTTCGTCGTCAGAACACTTTCGACGATTGTGACCGTTCCGGAACTGTCCAGGAACAGTCCGGCCCCGAAGTCAGCCAGGTTGTTTTCTATGGTGACCTGATTCAGCGCGGCAGTGGCGCCCACCGAGTCGATGAACAGTCCACCGCCGCGGCCATCGGCCAGGTTGTCCGAAATCTTCGTCCGAGTCAGGGTGAGCGTACCGTTGCTGCGGATGCCGCCGCCATCTTTGATACCTTCAATCTGCCCGCCACCCACCAGCAGAGCATCGGCTCCGCCCGACACCTGCCCGCCGGTTACCGACAGGTCCGTCAAGGTAAACGTGACTCCACTGCGAACGTCGAAGATACGATCGATGCTGTTGGCGTCGACTGTCGATGTTCCGATACCTTCGCCCAGGATCATCAGCGAGCCCGCGAGAATGTCGAGGTCGCCAAAGGCGTCCGAGCGATAGGTGAGCGTCGTGCCGAACGTATCTGTCGAAGTGACGTCGTCGCCAATGACCCACTCGTCTGCGGCTGCCACATTGGTGATGCCTGGTTGGTTGGCAGCCAGAGACGCTGTCAGGGCCGCGTTCGTCGACAGTGCATTACCCGTCGTGTCCTGGATGCCGCCGGTTGAAGACAGGACCAGTCTGTATGCGCCGTCGGCCGACGTTACAGAGGACAGATCGATGGTGTATTGCGAACTGCTGACCTGCGTGACAGTGACAGTCGCCAGCGAAATCTGAACCGGGTTCAATCCCGTGCCAAAGCCATCCGAATCGTAGAACAGATTAAAGTCCGTTTCTGCACCATTTTGATTCAGGTTCACGCCCGTCACGTCTTCGTCAAAGTCGATCGTGACCACTCCGACTGGAGCATTCCGCGGGTCCGGACTGACTGTTGAGATCGTCGGCGTCGGGGGCGTCGTGTCGGCCTGAACGACCCACGTCCGGACGATTGGCGCCTGTGTGGAGACGTTGCCTAGGGCATCCTGAACAGGTTGTGTCAGTGTGGCGGATGAAGGGTCAAACGTCAGAACGTACGTGCCGGCGGCCGTCAAACCCATCGTGATCGTCGGATCAAAGACGGCCGAGAGATTCAGCACGAACTCACTGCCTGACACCAGTTGCAGGGCGATACTTGAGAGATCAATTGCAACCGGGCCAGCGCCGCCGCCGTCGTCAAATGTCAGGCTGAAGTTCTCCGGGTCATTCGTTGTATCGACCCCCACGACCGCTTCATCAAAAGTGACCGTGACTGCTCCGGGATTGTCGGTGCGAGGTGTGTCAATTTGACTGACCGTGGCTACGGGCGCGAACACATCCGCACCGCGAATGAAGACATCCGCTGCTGCCACACCAGCGATTCCCACCGTCGGGTCATCAGCGAGTAGATTCGGAGACAGCGCAAAGTCCGTCACTGCAGTGGGAGTCGACACAAGCCGCAACTCGTACCGACCGTCGGCCGCCAGCAGGGACGCCAGATTCTGCAGCGTATATTGAGTCGGCGAGTCCTGTTGAAGCGTCACACCGGTCAGAGCAATGGTAGAAACCGTTCCACTGCCATCATTGAACAGCAGGTCGAAATTGACGTCCGGGTTCGACAAGTTGAGTCCCTGTACCGGTTCGGAAAACGTGATCGTAATCTCGTCGATCGGATCCTGCACTTGCGCTGCGGCCGCGAGAGGATCGGGCGTGACATCAATGATGTCGGCTGTTGGCAGAGTGCGATCGATC
>CAYSJO010000523.1:0-3942 GCA_964431285.1 uncultured Planctomycetaceae bacterium
AGCGTCGGAAGTTGCACCTCAGCCTGGTCCCAGTTCGACGGCAAATCACCCCAGCCATGATCGTCTGAAACGATGAACAGGATGTTGGGCTTGGTGACTTTCGATGCGTCTGCGGATCGAACTGAATCCGCGGCACCGCACAAAGTCAGGCAAATCAGGAAGGAACCGACTCCGCGCAATTTAACTCTATTCTTCATCAATCCCACGCTCCTTCTGCATCCTTGTGGTAAAGCCGATTGACCTGACCTTCACCCAGTCACCCTGCGAGCCCGATGGCACTGGGTCAAAACGGATTCGAGTGATGCCTCCCCGGTAACCTTCGGCCGCCGACAAGTTGACCTCGTACCTATGAAACTGCTCGTCGGACTTAATGGGAAACGAGACAGCATCGGTCGCGGCTGGAGCTGATTGCCCAAGCCGCTGCCAATACACCGTTGCACTGCGGTGCTTCGTCTTGAATGCGGCCTCGATGATCAGCGTCGGTGTTTCTTCTGCCCGTGCAAAGGTGTACGGGCTGATGAGTTGTGGGTCGCCCTGATCCAGCCGTGTATGGAGATACCCGCTGATCGGCCAGCCATGGGCAGTTGCGTTGCGGTAGTGCCAGCCCTGGCGGTCCGTTTTAAATGTCCACACGGGCGGTTGTTTGGAACGAACCGAAACCGCGTAGGGTCAAAAAACTCTGCCGAACTCGAAATGCCGCATTTCACACGATTTACGGCGTGCCAGATTCTCTCAACTCAGCCGGTTGATTTCATCCGCCAGCTCTGGAGACCGGCTGATTTCCGGCGGTAACCATGTCCTTCCTGCTCCACCCCTGGCTCATTCTGCTTGCGACCATCTTCGGCCTCGGCTGCTGGCTGTGAAAGGACGCGCCATTGGCCGCAAGGCTCTGCTGATTGTCAAAGAGCTTTCCAGTCGGCGGAGTTTTTTGACCCTACGGGCTCGCTGTCTGTGGGTTTCAGAAACGAGGGAACTGATTCACGGGGCGTTCGAAGCAGCGTGTCAGTGGCGGCGGGCGGATGCGGTGGAAGCACACCAAGCCGCTCGCTGCGTTGTGACAGATTGGCGAAGGATCAACCGGCTGAGATTGCGATGTTTCAGATTTCGGAAGTGCAAGAATCGCCTGCATTTAACGGTCGGCGGAGTTTTTTGACCCTACGGGTCTGCGCTCGATTTCACGATCCGAGCATGCGTAACATGGTTTGAACGCATACGTCATCGGGGTACGAGACATGGTCTGGTCGGGCCAATTCCGAAGCTGCTTCCGAATTGGGCTACCGAGCCGACCGCAAACAGCTTCAGCGAGCCCTCCGCCGAGCCGCGAACCAATGACTGCCCCAGATGGCGGTCGTGAACGCGTACACATGTCTGGCCAGAGTTGCCGACCGGGACGATCGGATCGCGAACCGGGACGTTTCTGGCTGCTGCCGGTGAAGTGGAAATCACCGTTTGCGGCAAAGGGTGATGGGCATCAGATAAAGATCGTGGCTGCCGTTTCGTTCGGACACCATCACCAGGTGTTTGCCGTCGGGATGCCACTGCGGGTAATCGTCGCGCTCTTCATGCCGGGTTACTCGCTGCGCTGCGGAGCCGTCCGCCTTCATGACGTAAATTTCGTGATTGCCGGCGCGCGTGCTGACGAAAGCGATGCGTTTTCCATCGGGCGAAAACTTTGGCCGCACGTCCTGGAAGCGGTTTTCCGTGAGCCGGACAACGTCAGTGCCGTCGGATTTCATGCAGTACAATTCGAAGTTTCCGTCTCGTGTTGAACCAAACACGATGTGTTTTCCGTCGGGTGAAAAGTCCGGCCAGTTGTTGATCCGAGTCAGCTTTGTGAGCTGCCTGCGATCCTTGCCGTCTTTGCGATTCACTGTGAAGAGGTTCTGCTGGCCTTCGTCGGCGAACGAGAAAACGACGAGTTTTCCGTCCGGAGAAAACGCCGGGCAGCGGTATCCACTGAAGCCGGCTCCGGGTGGGAGTTCGATATTCTCGTTCTCCTTTTCGTCCCGGATCACAAGTGATGTCTGCAGCGTGCCGGAGGCTCGATGGAAGACAGAATGCCGGCCATCCCCCCAGAATGCCGGTTCCAGTTCCTGCTTATCGACGTTCTCGTGCAGCGGTGTGACCGTGCCGTCTGTCAGGTTGAGCCGTTTGATGATCGTCAGCGTTGGCTTCTCAAAATCAACGAAACCGACTTCATTCTTGTTAATAAAGCTCGGATTGAACTTCATCCGCCCATCGTGGGTGAGACGTTTCGGCTCGGCGGCACAAACGGCTGGGACGAAAGTAGAAAGCATGAAAACGACGAGGATGAAGCGACGCGTCCTCTCTCCGGCTTGAGGGGGAGAGAAGGGACGGAGTTGGGCGGCTCGGACTAAATCGTTATGCCACATCAAATCAGACCCTCGATCACGCTGCCGCCGTCCAGGATGTTCATTTCGGCTCGGGCCTGGGTATCGATCCCGGCCAGTTCCGCGATCGTCGTGCCGACCATCTTCGGAGTGATCCGGTCGGTCAGCGGATCCTCGCCCAGCCGATCACTCTCGCCGATCACCCGGCCCGTCGTGATGCCAGCTCCCGACCACATCGAAAAGTAACACCGCGGCCAGTGATCGCGGGCGGCGCGGTTGTTGATCTTTGGTGTGCGGCCGAACTCACCCATGCAGACGACCAGCGTATTGTCCAGCAGACCGCGTTCGTCCATGTCGTCCAGCAGTGCAGAAAACGCGCGGTCGAACACCGGGCAGTGCAGATCCTGGAGCAAATCGAAATTGTAAATGTGAGTGTCCCAGCCAAACTCGAAGCCTGGCGTAATTGCTTCGACATGCCGGCTGTAGTTGAGCTGGATGTAGGGCACACCCGCCTCGACCAGACGACGCGCCAGCAACGAGCTCTGTCCGAACACCGTCTGTCCGTAACGCTGCCGGGTTTGCGTCTTTTCCTGGGTAAGGTCAAATGCGTCCCGGGCTTTCGGATTCATCAACAGGTCGTACGCCGCCTGGTAACTGCGTTGCCAGTCAATCAGACCTGAGTCGTTGAGTGTTCGCTCGGCACGATCAAGTTGCTTCATCAGCTCGCGGCGATCGTTGACTCGACCGGGGACGAGACCGTCGAGCAGTTTCAGAGCGGGGATTTCGACCTCGCCATTCTCAGACGCTCCGACGAGAAACGGGTCATACGCGCTGCCGAGTGCGCCGCCGCCGTACCCCTCGATCTTGCGGCCGCCGTCCATCACGACTCCGCGAGCAATCGACACAAACGTGGGCAATGATCCGGTCTGACCGCGATGCTTCGCGACGATTGAACCAAAGTTCGGCTGTACCGGTTTCGGGTTTTCCTCAAAGCCGGTAAGCGCCACTGTGCCACCGTCCGGGTGACCTGGAGCGGTTTGCGTGTGGCTGCGGATCAGCGTGTACTGGTCGCTCCGCTGTGCCAGCTTCGGGAGCAGTTCCGTAAAGTGAACCCCCGGCGTCCGAGTGGGAATCGTGCAGAACGGACCACGGTACTCGGCTGGCGCGTTCGGTTTTGGATCGCACGTGTCCAGGTGGCTTGGAGCTCCCCACAAGAAGACGAACAAAACGGACTTCGCCCGCGTCGCTTCGGACGCAATCGCCTCGCCCATCTGCCCCAAGCCCATTGCCAGGGGAAGAGATGTGCCCAGTTGCAGGAACGACCGCCGTGACCGCCCGCTGCAGGTTCGAGCCTCAAAACGACCGACGTCGAGCATGGAGAGTCTTCACATCGAGAGAAACGGACCTCTGGTCCCAGGCGAGTCTATCAACATGCTTGCCTCAAAAACCACACGCGTGACCATTCTCGACGTGTAACTCAAACATGAATCGTCGGCCAGGAACCGGAAGACTGTTCCTTCGTAACCGGCGCCACTCAACCGCCGTGTCCGATCTGCGCGTAGCCGACGTCATTCCCATCACCGCCGACGCC
>CAYSJO010000524.1:0-5358 GCA_964431285.1 uncultured Planctomycetaceae bacterium
TTCGCGACCTCGCCGATCGACTCGACCGCGAATGATGCAGACCGCTTCGGGCACAACCTTGTCTTCCGCACGGGCATAGTCCTCCGGCCAGATGATGCACCGCACAATGCCGGTCGAATCTTCAAAGTCGAAGTTGGCGTAGCGCGAATGACCGTTGCGGCTGGGCTTCTTCGTGGCGACTTTCTTGATCGAGCTGATCATCCCACCGATCACCACTTCCTCACCGTCTTCGAGATCGGCCAGTTCGCGATTCGAGTGGGCAACCAGGCGATTGATCCGGTCTGCCACCTGAGTCAGCGGATGACTCGTCAGATAAAAACCATACACCTCTTTCTCGGCCGCCAGCTTCTGAGCCTGCGGCCAATCCTCGGCTTCCGGCAAACTGGACTCACCGCCTCCATCGTCATCGTCTTCGGGCTCATCACCGAACAGGCTTTTCTGACCGCGCGCCTTGTCTCGGGCTTTCTGAGCAGCACTGCCGACAGCTCGCTCAATGACCGCCATATGCTGGCCGCGATTGGGTCCGAATTTGTCGAGGGCTCCAGCCTTAATGAGGACTTCGAGAATCCCCCTGGACATGCATTTCGGATCGACCCGCTCTGCCAGATCGAAAATGTCTCGGAACGGCCCGCTCTCTTCGCGAGCCGCAACCAGCGCGCCCATCGCCTCCTCGCCAAGACCTTTGACTGCGCCGAGTCCGAACAGCACACACATGTCACCATCAGCAGCAGACGTGTCGACGGCAAATTCGACGAACGAGCGGTTCACATCCGGAGGCACGATTTCAATGTTCTGGCGGCGAGCGTCGTCGGTGTGTTCCGACATGCGATCGCTGCTCTCCATGCCACAACTGAGAAGCGCCGCCATGAACTCGGCCGGATAGTGGGCTTTGAGATACGCCGTCTGATAGGAGACCAGCCCGTATGCCGTTGAGTGACTCTTGTTGAAGCCGTATCCGGCAAACTTCTCAATCAGCGTGAACAGGCCATCGGCGATTTCGACATCAATGTCGCGCTCTCTCGCGCCATCAAGATACTCCTCCTTGAATTTCGCGATGACCGACAGCTTCTTCTTGCTGATCGCCTTAATACACTTGTATCCCTCGCGAAGTCCCAGGCCGCCAACACGGTTCAGGATCCGCATCACCTGTTCCTGGTAAACCATCACGCCGTATGTCTCTTCAAGCACATCATCCACGGCAGGATGAATCTTCGCAGGCTCCTTGCGGCCGTTCTTGACGTCGACATAGTCCATGACCATGCCGCCTTCGAGTGGACCTGGTCGATACAGCGCACTCGTGGCGATGATGTCGGCAAATGCGTCCGGCTTCATCTTTGTGAGCAGGTCGCGGATCCCGCCCGACTCGAACTGGAAGATGCCTTTTGTCTCACCACGCTGCAGTAATGCAAACGTCTGTTCGTCGTCCAGGGGAAAATCGAGCGGGTCGATCTTCTTGCCGGTCGTCAGTTCGACGTTCTTGCAGGACTTGTGCAGGATGGTCAGGTTTCGCAGACCGAGAAAGTCCATCTTCAACAGTCCGGCCATCTCAACATGCGGGCCGTCCCATTGGGAAACGAGGTCTGACTTGCCGGAGATCGTCTGCAGTGGCAATCGTTCAATCAGCGGACCGTTACCAACAACGACGCACGCCGCATGTGTTCCTACGTTACGAGTCATGCCCTCCAGCCGGTGAGCAATCTCAATCATCTCGGCGACGGACTCATCCTGGTTGACCAGTTCCTTCAGTTCGGGACTCTTCTCGACGGCATCTTTGATTTTGATCCCGAGTTCGTCGGGAATCATTTTCGCGATCTCATTGATGCGTGCCTGCGGAAAACCAAACGCACGCCCGACGTCGCGCACGGCCGCCTTGGCTTTCAATGTGCCGAATGTTCCGATCTGGCAGCCGCTGTCTTCGCCGTACTTTTCTTTCGTGTAATCGATGCCGGCCTGCCTTCCGTCGCGGCAGAAGTCGATATCGATATCGGGCGGCTCGGCACGGTTGGGATCGAGGAACCGCTCAAACAGCAGGTCGTACTTAAGCGGGCACACGTTGCTGAGTCGCAGGAGATATGTAACGACGGCACCGGCTGCCGAGCCTCGGTCACCGCTCGGGATGTCTTTGTCCATCGAGAAACGAACGAAGTCCCACACGATCAGGAAGTAGCTCGAATAGCCCATGCGTTCGATGACGTCGAGTTCGTAATCGAGCCGCTCCTGAAAACCCTCAGGGGTTCCGTCCGGATAGCGTTCCGGGATCGCGCTGACGCACAGTTCACGCAGGTATTCGCTGTCGCTCTTGCCCTCGGGCGGTTCGAAGACCGGGTAGTGCTTGGGATTCTTTTCGAGCTGGATATCGCAGCGATCCGCGATTTCCTGTGAGCGAGCGACGGCGTCTTCAAAACCGGGAAAGGCCTCATACATTTCCTCTGGCGTACGGACGAAAAGCTGGTCCGTCTTCATCTTCATGCGGTTTTCATCAGACAGCAGCGACAGCGTGCTGATGCACAACAAAACGTCCTGAGCATCTGCGTCTTCCTTGTTCAGATAGTGAGCATCGTTCGTTGCGACGAGTGGCAGGCCCTTCTTGTTGGCCATGTCCACCGTCATGTCCATGCAGTCCTTCTGAATCTGGATGCCCGCGTTCTGGATCTCCATATAGAAACGGTCGCCGAAGACTCGCGAATACCATTCGCACAGCTGCTCGGCTTCGTCCATGCGGTCCTGCAGCATGAGCTGCGACAACTCGCCAGCCGCGCAGCCGGACAGGCAGATGATGCCTTCGTTGCACTCTTCCAGCAGCGCCTTGTCGATACGCGGCTTGTAGTAGAAGCCCTCGAGGTAAGCCTTCGATGTCAGTTGGACAAGGTTGTAAAACCCCGTCTCGTTCATGGCGAGCAGCGTGAGGTGATTCGCGGCTTCCTTCTGCCGACTCGCGCCGGCGCGGTCGAAGCGTGACCCCGGAGCGATGTACGCTTCCAGCCCGACAATCGGATTGATGTCGTTCGCGCGGCACGCGTTGTAGAACTCGAAGCTGCCATACATATTGCCGTGGTCCGTCGTGGCCACGGAGTTCATTCCGGTGTCTTTGACCTTCTTAATCAGGTCTTTGAGCCGCGTGGCTCCATCGAGCGTCGAGTATGTCGTATGGCAGTGCAGGTGCGCAAAGGGTCGTGAGTCGGACATCGTGGTGCATCCCTTCGATCGTTGGCCATCCGTAGATTTCGCCATCCGCGTCCGCGTTACGCAAACAATTCTTTCACCGGCTGCTTGCCAAAGTCGACCAGCGGGAATGGACGTCCTGCGGGACCGGGCAGGTGGGCTTCCAGGTTGTACCCAAGGCTGTGAAAGATCGTAGCGACAACGTCGCCGGGATCAGTCGGCCGTTCTGCCGGCACTCCACCGATCGGATCGCTGCGGCCGACAGTCTGGCCGCCGCGGACTCCGCCACCGGCGTAGTACGTCGTGAAACACTGCGGCCAGTGGTCTCTTCCGCCTGCTGGATTGACCCGAGGAGTGCGACCGAATTCCTGCAGGTTGCAGACCAGCGTCTTGTCCAGCAGACCACGGTCGGACAGATCGGAAACCAGTGCCGAGTACGCTCGGTCGTACATCGGAGCCACGATGTTCTTCATGCCTTCGATCGACGTGAATGGCTTCGAGCCGTGGATGTCCCACGTGATCTCGTCAAAGACAGTCAGGAATGTGTTGATCGTGACGAACCGCACGCCTGACTCAATCAGACGACGGGCCAGCAGACAGGACTGGCCGAATCGCGATCGACCGTACCGGTCTCGCACCGCCGCCGACTCTTTTGACAGATCGAATGCTTCACGCGCTTGGGCGCTTGTCATCAGGCGGTAGGCTGTCTCGAAATTGCTGTCGAGGAGTTTCGCGTTGTCACTCGCTTCGAAGCTTTGAACTGTATCGTCGACCAGATCGCGGAGTTTGCGGCGGCGGGTTAGGCGAGTACTGCCGATCTCGGCAGGAGGCAGCAAATCGGGGACTTCGAAGTTGTCTTTCGACGGGTCAGCGTTAAGTACGAAAGGATCGTGCGACTTGCCGAGAAATCCTCCCGCCTGACCATTGGGCAGGTTTCCGCCACCGCGGCCCATTCGTTCCGGCAGAACGACAAACGGCGGCAGGTCCGTCCGGCGTCCCTGCAAATAACTGGCGACGGCTCCGGCGTGCGGTGTGTTGATGCCACCCTGAAATCGACGACCGGTCTGCATCATCTGCCAGCCTGCATCGTGCACGGCGGCGCTGGTGTGGTAGCACGACCGAACGTACGACACCTTGTCGCCGATTTCCGCATGTCCGGGGAAGATTTCCGAAATCTCAACGCCCTGTCCGCGAGTCGCGATCGGCTTGAAGGGACCGCGAATTTCGGTCGGCGCGTCCGGTTTCATATCCCACGTGTCGACCTGGGAGGGGGCTCCGAGATTGAAGATCATGATTACGGAGCGTTCGTTCGAATCGCTCGACACCAACCCCTGCTGCTCGGCCTGCGCGTGCTGCGCCATCGAGTATCCGACGGCTCCCAGTGAACCAACCTGCAGAAAGTCACGGCGTGACACTCCGTCGCAGGTGTGAGACGAACCGTTTCCTGTGATTTCCAGCATATTGCGATCCTCTGCGTGCCGGGCTTTGAACGAGGTAAGTGAGGTCATTCTGCGGGGCTGCGTGCAAAGTGTCCAGTCGCCCTGTTCGTAATAGCCGGATTTATCCGGCTGACCGTTGACCTGCGTTGAACATCAGCCTGGACGGGCGATGACCCGAGTTGCGGACGGACGAACCGCATAAATGCGGTTACTACGAACGGGTTCAGCTATTATGACTTGTCGTCAATCGCTCTTGTTGCCGTCGGGACTATTCGATGTCTTACCGAACGCTGAAACGCATTCTCGGTGAAACGAACTTCGAGGTGAAATGCCTTTCACTCTTCGGGGTCGGTCTTAGCCTTCTGGCGGTCGCCACCTTCGGTCTTTACTGGTGGCAGACAGACTCGCTTATCGACGAGCAGAACCGTACGACCGCCAAGCTGCTGATGGCGCCCATGATTCAGCAGAAGCACTGGGAATGGGGAACTCGGCTCAAACGGACGTTTGATCCTGCAGCAGCTGGGGCAGCAAATCTCGCTGCGGAGAAACCCGGTACCGTGAATCCGTTTCAGCAGATTTTCAACCAGATCGAACAGATTCCGTCTGAGTTGCAGCCAGAGAATCTACGGGACTTCAAATTCGAGATGGTCGATGCGAATCCGTCGGATGCCGTGGGCGAAGACCGATCGATGGTGCCCATCTTCGCGAATCAGGCGCTGCAGGAACTGCGTGGAGGCAAGGAAGAGCATGTCATCAC
>CAYSJO010000525.1:0-22647 GCA_964431285.1 uncultured Planctomycetaceae bacterium
CGATGTCGTTGTAATCTTTGAAGTGAGCAATCATCTCAGCGTAGTTTCGCTCGCCGTGTCCAAGTTCGAATCGATGCTCGATTTCGATGGGATCACCAGCCCAGTCGAGTCCGGTGGCCCGGCGGAGTAATGGGCCGCGACTGCCATTAAACATGCTGCGAATCAGACGCCGCTCGGCGTCATAATTCGGAGCCTGCGGGTACTCGTTCATGTAGAAGCCCGCGTACCGACGCGTCCGACGCAACATCGCGCGGTTCGTCGGGTCCGAGAGCCCCTGAAGGCAGAATACGACAAGACCCTCCGCGTTGTGGAGCCAATCGAACATCACCGGGAATTCACGGTAGTACATGCCGTCGCGAGCGAACGGTACTTGGGTCGTCTTCGCCAGTGTGTACTGCCGCAGATGCCCCTCCCACGCCTGCTTGTACAATTGCAGTACTCGATCATTGCCGCCAACCGCATGTAGAATGGGCCAGTGCAGGCAATTCTCAATCGCGTCGTCGGGGCCGTCGTCGCCGCCCCATCGTTCAACACACAGGAGGAAACCTCGCTCGTCGAAATATTGGCTGTAGAACTCCTCGCATGCGGCCGAGTTAGCGTCCAGCAGTTGTCGTTCCAGCAAGGCCCATGTGGGGGGCGACATCGGTGTATTGATTGTCATCGTCGGAGTGACGTGGTCCGCGGGGCAAGTTCCTGTGAACAAGATCGACAGACTGATCGCAATCAGGATCAGCCGTAAGGCGGCTGCGCTGCCGAGTCGAAAGCGGTTTCTTTGCGATTCGCTTTGGGGTGTCTCCACTACTGCTTCTCCTTGAACATCAGTTGGCTCAAACTCAGATTATGTGACAGGACGTGCTCACCATCGATTGTCACGACTTCAAATCGCATCGTGGGGTCTGCCTTTGTGGTGTCGAAGCTAATCAATCCGAACGAGCACGTTTTGTTGTATCCCCAGATGAGTCCCGGGGTCTTCACGACTCCGTGTGTGTGCCGGTTGGTGAGTCGGGAACTCTCGAATTCGTACAGATCGTATCCGTTCGGTCGCTTTGTGACGCGCAGATCAGAGCGATGGCGGTCGGCTGAAATCAGGATGACGCCTTCAATGTGATTCTTCTCGATGAACGAGAAGACCTCTTCCCGCTCGTCTACGAAGCCATCCCAGGGATCGCGACTGCCGGGCTTGACGCCTTCCGACCAGGGAACGGGCGAGGCCAGTACTTTGATACGGCTTGTTGAGTTTTTCAGTTTGTTGAGCAGCCATTCTTTCTGCACCGGGCCGAGCATGGTGGAAGTTCCCTCCCGTGAGCGGTAATACCGTCCATCGAGCATGATGAAATGAACGTCTCCGATGACGTAGTCGTACCAGCAGCCGGGTTGATCAAAGCTGCCGCCATAACCTGGATTGACCCAGTTCTGTTTGAACTTCTCCCACACGGTTCGCTTCCAGGGCGGGCTCTCAATCTCAGAGCCGGGCACACAGTCATTCGTTCCAAAGTCGTGATCGTCCCAGATCGAATACATGGCCGTCGATGACACCAGTCGGCGCCATTCCGGGCGAGATTGGCGGCGGTAGTAGCAATAGTGCTGAGTCAGCAGATGCTTTGGATCGTCGATGTAAACATTGTCTCCCAGCATAAGAACTGCTGAGGGTTGCTCTTTCAGAATCGTGTCCCACATGTGCTCCCATTTGGGGACGAACCCGGCACCTCCACCGAATGCAATTTGAAACTTCGCGGGCTTGCCAGTGTCTGGATACGTCTTGAAGCTCTGTCGTTCTGAGGCAGATTTGCCGTCGATCACGACTTCGTAGTGATAGGTCGTCGCGGGTTTGAGCTGCGAGACTCGAGCAACCGCCGTGAAGTCAGTCCCGGCGTCGGCAAGGACTTCGTTGGATGCTGCCACCCGTTTCCCGTCCTTGTCGAACAAGAGCACCTGAACGAACGCGGTACGTGCCGTTCGAACCCAGAACCTCGCCTCATTGTTTGTCACGGCACCAATCATCGGCCCGTGCACGATCTTCATTGAGGCTTGAGAGTCGGTCCACTTCCGAAACTCATCCGTCTGGTACAGTTTCCGAAGTTCCTTGCGGGGACCAGCGACCAGTCGACCGAATGGCAACCCGGCATCAAGTGCCGCCTTTGCATGCTGCACGGCCGCGTCCGTTTTGTCCTGGCCGAGTGCATTGAGCATGAGGACGAACTGAGTCTCCGGGTCATCGGCATCGGCTTTTTTCAATTCATTTGCCGCCTGATCAAACTTGCCCGCCGCCACATGCCGGACTGCGTTGCGATGTGGGTCATGTTGAGCATGCGCCACGGTCGAAGACACCAGACACAGCGTCAGCAGAATCAGGATGGATTTCATTGTGAACAGCTCCTGGCTGTAGCCTTATTGATCTTCGCGGCCTCTGCGTTCTTCTGTGAGTCACGAGAAGGCAAGGCGGTTACCACACGTTAGAACGCCAGTCGGCGTAGTTTGGCCGGATCGACTTCACAGCCGAGTCCCGGCTCCGAAGGCACGGCCAACTGACCTTTGTCGTAAGCCAGCCGAGTCTTAAGGACATCGTCGACATACATCCCCGGGCCGATCAGATCGCTGGGCAGTGTCAGGTTGCGGACGGTCGATGCCAGGTGCAGTTGTCCGAGCGACCCAGGTCCCAGTTCCACCGTGCTTCCGATCAGAATGCCGAGTCCCGCACCTTCCGCCAGTGAGACAATTTGGCGCGCCGGCCAGATCCCGCCGCAGCCAGGAACCGAAATGTTGAACACGTCGACCGCGTTGGCCTGAATCAGCGCCAGCCCGAATTCGGGTTCGCTAACGTGTTCCAGAATGAAAACATCGGATTGTTCACGCACAGCCGCGATGTCCTCCGGATTCTCACGCGGGACCGGAGTTTCCACCCCGTCCAGTCGGTATTTGTTGAGTCTCTCGATGTTCTTCGGAGCGTCTTCAACTGACCAGCCTTCGTTAGCGTCCACCTTGATGCTGACTGACTTGCCACCGATTTCACGTGTCAGAGCGACACGTCGTTCATCGAGTTCAATGTCGACTCCGACCTTCAGTTTGAACGCGTGGAATCCCTGCGCCACCTTTTCACGGATTTCCTCGGCAAGCAGCTCCTCTTCCTCACGAATGTAGGCCACCCAGGAGATGTCGATTTCACGACGCACAGCACCGCCGATGAGGTCGGAAACAGGTCGTCCGGCGGCCTGCCCCTGGATGTCATAGAAAGCGGCATCAAGAGCACACCGCGTGTATCGGGCGAGCGCTCCTTCGTCCGTTTCGAAATGTTCGGTGAATTCGTGATGCAGCCGCTGAATGTCGTACGGACTGCGTCCCAGCGTGAAGACTCGGATCAGGTCTTCAAACTCCGCCTGGTCCTCTGGGAGTTCGTCAGTTGGAATGTCCGAAACTTCACCCCAGCCGGTCAAACCCGTGTCTGTCTCCAGCTCGATGAAAAAGAACCAGGACTTGTTGACGGTGTCACGAGGTTTCCCTCCAGCCTTGGCGATGACCGTTCCGTACTGCCGACTCGTCACGACAGGATGCAGTTTCAGCGATGTGATTTTCACGGCAGGCTCCATGAGCGGGATGACATCTCGCGGTAGCCGCGCATCATGGCGACTCGAACTCCGGACGTCAGCTCAGACGAGCTGACTCCGTGACATGTCAACGCCAGGCGACGCAATCACTGTTCTCTCTACACGCCGGTTGCCGATTCAGTGATAATCAGAGCTCAGACTTTTCGTGACCGGAGGCACTTCATGCTCTCGATTCCTGGCGAACACTACCGTCTGTGTGACGGCATCTCCCGACGCTCCTTCCTGACCATTGGCGGTCTGGGAATGGGCGGATTGTCGTTGCCGCAATTGCTGCGTGCCGAGGCTGCTTCCGGCACTGGCAGCTCGCACAAGTCCGTGATCATGGTCTTTCTCTCTGGCGGGCCGCCGCATCAGGATATGGTGGATTTGAAACCCGAAGCGCCGGCGGAATACCGCGGTGAATTTCAGCCAATCCACACGAATGTGCCGGGAATCGACTTTGGCGAGCTGATGCCGAAGATGTCTCAGATGGCCGATCGGCTGGCCGTCATTCGATCGCTGGTCGGATCGGAAGGCCGGCATGCGGCGTTTCAGTGTCTGACCGGACACAAGAGCCGCAATCAACCGTCCGGCGGTTGGCCCGCGTTCGGATCGGCCGTGTCCCGGCTCCAGGGACCGGTCAACCGTCACTCCCCGGCGTTTGTCAGCCTCAATCCGAACATGAAAGGAAAGTTCTGGTCCGACCCGGGTCAGGCGGGCTTCGCCGGACTGGCTCACGCGCCGTTCACTCCCAACCAATCGGGAACAGCCAATCTCAGTCTGGATGGGATCAGTCTCGACAAACTGCGTGAGCGACAGGCTCTGATCAACCGGATCGACGGTCTGAAGGAGCAGGTGGAAAAGAACCGCGCGCTCGATGGACTGGATGCCTACTACCAGCAGGCGTTCGACATTCTGACTTCCGGCCGTCTGGCAGAGGCACTGGATGTCGAAAAGGAAGACCCGGCACTGCGTCAGCGCTATGGGGGCGGCACCCACGAAGTCGCCGGCTACGGGGACGCGGGCGATCTGCACAACGACTACTTCATGGTGGCTCGTCGTCTGATCGAAGCTGGCGTGCGCGTGGTCACGATGGCTTACGGTCGCTGGGACTGGCACGGCCGACCGCACGGCACCAACTTCGAGAACGCCCGCGATCATATCCCGGCACTGGACACCGGTCTGACAACGTTGCTTGAAGACCTGCGAGAACGCGGCATGGACAAAGATGTGTCCGTTATCGTGTGGGGCGAATTCGGTCGGACTCCGAAGATCAATCCCAAAGGCGGACGAGACCACTGGCCGCGAGTTGCGTGCGCGTTGCTGGCTGGCGGCGGCATGCGAACGGGGCAGATTATTGGTGCAACCAACAGCCGAGCTGAATACGCGACGGAACGGCCGGTCAACTTCCAGGAAGTCTTTGCCACGCTGTACCACAACCTGGGAATCGACCCGCATCTGGCAACGATCCCGGATCTGACGGGTCGGCCGCAGTACCTGATCGACCACGCTTTCGCCGATCCGCTTTCGGAAGTCGTCTAAGTCACATGTCTGTGCCAAAGCCACTGCTCACACTGACACACAACAATGCTGTGTACTGGGCCGCGTTCTCTGCGGACGGAAAGCAGCTTGCGACGGCCAGCCTCGACAACAAAGTCAAAGTCTGGTCCATCCCTGCGGGCGAGCACACGCTGACACTGAAGGGCCACGGCGACGGCGTTTGCACGGTCGAATTCTCACCCGATGGAAAACTGCTGCACACGTGCAGCCTCGACAAGTCGGTGCGCATCTGGAATGCGGAAACCGGGGCGCAGGTTTCCCAATTGCAGGGGCATCAGAATTACCCGACGTGCATGGCACTGTCCCCAGACGGAAGTCAGATAGCATCGGGTGCATTCGACAATGACGCGCGCCTGTGGAATGTCTCACCTGCATCAAACGGGCCAGCTTTGAAGGGACACACTCAGGTTGTGAATTCCGTGCACTTTTCGCCGGACGGCCTGCACCTGGCGTCGGGCAGTCACGACAACACGATTCGATTGTGGAATGTTGAGTCGGGCACACTGCTCAAGACTCTGGCCGAACACGCTGAGCCAGTGGAGTCTGTCGCATACTCGCCTGATGGGAAGTTACTTGCATCAGGCAGTCGCGATCGGACGATTCGACTTTACGGGCTGAAGACGGAATCGTCAGTGGCCACTCTGACCGGGCATGACGGACCGGTTCGTTGTTTGGGTTTTCACCCAACGAAATCGATTCTCGCATCGGGCAGTCAGGACCGAACCATTCGGTTCTGGTCAGTGGGCGAGCGAAAACAGATCGGTGAGCTACAGGGACATCGTAACACGATCTACAGCGTGCGGTTTTCACCGGATGGCAAGCTGCTTGCCGCCGCCAACTTCGATCGCACGATCACCGTCTGGAACGCCGAATCGCTGGCATAGACGCCGGCTGGGATTCTACCCCGTTGTGGTAGCTGGGTCCCGGTACCGATGAAGTCGGCGCGATCCGGCCAATCAACCACGCAGGACCTTCTCAACAGTCTCGCGCAACACGCTGCCCGATTTCTGCAAGGCCATCCGTTCCTTCGGCCACAGCTCAATCTCATAGGTGTCAACCACGCCGGTGCGACCGACAACGGTCGGCACTGAAATGCACACATCACGAATCCCGTACAGGCCGTTCTGCAGTGAAGAAACCGGCAGAATGCGTCGTTGATCCAGTGCGATGGAGTGAATCACGTCGGCGATCGAGATTCCCACAGCGAAGCCCGCTCCGCCCTTCTTCTTAATTACTTCAGCTCCGCTGCCCCGTGTCTTCTTTTCCACTTCCGCGATGATCGACTGTGTCACGCCCGGGTACTTGTCGAGTGGCAGACCCGCAATCTGAGCGGCCGACCAGACCGGCACCATGCTGTCGCCGTGTTCGCCCAGAATCAGTGCCTGTACCTGCGTCGGCGGCACGTCCAGTCGCAGAGCAAGCATGCTTCGCAATCGAGTCGTGTCCAGCACTGTTCCCAGACCGATCACCTGACTCGCCGGCAGTCCCAGTCCCTGCATCGCCAGATAAGTGAGGACATCAACCGGGTTCGACACGACGAACACGATCGCATCTTTCTTCACACCGTGCTTTTGAACATCCGCGAGGATGTTCTTAAACAGCGAGACATTGCGGTTGATCAGATCGAGCCGACTCTCATCGGGCTTACGCCGCAGACCAGCCGTGATGCAGATGACATCACTGTCCGTCACCGCCTCGGTGCCCGATGCGAAGATTCGCTGATCGCTCGTCAGTGACGATCCGTGTAACAGATCGAGTGCCTGACCTTCAGCCATTTCGAGGTTCACGTCGACGAGAGCGATGTCCCGCACGATGCCACCAAACTGCAGGGCACTCGCCGCACACGAACCAACAAGCCCACCACCACCAATAATGCTGACTTTCATGTCTTGTTCACTTTCAAGAGCTTCGAAAACTCAAACGGACCGTATTCGGATGGCCGCTGTACACAAGTGGCGGATTACTTGTTGAGGGCCGCCATGACCTGGTTTGTGATCATCTTCACCAGCTCCTCGGTATCGACGCCTGCCACGGCCGTTGATCCGTCTTCGTACGCTGGTGTCTGCAAATAGCCCGGATAAGACGGGGCAGCCTCGAAGGCGCCCTGTTCAGGAGCTTCGTCCTCACGGTAGCCATCTCGGAACGCGCTGTTCCCGCACAGGTCGCAGTCGTCGTTGTGGAAGCGTGGGTCGTCGAAACCAAGTTTCTTCTTCAGGTCGAGCAGCTCACGAGATTTCTGTTCGTTCAAATAGTCGACTCCGCCAATCTGTTTCGACAGCATCAGAATACGGCAGTAGGCGTCGAGAATCTCAGTCTTCCAGTAGGCGTCTTCGAGTGACTTGCCGAAGCTGACAGTTCCGTGATTCTTCAGAATGATCGTGTTAGTGGATTTCAGGAACGGGGTGACCGTTCCTGCGAAATCCTGGCCACCGGGGGTTTCGTAGGGTGCCACCGGTACTTCGCCCATGAAGACTTCGATCTCGGGCAAAATGCACTGCGGAATCGCTTCGCCAGTCACGGCAAACGCTGTGGCATGAGGTGGATGACAATGCACGACTGCTTTCACGTCTGGTCGGTTCCGCATGATTTCCAGATGCAGGAGCACCTCACTGGTTCGCTTGCGGACACCAGCGATCTGGTCGCCATTCATGTCGACGGCACAGATATCTTCAGGCTTCATGAAGCCTTTGCAGATCATCGTCGGCGAACACAGTACCTCATTCTCACCAACACGGATCGAAATGTTGCCATCATTCGCGGCCGCGAAGCCCTTGTTGTAAACACGACGACCGATCTCGCAGATTTCTTCCTTGAGCTTCCGATCATGAATGCCACTGTTCCAACGGTTGTTACTCATCGTTTCTTTCCAGGCTAAGGGCCGAAAGCAGAGGGCGGAGCACCGTATCCCCTCAGTCGTCAGCCAACTTCCACATGATCCAGAATCGCGGCTGCGTAGCCGTCGATTGGTTTCGAATTCGGATGAAACGGAGCCGACGCTTCGGCACCTTCACTCACTCCAATCAGTGATCCTTCGCCGGCGCCGTTTTCGTCGAACACAACGAATGGTTCCCCACGACCGCCTTTGTCTCCCTGCAGGCCTTTGCGATCGAGTGCCGTAACGATTCGCCAGGTCGCTCCGCGCAACAGCGGATGGCACCTGTTCAACGTCACTCGACCGATAACTTCTGCAACTCTCACGACGGTGATCTTTCGCTAAACAAGACTGTGCAACAGGTATCGCAATTCAAAGAAACTGCGTTCCGCTGGCGTTATCACGAACAGGTTGCCTTGCATTGAGTTCTTAACTCGACCAACAGCCGCCACATCATGAACGACCGCCGCGCGGACCTTTGAATTCCGATTGGCCTCACAAACAACCGCTTCCGGCTCCGCCGAGAACACGATGACCGGTGACGCATCATGACTCACCGCGGTTACTGCCAACCGCACTGCATCGTCGTGACCAGCAGCCCTTTCCGGCTGCCAACCAGCCGTTGAGTTGAAGTGGTCGAGCACTTTCTCCACGGCCTCGCTCGACGACTGAACTATCGCGACACCAGACTTCGCTGGTCCGGCTGCCGCAGTGGATGTCGAACTCTTCCCGCGAATCAGTTCGACATTCTGCCGCCGCAGCCAGTCGCGTCCTGTTGGAGTGACGACAACTCCGTCGCCAATCTCCACGACCGAATGTCCGTTGACACTCGCCTCCAATGTGTCTTCCGTGACGACTTTTGCATCGAGTCGAACGGCCGTGCCAGTTTTGCTCTGCTCTTGCACACTTTGCGTTCGGGCAACCGCAGCTGGCGCAGGCGGAGCACTCGTCATGAGTTGGCTCATGACTCGCGCAACGATCGATTCGATCAAAGCCTGCTCAGTCATCCGCGATTCCCAGAACAGCCCACCGCACTGGTGAGTTGTTTGACCCCATCATTTCTCTCACGTGCTTTCCGTCGCTCGTAATAATGACCCGGTCCCCGCGACCGCCGCCAAGTTCATCAATGACAATCACTGGATCGCCATCATCTCCGCCGTCCGTTCGCAATGGCTGTACGACAAGCATCCGCCACCCCTCCATCGAGGGGTGTTTCACCGTTGAGGTGGATCGTCCAATGACCTCAGCCAGTTGCATGTCAGTAGCCCAGATATGTGATGGTTCCCACGAAGGCACCAACAACGCTGATTGTCAGTGACGTTCCGGCGACGTAACCGAAGTGGTCAATGAAAGTCTGATCGGGTTCCGTGCCGTGTCGTTTCATTTTCCAATGTTTGAATAGTGCCCTTGCCGTAAGCGCATAGAACACAGCGGCAAACAAGACAAACACCACATACAGACCACGGTTTTCACTCTCCGCGAACCCAGTCTCGGCAAGGACGTTTCCTGCAATTGAGTCGACGAATTCGTTCAGCCATTTGGCTTTCAGTGCGGCTGCAATCATGACCAGGGAGTCCTTTCTCAAATGATCCGCAGGTCATCGACCAGTGTGCAGCGACGCTGACGAGTAAATGTGAGTGGATTCGTGACTCCTTCGCCGGTCGGCGTCGCAATACTGAAGCTCAGGTAGCCTTCGCCACCAAGGCCCAGTCCTGCACCACACGGACCATTCTTGATGAATAAAGTGGTCTCCATCACCTTGCCCATCTTCGTCATGCTGTTCACATTGCGTGTGTGAATGATGCTTGTGTGCTTGAAACCGTGTTCGTGCTCCAGAGCCTGTTCGATGGCGTGATCCACATTTCTCGAACGAACAAACGGGACGAACGGCATCATCTGTTCTTCGGGAACGAATGGATTCGACTCGTCGGTTTCACCAAACAGAATTTGCGTATCGGCGGGAACGTTGAGGCCGATCTGCTTCGCGAGCACTGCCGGATCTTTGCCCACAAGATCGCGATTCAGCATCCAGTGTCCACCCGGTTCTTTCGGCGGCGAGAAGGCCGCTTTTGTGAGTGCATCTATCTGACTGGCGTTCAGTCGATAGCCGCCGTTTCGTCCGACATGTTCGAGCAGTTCGTCGAAGACTGAATCTACGGCGAAGACTTCTTTTTCGCCAATGCAGAGCAGATTGTTGTCGTAGGCGGCTCCGGCGATGATCGATTTGGCGGCCTTCTCAAGGTCAGCACATACGTCGACGACGACGGGTGGGTTTCCGGGTCCCGCAACGATAGCTCGCTTATTAGAAGCCAGTGCGGCACGGGCGACTGCCGGACCACCAGTCACGACCAGTACTTTCACACCACGGTGCTTGAAGATTTCGTCCGCGGATTCGATCGTCGGAGTGCCAATGATCGTGACCAGGTTATTGATACCGATCGCTTCGTAAATGGCTTTGTTGAATGCACGAACGCCTTCACACGCGATTCGGGCACCGCTGGGGTGCGGATTCACAACCAGTGTGTTTCCAGCCGCGACCATGTTGACGAAGTTGCATGCCAGCGTCGGCAGTGAGTGCGTCACGGGCGTGATCGCACCGATGACTCCGAACGGAGCGTATTCCGTGACCGTCAGGCCATGGTCTCCGCTGACGGCGTCGCACTTCATGAACTCGCGACCCGGCACGAGACGGATGATCTGCAGCTTTTCGATCTTGTGATCGAGCCGGCCGATTTCGGTCTCGTCGAGTTCCCTGCGCCCCCATTCGTCGGCACGGTTGTAACACATGTCTTTGACGATCTGAACTGCCTCGTCCCGGTCTTCGAGCGACGCAGTCTTGAGCTGTTCAAAGGCGGCATCCGCAGCGTCAACGGCATCATCGACCGAGTCGAAGACGCCCCAGTCACCGTTGCTGTGTCCATTGTTTGTCGCGATTCCGTTCGGCTTGCCAATCTGAGCCAGCACTTCCTGTACGACGGCTCGAATCGTCTGTTCGGTCGCAACTGCAGTCATTGTCAGCCTCGCGGGGGATTCTGAAGGTCAGTTCGACTGACCTTTGTTGTTTGAAGCACTCAGTCAAAGTTCCTGAGTTCGATCTGATCTCTGATCCAGCTTTCAACGCGATCTCGGGTCGGAAATGCAGCAAGCATGACTAACATCAGAAATCCAGCCGTCCCAATGGCAAGCACGTTGCCTTCCAGCGTCCACGCGATCAATGCGAAAAACGCCGCTCCTTCGCCAATGCCATGCCGATGATCATTCGTGTCTGGTACACGGCTACCAGTCGAAGCCGCGTTTCATCCGAGTCCTCCAGACTGTCCTGCATCTGAGCGATGTTGTTTCGGGCTATGACGTCCTGAAGAAATGCTCGCAGCCCCAATTCCATTAAAGTCATACCGACCGCCAGGTATGTGATGATTGGTGCCTTTACCGGCTGACCTGGGTTGGGAGCACGGTTCAGGACCGCCATGGTGGCGATCGCTCCGAACATGATGATCCCCATCAGTAGAGCACCGGTGATGATCTGCATCATCCGGACACCCTGATTCAGGTCAGTGATCTGCCGTTGCCCGCCCGAGTTACCAACGCCAAATCCGAGAGGTCCCATCGTCAATCCTCCGTGGCCTTAAACACGGTGCTGCCCTGCACCTGCACGCTGTCGACGATGCCGACGATGGCGGCATCAACAGGCAGCTTCTTTGTTTCTTCCGTAAAGCGGGCACTCGAACCCTGCACGATCAGCACGGTTTCACCTTCGCCACTGCCGACGGTGTCGACGCAAATGAAGGTTCGACCGGTTCCTTTCAGACTCTTCTTATTCTTCTCGTCCACACGCAACGGTTCGACGATGAGCAGTTTCTGCCCGGTCATCGCGTCTGCTTTCTGCGTGGAGACCACGCTGCCTGTGACCTTTGCCAGAAACATGGCAGCTCCTGTGTAGGCCGGAACAAGCGAAGCGCTGTTCCGGCGACCAAACCTCCGTGAAATGTTCGCTGCCGGAACTGCGCTTCACTTGTTCCGGCCTACTTTCCTTTCTTAACCGATTGCCTCGACCGTTTGCCGCGCCACAACGATCTCCTCGTTGGTCGGCACGACCCAGATTTGCGTCTTTGAACTGTCGCTCGAAACGCATGCTTCGCTGCCTCGTGCAGCTTCGCCGTTTTTTTCGTCGTCCAGCTCGATGCCTGCCCATTCCAGGTTCGAGCAGACTTCGCGGCGAATCCGTTCGCTGTTCTCTCCAATGCCGCCGGTGAAAACGATCGCATCCGCTCCGCCGAGCACGACCAGGTAGGAACCCAGGTACTGCCGGATTGATGCCACGAAAACTTTGAGAGCAAAATCCGCTCGCTCGTGTCCTTCAGCCGCTGCTTCTTCGAGGTCCCGAACGTCGCTGCTGAGACCACTTAGTCCGAGAAGGCCGCCGTTGGACGACATCTCGTCAAGCAGTTCCTGCATCGACTTTCCGCTCAACCGCATTAACAGCAGCAGAGCGTACGGGTCGAAATCGCCGACTCGATTGTTGTGTAGCAGACCCGTCTGAGGACTCATGCCGAGGCTGTTGGCCATCGACCGGTTGCCTCTTTGAGCACAAAGAGAATTACTGCCACCCAGGTGACACGAAATCACCTTCAAGTCGTCGTTGCCGAGAATCTCGCCAATGCGACCGCCGATGAATCGGTGACTCGCGCCGTGAAAGCCCCAGCGTTTGGTTTCGTATTTATCCTGCCATTCAAACGGGACTGCATAGGCCCGAATCTCTGGCGGGATAGTTTCATGGAACGCCGTCTCCAATGCCGCCACGAGCGGGATGCTCGGGAACGCCTTGCGAAGCTGTCGCATCGCTCGGGCATATGGCGGGTTGTGAGCCGGCGCCACATCAGCCAGCTCTTCCATTCGCGTCAGTAACTCGTCATTGACGATCCGCACGCCGCTGAGCTTTCCGGCGAACACGGCTTTGAAGCCGATGCCTTTCAGCTCGGACGCGTCTACGAGACATCCGTGTTCGGGGTGCGACAGCTGCTCAAGGCAGACATTCACTGCGGCCGCGTGGTCGGGGATCTTCGTGACGCGTTCGTCACGGTAGTCACCGATTTCCACAGTGCAGTTACTGTCTTCCAGCCCGATCCGATCGATTCCGCCGCGAGCAAGTTGCTCTTCGGTCGACATGTCAAAGAGTCGGTACTTGAAACTGGTTGAACCCAGATTCGCGACGAGAACTTTCATTGGTCGGCCTCCGTGAACCGCCGTCAAGAACTCTTAAACAAACGCTGACAGTGTGTTGCCGTCCGGCCGCGGAATGACGTGTGCCGAAACCAGTTCGCCGATCTGCGTTGCCGCAGCGGCTCCGGCATCCACAGCCGCTCGGACTGAGCCGACGTCGCCAGCGATGATCGTTGTGACGAACGCTCCGCCGATCTGAACCTGCTTAACCAGTGTGACACTGGCTGACTTGAGCATGGCGTCCGACGCTTCGATGGTCGCCACCAGGCCTTTGGTCTCGACGAGACCGATTGCTTCACTCTTCATTGGATTCTATTCCTTCAACTCCGGGGGCTGACGCCCGCCGGCTCGCCTGAGGTTTGGTGGTTACTTGGACGCTTTCTTTGGAGCCGGCAGGACGCTGCCGAGTTCTTCGTGCGGTCGTGGAATGACCTGCACGCTGACGACTTCACCGATCTTGCTGGCGGCGCTGGCTCCAGCGTCGAGGGCCGCTTTCACGGCCGCCACATCACCGGAGACGAATGCCGTCACCAGGCCGCTGCCGACTTTTTCCCAGCCATTCATTTCCACGTTGGCCGACTTCAGCATCGCGTCGACCGCTTCGACCAGGCTGACCAGACCTTTGGTCTCGATCATGCCCAGAGCTTCCTGAGACTTTGCCATTTGGATGTTCCCCTTTTCTGGAGTGCGGCAAACGGCTGCCGCTTTTGTCACGAGTTGCCTTACCGTTTGCAGCCACAACCGGATTTCTTCTTCAACAGTTCCACACTTGTGGCGCGGTCAAGGCTGACCGCATTGCCTTCGTCTGTATCAACATGGACTTCGAGCTTGATATCGTCACCAGCCCGCACGACCAGGTCTTCCAACGTTGTCGTGCAGCCCTCGGAGACGACACGCAGGTCCATCAAGTCTCCGTTCTCGACGCCGTAGTGTTTAAGGTCGGCCGGCCCCATGTGGACGTGCCTCATGGCCCGGATGACACCCTGTTCGAGTTCCAGCACTCCGGCCGGGCCGATGAGTGTGCAACCAACCGTGTCGTGATGGTCGCCGCTGATGCGGACGGGTAGGTCGATGCCCAGTGAGATGCCGTCGGTGAATGCCAGTTCCACCTGGGTCGGACGGACCGGCCCAAGCACTCGAACTTCCGGCAGCATGCGACGACGCGGACCAACCACCGCGACAGTTTGTTTCGAAGCGAAGTAGCCGTCCTGATAAAGCGACTTGTGGACTTCCAGTTCTGCCCCTTTACCAAACAGCACTTCGACGTGTTCCTGCGAAAGGTGCACGTGGCGGGCTGAGATGTTGACGACGAGCGGGTTCGGTTTCGACGTCGCTGGAGTGGCTTCGCCGGTCTGCTGTTGCAGGACCTGGCGAACCAGTTGCTCGATGTCGCTGCGGCTGATGCCTGAAGCAAGCGTGGTCATAGAGAAATCTCATCCGCGATGTGTCTGTTGAAATCAGTCGCGAGGCGGCCCCTGGCTCTTGCCTCTCAACTCTCAGCCCCAACAACAACGACCTCTACACCGGACGCTTCCAGTCGCTCCCGCCACTCGGGAGTGATACCGGTGTCCGTAATCAGGCGGTCCATCGCGTCGAGCGGAGCAAGGTAAGCGAGCGCCGACCGATCCAGCTTGCTGCTGTCGGTCACCACCCAGACCTCGTCCGAAGACTCCATCATCTGGCGCTCTGTCTCCACGAGCAGCGAATTACTATTGAACATGCCGGCCTCCGTGATGCCGCCGATACTCATGATCAGCCGCCGGGCATGAACGCTTTTCAGAGCTGCCTGAGCCACCGGCCCGAGTGCGACTCCTGTTTTCGGGTAGACGTAACCGCCAATCGTGATCAGCTCGATGCCCGGCTGGTTGAACAGCAGGTTGATCGTCGGAATCGAATTCGTGACGACCGTCAGCGAGCGTCCGATCAACTGCTTCGCCACTTCGAGTGTTGTCGTTCCACCGTCCAGCAGAACGACCTCGCCCGACTGAACCATCTCTGCGACCGCTTTCGCGATCTGTTCCTTCTGCTTCAGAGCCGTGACCGTCCGCTCCTCGAACGTCGTGATTGACTCACCGATGTACGCGGCCCCGCCACGAGTTTTCTGAATCTTTCTTGTTCCGTCAAGAAACTCCACATCTCTGCGAGCCGTTGATTCACTGATGCCAAAGTGGTCAACAATCTGCCCGAGAGAGGCAAATCCCTGTTTTTCTATGAAGTTCAGGACTCTTGTCCGGCGTTCATCGAGCAACATCGCACTGGTCTCAGCTCAGTCCATGGCATGAATGTCGACGATTATGCCGACGCCCTGCCCAATAAACAACTCACTTCACGTCATATTATTTCATAATATGTCTCACGGAAGTGATTTGCGTGGACTGTGCGACCTGAACGTAGCACGCCGACGAGCGTGGAATTGGTCAAACACGTCTCGTCAGACAACGACGATGTCGCAGTGGACAGGTGGTAGCGGTCGTGAGTGTCACGATGCGTTGGCAGCATTTCACGACGGCGATGGGAGCTAAAACAGCCCGGCTACGGGCGTTCCCTCGATCAGGCGATGCGGACGGCCAAAGCGGTCGTGGACCTCCTGATGCGGGTCGATGCCGAACGCGTCATAGATCGTGGCCCCGAGATCGCCCGTGTGAACAGGATCCCTTGAGGGGAACCATCCGTCACGGTCGCTGGCTCCGTAATACGAGCCCGCCGTAACTCCCGCGCCTGCGAGCAGAATTGTGTAGCAGTGTGGATGATGGTCGCGACCTGTGGCGTTGTTGGTGTTGTTCGACTGCGTGTAACCAATTCTGGGCGTCCGGCCGAACTCGCCCATCCAGATGATGAGCGTTTCGTCCAGCATGCCTCGCTGGTCCATGTCCTCCAGCAGAGCGGAGAAACTCTGATCGGCTGGAGGCAGCAGTGTGTTCTTAAGCAGCGGGAAATTGTTGCTGTGTGTATCCCAGCTCACGCCTTCGATTCTCTGGACTGGCGAGTAGACAGTGACAAAGGGCACGCCGGCTTCCAGCAGGCGACGTGCAAGCAACGTGGACTGACCGATCTGGTGTCGACCGTAGCGCTCACGCAACGCGTCCGGCTCGCGCGTCAGGTCGAATGCCTCACGTGACCGCGGCGTTGTCAGCAAGGCGAACGCTCGCTGGTAATAGGCGTCCATGTTCTCGACGGATCGAGACCGCTCGACCAATTTCAGTTGATCTTCAAGAGTCTGCAGCAGCGAGTGCCTTTGTGCGTGCCGCTGGCGATTCATCCGTTCCCGCGTGGCGAGTTCGTCGACGCGGAAGTCCTCGGTACTCGGGTCCTGACTGATCAGGAAGGGGTCGAAGTGGCTGCCGAGTAGACCGGCGTGCTGACCCGGCGTTTTGGCAGGGCCGTTGAACAGCGTGAACGGCATGGAGACGAATGACGGCAGGTCCGGCGGCGTGGGGCGGAACTTCGCGACCGCGGAACCGAAGTTCGGATAATCGTCGCGAGTCGCCGGAGTCCGATTCGAGATGGCTTTCGACTCACCAACTGCGCGTCCGGAAAGCGCGCAGTAGCAAGCCGGATTGTGGCAGAGCATTCGATGGTGCATCGATCGCACGACGCATACCTTGTCCATTTGCTGAGCCAGCTGCGGCAGGTGCTCGCAGACAGGCATACCGGGGACATTCGAATCGACCGAGCTGAACTCGCCACGGATGTTTGCCGATGCCTCGGGTCGCATATCGAACGTGTCGGTCTGGCTGACCCCGCCGGCCTGAAAGAGGACGAGGCATGATTTGATGCGGGGACGCATCAGCGCTGCACTGGTATTTCGCGCGAGAACTTTCAGCAGCAGGGGCGAGAACAGGGACAGCCCCGAGGCTCGCACTACGTCACGGCGACTCGACAATCGTTTGCCTTGCTGGCGTCTCATCTCCGTACCTCTGCGAGAGAACTGCAGGACGGACCACTGAACCGGAATCGCCCCACCGCTCGACGATTCGTACGGACTACGATTACGGTGATGGGCAACTCGGGCAAGGGAAAGTCGGAAATGTGGGACGGTCGGGAAAACGAGCCGTGCCGATGCCGTTACGCAGTCGGTATCCGGTTGTCTGCACGTGTCCACTGATCCTTGAATCGCCGGGTTTCAGGCGCCACACTCCGCATCGTCTTCGTCCGACATCGTGTGCTTACGAACCTTGGGGATGGTCAGTGTCTGAACAGCTCGTGCAGCGGATACTCAGCGAACTTGAGTCGCTGGTACTGATTGATCCGCACACGCACATCAACCCGCATGCCGCAGCGTCCACGACGCTGGCGGACATCATGGGGTATCACTACTACACGGAGCTGGCACACTCCGCCGGGCTGTCGCGCGAACAGATCGAAGAGCCCGGACTTGATCCGAAAGAAAAGGTCGGGCGTCTCGTCACAAAACTCGACGACCTCGAAAACACTGTTCAAGTGAGTTGGCTGTTGGAGATGTGTCGTGAATTCTTCGGCTTCGATGGTGACGCCATCACTCGGGACAACTGGGAGTCGGTGTACGACGCGGCCGCTGCGAAGATGGCTGAGCCGGATTGGGAACAGCAGGTTCTGCAGCACAGCAAGCTCGAAAAGGTTTTTCTGACGAACGACTTCGACGATCCACTGACCGGGTTCGACACGTCGTTGTACGTCCCCTGCCTGCGGACCGATGATCTGGTGTTTCACTTTGCGAATCCGGAGACGCGCGCGCGCGCGGCGAAGTCTTCGGGAACAGAAGTGACGAGTGCCGCATCACTGCGATCCGCGATCGGATCCCTGTTCGAACATTTCACGCGCAATGGCGCGCGGGCCTGTGCGATTTCTCTGCCACCAGATTTCTCGCCGGCCGCGGTTGATGATGCGACCGTCGAGCCTGTGCTGCAGGCTGTTCTGTCGGGACGGGCACTGACCGGGGTTGAAGCCGTCACACTAAGCCAGTTCAACTTCTGGACGCTGGCTGGTTTCTGCGCTGAGTTCAAACTGCCATTCGATCTGATGATCGGTGTGAACCGCCGCGTGTACGAGGATGGCGTCTTCCAGGGGCAGGATTTGTTTGACCAGAGAGTGTCACTCATTCAGTATGGAAAACTGTTCAACGCGTTTCCGCAGGTCACCTTTCCGATCTCCGTTCTGGCTCAGACGAGTAACCAGGAGCTTGTCAGCTATGCGTGGATTTTCCCGAACGTTGTGACCAACGGGCACTGGTGGTACTCAAACATTCCGTCCTACATAGAACAGGATTGCCGCAGTCGCCTGCAGGCAGTTGCCAAGACAAAGCAGGTCGGGTATTACAGCGATATGTATAAACTGGAGTTCGCGTTGCCAAAATTCGGCATGTACCGACGGATTCTGGCGAAGATCCTTGCCGGGGACTTTGTGATAGACCGAGGGTGGAGTGAGGAACGGGCCGTGGAACTTGGGAGACTCAATCTGCGTGGGAACGTAGAGCAAATCTTCAACATCTGAAATTTTTCGGAAGAGTACCAATGCCCAGGATCGTTCTGCTGCACGAAGGCAAGGCTATTCCGTACCCCGTCACGGCAGCTGAAACAGTAATTGGTCGGCACCCTGAATGTGGAGTTCAGCTCCAGTCCAGCACGGTGTCCCGCTTCCATGCGCGCCTGACACTTAAAGATGATGAGTACTTCATCGAGGACATGGGGAGCGGCAACGGTACGTTTCTTAACGGACAGCAGATCCCCAAGGGTAGTCCCGCCGTCGTCGGCGATCGGGACCGTGTGAAGCTCGGCCCGCTGCTGCTGCGATTTGAGAACGAAGCCGCCCCCAAGAGCAGCGCAAGTGAGGCGCCTTTGCCTGCTGCGCCACAAGCGGCCGCGCCGGCTCCAACTGAGGGCGACTTCAGCGAATTCGGTTCGACCGTCGAATTCGCGGCGGAGAGTGACGACGAAGCGACTATCATGGGGACAACCACCGCCGGCGGTGGCAGCTTCGGTTCGCTGGAAGTGCAGCCCGATGTGAAGCTCAAGGCGGTGATCGATATTACGCAAAGACTGTGCGGTGAAACCGACCTCGACAAGATGCTGCCGACGATTCTCGACACGCTGTTCAAGGTCTTCCCGCACGCTGACCGTGGTTGTGTCCTGCTCAAGGATGCAGAAACGGGCAACATGATCCCTCGGTCGTTCAAGCACAGTCGTGACGACGAAGACGCAACCGTTCGACTTAGCCGGACGATTCTCAACAAAGTGCTGACCGAGAAGACGGGAATTCTGTCCGCAGACGCCGCGAGTGATGCGCAGTTCAATGGCGCCGAATCGATCTCGAACCTTTCGATCCGCTCGATGATGATTGTCCCGATGCTCAATAAAGAGGGTGAGCCAATCGGCGTCATTAACATCGACACCCAGAACCCGATTGCGCAGTTCAACGCGGATGATCTGGACCTGCTGCTGACCATCGCTGGCCAGGCATCTCTGACGTACGAAAATGCTCGGTTAATGAAGACGTATCTCGAGAAGCAGAAGCAGGACGGCGAAATGGCGATCGCCATGGCTGTTCAGCGTGCTCTGCTTCCGGCCGAGCCCCCCAACGTCGACGGTTACAGCTTTTTCGCTTCGTACGATTCGGCGCAGGCCGTCGGTGGCGACTACTACGACGCCTTTCCGCTGACAGACGATCTGATCTGTCTGTCGTTCGGTGACGTGGCTGGCAAGGGTGTGCCGGGCGCTCTGATCATGTCCCGGATTTCAAGCTGTGTGCAGAACACGATGCCATTTCTGCACGATCCCGCCGAGGCGATTGTGAAGATCAACAATCACATGTGTTCGAGCATGGTCGAAGGCCGATTTGTGACCTACCTGCTGATCATGATCGATGTCAAGCAGCACAAGATGCGGATGGTCAATGCGGGACACATGTCGCCAATGATCCGTAAGCCGGACGGTTCCATTGAGGAATTCGACGAGGATCCAATCGGCCTGCCGATCGGTGTCATGGAAGATTACCCGTACGAGTTGTATGAACGTGACGTCAACCCGGGTGAGTTATTTGTTCTGTTCACCGACGGAGTTGACGAAGCGATGAACCCGGAAGGCGAGCTGTACACGCTGGCGCGAATGCGTGAGTTCATCAAGAACGGTCCGTCGGTTGCCAAGGATATGGGCGAAGCATTGCTGGCTGATGTGCGTCGACACGCCAACGGTCGTCCGCAGAACGACGACATCACCATCATGACCTTCAGTCGCGACGCGTAACGTCGCCATGACATGGGCGACTTTGAGGCAGCGCACTCATGGACCTGACGACTGCTGTCCGGTTGAGCTGCCTGCTGGAAGCATCGGCGCGTAAAGCCGGCAATGTGCATCCGGAGGCCCGCTTTGAGCATCTGACGTATGACGACTTCGTGCGGTCCGGGCAGGTGGTGGCCCCTATTCTGTCTCAGGCGGCCGTGCGAGGAGTCGGGCCTGTGATTCTGGATGCGGTTCGAGCCACACGAAGTGTCTGCAATCACAACACGAATCTGGGCATCATTCTTCTACTGACACCGCTGGCAGCCGTGCCGGCTGACGACCGCACGACAGACGGCGTAGCGAACGTGTTGAGCAATCTGACTCGCGCCGATTCTGATGCCGTGTACGAAGCCATTCGTGTGGCAGCCCCCCGCGGGCTGGGCGATGCCGAGACAGAAGATGTCAGTGTCGGCCCCACCGGCAATCTGGTTGAAGTCATGACACTGGCAGCCGACCGCGATTTGATCGCCGCTCAATATGCGACCGGCTTCTCTCTGGTGGTCGCATCGGCATCACGACTTCAGGCCCTGAATCTGTTTCCCGACGCGTGGGAATCGGCCATTCTGCAGCTGCAGCTGGAGCAGATGTCCCGTCACAAGGACACTGCAATCAGCCGGAAAAGCGCGATGGCGGAGGCTGTCGACTCCGCAACTCGGGCGGCTGAGGTGCTGGACGCAGGTGTTCCCACGAAGACGAGTGGCCGGCAGCGATTTGCGGCATTCGACGCCTGGTTGCGGGAGCACGGGAGCCTGCGGAACCCCGGGACGACAGCTGATCTCATCACCGCCAGCCTGTTTGTCGCGATCTGTGAGCAGCTCATCGTGCCACCCACCGAACACGCCGTTCGTCAACACGTGCGAGACTGCCAGATTCCGAGTCAGTAGAACGATCGGCCCGATCGCCATTAATGCGTTCACTAGAGATTATATTCGCACGAACGCGCCAGGAAGCTCGTCACACTGGGGAACAACGCAAAGCTGTTCGGGTTGTACCGATTGTAGTTTTGTCATGCCCGGAATTAGCGGCAGCACCGATCCACACGTAAAAACCTGCCCCCCACTCGGACGATAAAGGCTTCTGCGTGATTCGGTTGTGCCACCCGTACGGTGTGCGACGGTCGACCGGTTCAGAACAGTTTGACTCAACGGTGGCATTGCATCGGTCAGTTCGATGCGAATCCGCCTTCGTCACAACCTTTTTTGACGAAGATCCGGCCACAGGCCCACCAGCCACATTCAACGGATTGTCAGGGGGAAAGCAGTGAGAATCGAATTCTCTGCAAAAGCGTGGATGCTGAGCGTGGCGACTGGTCTGGCGTGTGTGCCCACGCTGGAGGCCGAAGCCTGGCCTGACGCCGTTGAAACCAAGGCTGTTATTACGACCCATGCCGAAGAGGCAGACACGCCAAAGAAGGCCACGAGCAAACGCCCCGGCTCCTTCCTGTCACGCATTTTCAACCGCACAAAACCTACTGTGACGGAGGCAAAGCCGTACGATCCACTTGCAGTGTCTGTCACGGTCAAGCCGGTGTCCGGCCCACACCAGAAGGTCTCGCAGACCGGTCAAATTGAACAGGCGTCGGCCGGCAGCACAACGAAGGGCAACGTCAAGACGACGACGCACTCGACAAACAGTGAACCCGGCCGATTGTCGGAACAGGCAGCCGCCGGCGACGCGGTCAGCAATTCGAAGCCAGCTCGGCAGAATTTCCTGTCGCGGCTGTTCAACTCGACGGCAAAGAGCCACCCTGCGGCCAGCCAGACCGCTGCAAAGAAGAAAAAGACGTTTGGAAAACAGACCGTGAAGAAGACTCCGGTCAGTCGCCGAACGAGAACGGTCGCGTCAAGCTCCTCGAAGGCTCAGACCTCGTCGAAGCCAACTGACGGCAAAAGCGAAGTGCAACGGCAACTTGAAGAAATGTACCGTCGCAACGGTCGACAGATGCCTTCCTTCCTGGACGGAACAAACACAGTCGCCAACCAGTCGCATCGGAAAACGTCCCCGTCGGCGGCGGTGAAGTCGACGGCTGAAGTTGCGGACGCAAAATCCAACTCAGCTCCTCCCATCACGAAGCCGCAGGGCTCGCGCAAAACGCAGCAGGTTGCCCCAAAGAGTGAGACCAATAAGGCGTCTCAAATTGCGACGACAACTTCAGAAGGCG
>CAYSJO010000526.1:0-5242 GCA_964431285.1 uncultured Planctomycetaceae bacterium
TCGGAATGACGATCGAGAGGGATTCCACCGTGTTCGCGTCCTGGAATGGGCGCGGCGTCCTGACGATTGGCGTCCCCGAATCGCTCGATCCGGACGATTCACTGGCTCAGATGATCTTCCACGAAATCTGCCACGGCCTTGTGGAAGGTCGTGAGGCATTCGCGCTGCCGGACTGGGGACTGCAGATCAACAATCCGGCGCATCGCGTCCGCGAGCACGCCTGCCTGCGACTGCAGGCCGCCCTGGCCGACCGGTACGGTCTTCGTGAGTTGCTGGCCGCGACGACGAACTTCCGAAAATACTACGACTCGCTTGCGGACGATCCGTTGCATTGCGACAACGATCCGGCCGCACAGATCGCCAGTCACGGATGGGATCGAGCCACCAACGGAGCATGGTCAGCACCGCTCGATCACGCACTCAGCATGACGGCACGGATTGCGTCTGCGGTCAGGTCCGTTGCCCCACAGGACTCGTTGTGGTCGCGGACAGATGTCGGCTGTGACGGATGTCGGTCGTCGGCCTAGCGGGATATGCCTCACGTTTGGCGTTTCATGTTGAGAATTGTCGAATTTCCTGCCAAAGTGTGTTTACTGTACTGTTAGCCAGGTGGCGGCTGTCGACTCACCGACGAACGAAGCATCCAGATGATCGATCCCGTACATCGCTGGAGCGGCAGACTTCCAGCCACGTGTCTGAATCTGTTGCCTGTGGAGCGTCGTGACCACCGGCTGGCCTGCATTACAGACGCGGCCACATGGACCTCGGTGTGGCACCAGTGGACTGGTCGAAGTCGCTCGCAGCGGGAATGTCGCCGTTGTCAACGGACTGGGCAGCCGGCTGGCGGAATCGCTGGCGTTCTTTCCGTTTCTACCGGCGATCTGCCGCTTCCTTCTGGGTGAGGAGCTGATGGTCCCGTCGTCAGCGACCTGGTGGTGTGGTCAGCCGAACGTTCTGAGCCATGTGCTCGATCATCTTGACGAAATGGTTATTCGCCCGGCGTGGCGGACTCACAACATGCTGCCCGCCGAAGCATCGCTAATGACGACCAATGCGCGAGCCGAACTGGTTGCGGCGCTCAATGCGCGGCCGGGTGACTATGTGGCACAGGAACGAATCGTTCGCTCGACCGTGCCCGTGTGGTTCAACTCACGATTCGAACCGTGGCACACAGCACTGCGGATGTTCGCAGTGGCAGATGGCGATTCGTTTGACGTTTTGCCGGGCGGACTGGCACGAGTGTCCGCGGACCGGTTGTCACTGGACCGATCCATGTCGGCTGGTGAACGAACTCAGGATGTGTGGGTGCCCTCAGACGGACCCGTGGAAGCTGTCAGTCTGCTGCATCCGCCCGGTGAAAGCATCACACTTAAGCGAGGTGGCAATGACCTGCCGAGTCGCGATGCCGACAATCTGTTCTGGCTGGGGCGTAATATCGAACGTGCCGACGGAACGGCTCGTGTGCTGCGTGTCACACTGCAAAGAATCGTGTCGGAGACAGACGTCACGGTAATCGATGACCTGGCGGCTTTGCTGCGAGTTCTGGCGGCATTGGGTCAGATCGAGCCGGGCTTTGTTCTGGACGGACTGCAGAATTCGCTGCCCGAGGTCGACCGGGCCATTCCGGAGTCTGTCTTCAGCAATGAGGAACCACGTGGTCTGCGTACGACCGTCACTCAAATCGTGCGACTGGGAGATGTGATTCGCGATCGACTGTCGACATTGCCGTGGCAGTCGCTGCATCGGCTGGGAATGCTGCTCAATCCGCCGCGGCACGGGCACCAGCCGGACGCGGCCGACGTACTGGATATTCTCGACGAAATCATTCTGGGAGTTGCAACATTCGGCGGTCTGGCCAGTGACGGCATGACACAATCGCAGGTGTGGCGATTTCTGGAACTCGGTCGGCGGATTGAACGTGCCTGGCACATGTCCTCGCTGCTGCATGCGACGCTGGTAGAAGTCACCGATCCAGAAGATGCCGTACTGGAATCGTTGCTCGAAGCGGGCGACTCGATCATGACGTATCGCATGCGCTACTTGGCGACGCTGCGTCCGGAAGCCGTGATCGATCTGCTGCTGTGCGATGACACCAATCCGCGATCGATCGTGACTCAACTCGCTTCAATGGAAAATCACATCTGTCGGCTGCCCGGCGCAGGTCAGGCCGTGCTCGGCAAAGATGAGCGACTCGGAATGTCACTTCACAATGCCGTGCGACTGGCCGATCCGTACGAACTGGCAAATTCGGACGGAACAACCCGCAGTACACTCGATAAGCTCCTGCAGCGAGTCATCGATCAGCTTCCGAAACTGTCTGAAGCAATCACGAACCGCTATCTGATCCACGCCGGCCTGCCGCGTCAGTTCACCAGCAGTTCCTAAGTCGGCCCACGACTCTTCATGACCGGGCCGAGATGCACCACATCGTGACGAATGTGCGAGTTGCGCTGGTTCGTGGTCAAACATCCCGGTGGAAAACACCGGTAACAACGGAAACTGACTGAGGTCACGTGCTCAGCCCCAAGACTTGCATCCAGTAAGTCGTTTGCCGCGAAAGCACGTGAGATGCCCCTCCCGTTGTGCACCCAACCGCGTCCATGCGGTGACCACGATCATGAACAACCGTTTGACACTGACCTATTTGCCTGCGCTCGACGGACTCAGGGCAATCGCCATCGTGGCAGTGATGATCTATCACGCCTGCCCGAGTCTGATGCCAGGCGGATTTGCTGGTGTTGAGCTGTTCTTCGTTCTCAGCGGGTTTCTGATCACCGGACTGCTGCTGCGGGAACATCGGGATCACGGTGGCATTCACCTGGTGTACTTTTACGCCCGACGAGTTCTGCGGTTGCTGCCGGCCCTGCTGCTGTTGCTCACCGTTGTGACAACGTTTGCTTACTTTGTCCTGCCTGCCCAGTCCGGACCGCGAACTCTGATGGATGCTCTGCTCGCCCTGGGCTACTGCGTCAACTGGGCCCGGGCCTTTGAAATGCGCGGCCCCAGTCTGCTCGGACACACCTGGTCACTGTCGATCGAAGAGCAGTTCTATCTGCTGTGGCCAATCATGCTGATGATGCTCGTGAAACGGTCTCGCAACAGCCTGTCTCTGACACGCGTGCTGGGTCTGTCAGTCGCTGTGGCCGTGTTGTATCGGGTACTGATGCTGATCGGCGGAGCATCCGCCGTGCGGCTCTACAACGGACTCGACACTCGGGCGGACGGACTGCTGCTGGGTTGCGCACTGGCAGCGGCACTGTGCAGCGGAGCCATCGACCTGTCGCAATCGTCCGTTCGTCGGGTCGTCCAACGGGCAACCCCCTGGGCTGTTGTTGGATGCTGCTGGGCGGTCTGGTCACTGAGCTGGCTGCAGGTCGGAACGTACATCTGGGGCTTGCCACTGGTCAGCCTCTGCACCGCCGTGCTGATCTGCTCGGTCCTGCTCACGCCGGACGGCCGCCTGAGTCGAGTACTGACATCCGGACCTCTGGTCTGGATCGGCCAGCTTTCGTACGGGCTGTATCTGTGGCACTACCCCGTGTACCGCATCATGGGCCAGATGGGAGCCAGCCAGTTCCAGTGTCTGACTCTGGGAACGGCCATCACGGTATTCGCAGCCGCCCTGTCATGGCATCTCGTCGAAAAGCCGCTGCTGCGTCTGAAGAAACGATTCCAGCCCGGTGCGTCCAGCAGGCCCCGCAATGACACCTCGGCCGCAGCGATCGCGCCGGCAACGTGACCAGGCAATCGCCAAACGGCCCGGCGACAATGCGTTAGTCGAAATCACGCCGGAATGGCCTATAATCCGGGATTCCGGTTGCCCGCCTGGACGCTCTCAGACCGAACATTCACGGTCATTGATGTGTCGGCAGGTGCTGTGTTGTCCGTCATTTTCGCTCCGGTCACCGTCGCTGTTGTTGCGACCCGTCAGGCAAGAAGTCGCTGATGAGTGCTCAAAAGAACCTGTTTGATAAAGTCTGGGAACTCCACTCCGTTGGGACGCTGCCGTCCGGACAGACGCAGCTGTTTATCGGGCAGCACCTGATTCATGAGGTCACCAGCCCGCAGGCTTTTGAGATGTTACGGGACCGGAATCTGACCGTTCCCTACCCCGAGCGGACACTCGCCACCGTCGACCACATCATCCCGACCGACAACCAGGCCCGGCCGTTCCTGGACACACTGGCCGAAGACATGATGTCGGCAATCGAACGCAATTGCCGCGAATTTGGCATCGAACTGCTGGACCTGGATGACGAACGACAGGGCATTGTCCACGTCGTTGGTCCAGAGCAGGGCATCACACAACCCGGCATCACACTGGCCTGCGGCGACAGTCATACCAGCACTCACGGAGCTTTCGGTGCGATCGCGTTTGGCATCGGCACGAGCCAGGTCGCTTATGTGCTGGCAACTCAAACGCTGGCCATGCAGAAGCCGAAGGTTCGTCGAGTGGAAGTCAACGGCGAACTGGCACCGGGCGTGTTCGCCAAGGACGTCACGCTGCACATCATCCAGAAGCTCGGTGTACAGGGCGGCGTGGGATACGCCTACGAGTACGCAGGCGAGGTCTTCGATCGGATGAACATGGAAGAGCGGATGACGGTCTGCAACATGGCCATCGAAGGCGGTGCCCGCTGTGGCTATGTTAACCCGGACGAGACAACTGTTGAGTTTCTGCGTGGTCGCGCACGAGCACCTCAGGGCGAAGCATTTGATCGAGCGGCTGAATGGTGGTTGAGTCTCGCGTCGGGCCCGGACGCCGAATTCGACGACGTCGTCACATTCGACGCGGCCGACATCGAACCCACTGTGACCTGGGGAATTACACCGGCGCAGTCCGTAGGCGTGTCGCAGAGCATCCCCGATGTTGCCAGTTACCCGGACTCGGAACACATTCTGATCCGCGAGGCACTCGAATACATGGGCCTGGACGAAGACAGCCCGATCGAAGGTACAAAGATCGACGTCGCGTTCATCGGTTCGTGTACGAACTCACGAATGTCCGACTTGCGTGAGGCGGCCGAAGTCGCTCGAAGGAATCAGGTGGCCGAAGGCGTTAAGGCACTGGTCGTTCCTGGTTCTCAGTTGATCGCGAAACAGGCCGAGGCGGAAGGCCTGCACGAAATCTTTCGGGAAGCGGGTTTTCAGTGGCGAGCGGCCGGCTGTTCGATGTGCCTGGCCATGAACCCGGACAAACTGCAGGGACGAGAAGTCTGTGCTTCGTCGAGCAATCGGAATT
>CAYSJO010000527.1:0-22600 GCA_964431285.1 uncultured Planctomycetaceae bacterium
CGCGCGAATCGTGAGCTTTTGCCAGGTCGTCTGCGATTCCAGGCCCTCGGCGCCGGTGTGCAGCATGAGCCGTACACCGTCCTGCACGGTGTCCTCGGAACCGAATTCAACCCTGGAAAGCAGCGTGTCGCGATCAGAATCCGGTGTTGAGTACAACAGGCACACTTGCGTTCCGTATCGAGTGACGCTCAGGCGGCTTGTCGTGTCCAGCCATGCAGAATTCAACCCTCTGTATTGAAACGTACCGTCGAGTCCTTTCGTGCGGAGCATCCCCTGTGGCCTGCCTTTGAAAAGCTGGCCCATGAGTTATGAAGGTCTCCAGTGCCCATGAGGTGATGGGCGTGAATGTACTGAGGATGCGAATGCCCCGGCCTGAGTCATTCGGCAACGTCCAGTCCCGCAACAGTTCGTAACGCGTCTCGGCATCCCGCTGGAACAACCGTCGATTGAGGGCCGCAGCCACGGAGGCGAACCCGTCATTGGGTCCGTTGAGTTGATCGAGCGGCACTTGTGGCTCGGCTCAAGCAAACGCCTCGCCCGTAACTTCCAGAGCCCGGCGAACCTGATCACCTTTCAGATAGTCGCCGGCAATGATGGCCAGACGCTGCTTGTGGACCTGCGACACACTGGTGTCACCACCCAGCGAGTTGATCTTCCGATACAGTTCCAACAGCGTGAGAAGATGGCGGTTCGCAGCATCCGAATCATCCTGTTCGAATTACAACCGGGCAGCATCGCTGAGTAGCGGTTCCAACGTGTGGAACGTCGCCAGACCGGCTGGTGCAAGCCGCTCGACGATGCTTTCGATCACAGACGATGCGTCAAACGCCGCGTCTTCATCCCGCAGCGCAATGCTGACTGCCGGCAGCATCGCCGTCGCAGTCTCCGCCCCGGACGACTCTTCAAGTGTCGTGGCCATTAGAACGAGTTCGTTGCTCATCTGCAGAGAATCCCGCTCGGCCCACGCAAGCTGCATGCGCATCAGGTAGTGAGCGGAGTTCGGTCTTTGTGGCGATCGGCCTTCCAGCAACTCACGCAGTTTCGCGGACTGGGCCGCATCAACCGCCCAATCGACAAGCAGGCTGCCTGCGTTGCGCTCCGCGGCGGACGACGAATTCAACAGCGAGTAGGTGAAGACTTCGGTTTTACGAGACTCGGGAAAAACGATCGCCCACAGCGTCTCGAACACCTTGGCGGGAGGAAACTGTTTTTCCCGCCACAGCAGGTCCAGGTCGCTCAATCCAGCGGCGACTTCGACATTAACAGCCATGACTTGAGCGGCGTTGCTGGAAGCCTGCCCGGTCAGAGTTTCGGAAAATCCTCGCAGAGTCACTTTCACCGGCGGTCCATCCTTGAGCACGTCACGAATGGCGGTGAGCGATTCGTCCACTTTTCCAGCGCGGGCAAATGTCCTGGCCGATTCCATGGCCTGGCGAACCTGAGTCACCGGATCGACCGGGGGACTCGGTGCCGTATCCTGAGCGAATCCGGCCGACGAAACGGCAATCACGCATACCAACATCAAAGCCGCGGTTTTCATCCGTCCAGTCCTTTCCCGTCTTCAAAATCCGAACGCTGACAGGCAGTAATGTCGTCCTGGTTCTTCGGATCCTGCCACAAATCGCATGCTTTGCAAGAACTCGCCACTTTCCGACCGGGACCTGGGTCTGCGCTAATGCAATCAGCGAGGACCAGCGAAGATTAACGTCCCTGCCATGAACTTAAGAACGAGAATGCCTTGCGATTGTCGGCGACAGTGGGTCAACTGGATTGATTGGGCCAGTTCGTTTCAGTGCCGCAGCAACTGTTCACAGACCATGGTGGCTCAATGGCTTCCGTATCTCTGCTTCCCGGAGCGATGTCGTCTGGAGAATTCCAGGCCCACGTTCCGGAACGCGTCGAGGCCATTGAGAGCCGTCATCGGACGATCGTTGACTTCCTGAAAGAGCAAACTCTGGATGCGGCACTGCTGACGTGCCCGTCAAGCTTTGCCTGGTTCACAGGGGGTGGCAACAACACACGCGGCGATTCCAGCGATGTCGTCGCGGCGTTGTTCATCACACCAGATGCGCGTGTCGTCCTGACTCGTAACGCTGATTCCGGTCGGCTCTTCGATCGTGAGATCGGCGGACTGGGTTTTCAGCTGAAGGAACGCACCTGGCAGGAAGACCGCTCGGTGCTGATGAGCGATGTTGTTCGCGGGCGCGGAGTCGCTTCGGATGCTCCGTTCGGTAACTGTGAGGATTACTCGCTGCGACTTTCCGGCATGCGTCTTCCGCTGGCGACATTCGAGATCCGGCGATTACGAACTCTGGGAATGGAACTGGCCCACTGTGTCGAGGCCACCGCCCGTTCTTTCAATTGCGGTGAAACCGAGGCCGACATCGCTGGCCAGACTGCCCATCGTATGCTGCGGCGACGTATTTATCCCGAACGTATTCAGATCTGGGGAGACGGACGCGGCGAACGATATCGTCACTGGGGATTCGACGACGACCCGGTCGAGCAGTTCTGCACGATTACAGCGATAGGTCGACGCGAAGGACTCCATCTGGCTGTGTCGCGGACAATGGCGTTCGCCGGACACGAGAAGCGAATACGACCGGCTCATCTGGATGCGTTATTGGTCCAGGTAACGGGCATGTGCTTCTCACGGCACGACTGGGAAATCTACGAGACGTGGAATCGAGTCCAGCGTATCTACGAGAAGTTTGGCCATACCGAGGAATGGCACTTCGCCGACCAGGGTGGCGTGACGGGATACGAACTGTGCGAGGTGCCGATTGTTCCGAAAAGCGAATTCCGATTACAGCCGGGCATGCCCATGATCTGGCAGTCGTCGATCGGCCCGGATCAATGCGTCGACACGATTGCGGTCGCAAAATCCGGATTCGAACTGCTGACCCCGTTTGAGAGCTGGCCGAAGGTGGAAATCAACGTGAAACGTCTGCCCGTGTCGCGCCCGGATGTCCTCGTCCGTCCGGTATCGACACCCTCGTGATCGAATGCGATGGCGCTCCGTTTGGCCGCTGCAACGGTCCCGCTGCATAACCCCCAACGTGAGTCTGCCATACCTGAAGTTGACGTCTCTCACGTTCGTTGCGAATCTTGCGGTCTGCTGACGCTTGAGTTGCGAGTCTGCCGGATACACATGCGGAGATCCCCAATGCGAACCGTCCTGTACATCGGCCTGGTGCTGCTCATCAGCGGTAATGCTCGCGCTCAGGAGAAGGCTGGCATCGATTTCTTCGAGAAGCACATTCGGCCTGTGCTTGTCGCAAAGTGCCACAAGTGCCACTCGGCGGAGTCGAAGGAAGTCAAAGGCAACCTGCTACTCGATACTCGAAAGGGAATTCGCGCAGGTGGCGATTCCGGAAAGGCCGTCGTTCCAGGCAACATCGAAGACAGCATTCTGCTGGAAGCCATCCGTTGGGAAGGCCTCGAAATGCCGCCCGATGAACAGCTTCCCGCAGACGTCATCGCACTGTTTGAGAAGTGGGTGAAAATCGGGGCACCCGATCCCCGCGCCGGAGCTACGACTGGCATCCGTCGTACGATCGACTTTGAAGCGGCTCGCGAGTTCTGGGCATTCCAACCCATCACGCAACCTGCGATTCCCCAGCTCAAAGGCCCGCAAGCAAACTGGCCCGTCAGCGACATCGATCGCTTCGTTCTGGTACGCCTGCAGCAGGACGGATTAAGCCCAGTTGCCGATGCCGAACCACTGACGCTCGTCCGACGCATTCATTTCGATCTGATTGGACTGCCGCCGACTCCGGAGCAGGTTGATCAGTTTCTCGCGGATGCCGCAAAGGACCGTAAGGCGGCCATTACGGGCTTGATCGATCAATTGCTGGCATCATCCCACTTCGGAGAACGCTGGGGACGTCACTGGCTGGATGTTGTGCGATATGGCGAATCCACTGGGATGGAACGCACCGCGACCTACCCGCAAGCCTGGCGTTTCCGCGATTACACGATCGCCGCGCTCAACAAGGACAAACCGTTTAACGACTTCATTCGCGAACAGGTGGCCGGAGACCGGTTGCCATTCGAGTCACCCGAACAGCGCAAAGAGCAGGTCATTGCCACGGCATTTCTGGCAATGGGGCCGAAATCGTTGAATGGCAACAATCGCGAAAAGTTCGCGATGGACGTTGTGGACGAGCAGATTGATGTGACGACTCGCGCGTTTCTGGGGCTGACCGCCGCCTGCGCCCGCTGTCACGATCACAAGTTCGATCCGATTCCACAGGGCGAGTATTACGCTCTGGCCGGCATCTTTCGCAGTACGGAGACGTTCTATGGAACTGTGCAGGCGAACGGAAATCGCAACACCGGCCGACTGCTGGCCTTCGCAGACGGTGATGTGCGACCCGCAGCAGTCAAAGCGAATCCAAAGGGCCGTAAGAAATCGAAAGCATCTGCCAACAGACTCAACGCGGCTCGCAAACGAGTGCAGGTTCTCCAGAGACAGTTGAAGGCCAATCCGTCACAGGAAAAACGGCTGCGGACGGCCATCAACAAAGCTCAGAAGCAGGTGAAGGCTCTCGAAGCTCAAGTCGCCGTGGCGAAGAAGCCGGCACCTGAACCGGCCGCGAAGGGTGGGCCAGCCCCTGAACTGATCATGGCAGTGCTTGATGCTGGGAATCCGTCGGACACGGAACTCCGTCTGCGCGGCGAGCCGAACGACAAGGGACGCAGCGTTCCACGCGGGTTTCTGACAATCGGCAGTGTCGGTCAAGTGCCGGAAATTAAACCGGATGGCAGTGGTCGCCTAGAGCTGGCCAACTGGCTTATTCGGACTGACAACCCATTGACGGCGCGAGTCGCAGTCAATCGCGTCTGGCAGCACCTGTTCGGCCGTGGGATTGTCGCCACGGTCGACAACTTTGGAGCCAACGGCGAGCGGCCGACACCCCCGGAACTGCTCGACTGGCTGGCAACGCGGATGATCTCGGACGGCTGGTCAGTTAAGCGGACGATCCGCTCGATCATGCTCAGCCGCGTATATCAGTTGGGCAGCGATTCCAACGGTAAAGCAGCCAGCGTCGACCCGGACAACATGTTGCTCTGGCGAGCGAATCACCGCCGCTTCGAAGCCGAGTCGATGCGGGATGCGATGCTGCTGGCAGCGGGCCAACTCGACATGGAACCAAGACAGAAGTCTCTGGTCGCAAAGATTGGAGATGGGCTGATCGGTCGTAATCTGCAGCCAGCTGCATTTGTCGACGACTCTCGAAAGCGCAGTGTCTATCTGCCGATCGTTCGCGGCATTCTTCCGGAGATTCTGCGAGTCTTCGACTTTCCGGAACCGAGCATAATTTCCGGACGGCGCGATGTCACGACGGTGCCGACTCAGACGCTGTACCTGATGAACAGTGAATTTGTGATTGGTCAGTCAACGAAACTCGCCGAGCGACTTCTGGCAGACCCGAGTCTCGATGACGACGGGCGCATTGATCTGGCCTACCGATTGACTCTGTGTCGATTGCCGTCGGATGCGGAATGGAACAAAGCGGAGTCCTATGTCGAGGAAACAGCGACGTCACTCAGCGGCGGAGCAGAACACAGTCCGCAGGCAACCCTCAAAGCCTGGTCCGGCTTGACTCAAGCCCTGCTCGGTTCCGCCGAATTCCGCTACGTCGAATAGCTGTCTTATGTGGTCCTCCGGACCATTCATTCCCTTATAAGTCAGCTGTCCTCGTGTCGGAACGAAAGAAGCGAATCAATGGAACGCGGAGACGCATCCCCTCGTTCCAGTCGGCGCCAGGTCGTGGGATTGTCGCTGGCGGTCGTACTGTGTGCTCTGCCGCTTATCGTTCGGCCACCGCATGCCGCTGGCGATTCTCATTACGGGATGTGGTCACTGCTTCCCGCTGTGATCGCGATCTCGACAGCGCTGATCACTCACCGAGTGATCCTCTCCCTGTTTCTGGGCATCTTTGCGGGCAGCCTTGTTCTGTCAGCGGACTCACTGACGGGCGCTGTCATTGCAGCACTTGAAGAGCAACTGTGGGGAGCGGTCACGGACACGAGCCACCTGCGGATGTATCTCTTCACCCTGGCGATGGGTGGACTCGTCGGAGCAATGACCGTGTCCGGTGCCATGACGGGGCTCGTTCGACTGTTCACACCGCTCGCTCGAACGCGCCGTGGCGCACAGGTCGTGACCTGTGTCATGGGAGTGATCATCTTCTTCGACGATTATGCCAACACTCTGATTCTTGGCAGCACGATGCGGCCGGTCACGGATCGCCATCGCATTTCACGCGAGAAGCTGTCGTTTATCGTTGATGCCACAGCGTCGACCGTCGCCAGTGTCGCGCTGATTTCCACGTGGATTGCCGCCGAGATCAGCCTGATTGACGATGCGCTGACAGCAGCAGGACTCCCGTCGGACGGAGCGGTCGTGTTCTTTGCATCGATTCCATTTCGATTCTACGTTCTGTTTATGCTGGCGTTCACGTTTCTGGTTGCCGCCTCAGGTCGAGACTTCGGGCCCATGCTGAAGGCCGAGCGGCAAGCACTCGCAATGCACCCCGGCACAACTTCGAACGAATCGCCATCTACTGACAGTCGTCACGAAGCGCAGCCGACAGTGATGTCCGCACCGTGGACCCACGCCGTTCTCCCGATCGCTGTCATCGTCGTCGTGTTCCTTTGGTTGCTTTACCAGACGGGCTTGGCCTCCCTCGGTGCCAACGCCGAACGATCACTGGCAAACATCGTCGGAAACGGGGACAGCTATCTCGCTTTGCTGTACGCCTCGTTTGCCGGACTGTTTACGTCGATCGGTCTGACGCGTCTGCGCACTACGGTCTCGCCCGGAAATCTCAACGCGGCCGTGCTGTCTGGCTGCTCGTCGATGATTCCGGCGTTGATCATCCTGACATTCGCATGGGCTCTATCGAATGTTATTTCGGAACTCGGCGCTGGTGTTTTCGTTGCCGGGTTTGTGGACGTCGCCGGTGCCAGCGACGGTCTTGGACTCATGCTGATCCCCACGCTGGTGTTTCTGTTTTCCACGGTCATTGCATTCGCGACGGGCACGAGTTTCGGGACGATGGGAATCGTCATCCCGATTGCCGTCCCTTTGGCGATCCCTGGCGGAACCGAGTCCGCTTCGACGGTCGCTCCGCTTCTCCTGGCGTCGGTCGGGAGCGTGCTGGCCGGTGACGAATACGGCGATCACTGTTCGCCCATCTCCGATACGACTGTGCTCTCGTCGCAGGCGAGTGGTTGCGACCACATCGCGCACGTGCGGACGCAATTGCCATATGCTCTCGCCGTGGCCCTGATCGCCATTTTCTGTGGCACGCTGCCGGCCGGAATGGGTGTTTCCGCGTGGTTGCTGGTTGTTGTCGGAATCGTTGCTGTGGCGGCAATGCTTCGCCTTCTCGGACGAGTGGCCGATTCCCCGATCGAGCAGGGCGAAAAATCTGATCCAGCTGGCAAGTCTTGAGTCAGGCTTACCCCTTCACGCGGTAACCGATGTTCTGCAGCACGTCCCGCACGCGCTCAAGTTGTCGACCTTGAATCTCAATGGACTCGTCCTTGATCGCGCCGCCAGCACCGCAGTCCGATTTCAGACGCGTCAGCAATGCCGGCAGGTCGTTGCCGTCGCCTGGGAGTCCACGAATGACGGTGACGACTTTGCCGTTCTTTCGCTGTTCAACCGCGATTCGGGCCGTCTGCTTTTCAGGCGGGATCAGCGGCGGTGGTTCCGGTGGGCAACCGCAGTCGGCTTCGAGTTCACCGCAACGCTCGCAGCGAGGCGGTCGGTCAAATTCTGTGCCTTCGAAGAGCCTCACTGTGGGCCTCCCTGCCGTTTGGACCATTATGACAGCAACAAATACGGTGTCGGGTCTGAGGCGTCGTTTCAACCGGGTTGTTCTTTACGCAATGCTCGCGTCTGGCATTCCGGCTGGACTATGCGACTAATCGCTGAGACCGGGTGAGCTCGGTGGCGACTGCCAAAGTGGCAACGGCCGTTGGATCACGATTCGAATCCGGAAACGTGCCAATGTGGCATGAGGCTGCGCAAAAACTCTGCATCGATTTGATTCTGTAAGGTGTTGTTGTTAATTGAGATACAGCATGTCTGCGTCTGGTGCGATACGTTGGCACAGGCTTTGCCTTTGCTCTGTGAGCACAGAAACATGTCCGCTGAACTGCGGATAAATCGGATTGACCCGGTACCGGCTCTGACCGTGCGGGGAATAGCACTCAAGGGAGAAGAGCGATGGCTGAAGGTGAAAAAGTAATTGGTATCGATCTGGGAACAACTAACTCGGTGGTCTCCGTGATGGAAGGCTCCGAGGCGAAAGTCATCGCCAATCTGGAAGGCAATCGTCTGACTCCCAGTGTCGTCGCTTTCACCGACAAGGGTGAAACGCTTGTCGGCGAACCCGCCAAGCGTCAGGCCGTCACGAATCCGCACAACACGGTTTACTCGATCAAGCGGTTCATGGGCCGTCGCCACAGCGAGGTCCATTCCGAAGAAAAGATCGTCCCGTACAAAGTCGTTGGTGGTGACACCGACTACGTGAAGGTCGAGATCAACGACAAGGAATCTACTCCGCCGGAAATCTCTGCCAAAGTTCTGCAGAGGCTGAAGGAAGCGGCGGAAAGTTACCTCGGCCACAAGGTCAACAAGGCCGTCATCACAGTGCCGGCGTACTTCAACGACGCTCAGCGGCAGGCGACGAAAGATGCTGGCCAGATCTCTGGTCTTGAAGTGTCTCGCATCATCAACGAGCCAACTGCAGCAGCGCTCGCCTACGGTCTCGAGAAGAAGAAGGACGAGAAGATCGCGGTGTTCGACCTCGGAGGCGGTACGTTCGACGTGTCGATTCTCGAAGTCAGCGATGAACTCGTCGAGGTACTCAGCACGAACGGCGACACGCACCTGGGCGGTGACGACTTCGACGAAGAGTTGATCAACTTCATCGCCGAGAAGTTCAAGGCCGAGAACAGCGTCGATCTGCGTGACGCGCCGATGGCGCTACAGCGACTGCGAGAAGCTGCCGAGAAAGCCAAGAAGGAACTCTCCAGCGCGCAGTCCACGGACATCAATCTGCCATTCATCATGGCCGACGCGTCCGGCGCGAAGCATCTGCAGATGAGTATCAGCCGGTCCGACTTCGAACAGCTGATCGATCCACTCGTCGAACGCACACGCAACCCCGTGCTCAGTGCGATTAAAGACGCGAAGCTCTCGCCGGCCGACATCGACGAGGTCGTACTTGTGGGTGGCTCGACGCGAGTGCCTAAGGTCCAGGCGTTCGTCAAGGAGATGTTTGGTGGTAAGGAACCGCATCGCGGTGTGAATCCTGACGAAGTCGTCGCCGTCGGAGCAGCGATTCAGGGTGGCATCATCTCGGGCGAAGTTACTGACGTTGTGCTGATGGACGTCACGCCGTTGTCGCTCGGCATTGAGACTGAGGGCGGAATCATGACCGCGCTGATCGAGCGCAATGCCACAATCCCGACCACGAAAAGTGAAACGTTCTCGACGGCTGCCGATAACCAGCCAGCCGTGACGGTCATGGTGTACCAGGGCGAGCGTCAGATGGCCCGCGACAATCGGCTGCTGGGGCAATTCAATCTGGATGGCATTCCGCCGGCACCACGAGGGATTCCGCAGATTGAAGTCACGTTCGATATCGATGTGAATGGAATTCTGAAGGTCTCTGCCAAGGACAAAGCGTCGGGCAAAGAACAGTCTGTCCGGATCGAAGAATCCAGCGGTCTATCCGAGGAAGAGATCGAAAAGATGAGGAAGGACGCCGAAGCGCATGCCTCCGAAGACAAGGAGAAACGCGAATTGGCCGAAGCGAAGAACAAGGCGTCGACTCTGGCTTACCAGGTCGAAAAGTCAGTTAAGGAACTCGAAGACAAACTGGATGATGCCTCGAAGTCGGCCATTGAAGCGTCCGTCGAGAAGGTCAAGAAAGCCGGCGAAGGAGATGACCTCGCTGCAATCAACTCGGCCATTGAGGAACTGGAACAGGCAGCTCAGGCGTTTGCCGCGCTGTATCAGCAACAGGCTGCAGAAGGTGCTGCTCCCGATGCAGCTCCGCCTGAAGCTGAGACTGCTGGAGCAACTGCCGGAGGCGGCGATGACGAGGTCATCGATGCCGAGTTCGAGAAGAAGTAATGCGTTCGCTGTCGTCGAAATCCAGGCCCGCAGATCTGCTCGGTAGAGCTGCGGGCTTTTTTTACGCACACGTTTTGATCGTGTTCCAACGCAAAGCGTTGGAAAGGACTGGTACTCGCACACGTTAGAAAACGGGAGAGCGACATGGCCATTCGCTTCGACAAACTGACGGTTAAGGCGCAGGAAGCTGTCCAGCGAGCACAGCAGACGGCAGAGGATCGCGGGCACTCTCAGCTTGTGCCAATGCACCTGTTGGGGGCGCTGACCGACGAAGAGGAAGGCATCGTTCGTCCGCTGGTCCAGAAGATCGGGGCGAACCCCGCTCAGATACGCGAAGCAGTTCAGGGAGAACTCGGTCGGTTACCGAAGGTCTCCGGCGGTGCGGCTCAACTGACGATCAGCGGAGAACTGACGTCCGTCTTCGATACGGCACAACGGCTCGCGGATCAGATGAAGGATGCCTTCCTGTCGACCGAGCATCTGTTTCTGGCGCTGGTGCACGAGGACGGTGATGCAAAACGGCTGCTCAATATCCACGGGATTGGTGAGCATGATATGTTCGAATCGCTGAAGTCAATTCGCGGCGGTCAGACAATCAATGACCAGTCACCCGAGGACAAGTACCAGGCTCTGCAGCAGTATGGAAAAGACCTGGTCGAGCTGGCGCGGCAGGGAAAGATCGACCCGGTCATCGGTCGCGACACGGAAATCCGTCGCGTTATTCAGGTACTTTCACGCCGACGCAAGAACAACCCGGTATTGATCGGCGAACCCGGTGTCGGAAAGACGGCGATCGCCGAAGGGCTGGCACATCGAATCGTGCAGGGAGACGTCCCGCAGAACCTGAGCAACAAGCGAGTGGTGGCGCTTGATATGGGGGCGCTCATCGCGGGAGCGAAATACCGCGGCGAATTTGAAGACCGACTGAAGGCCGTTCTCCGTGAGACCACCGAGTCGGAAGGGCAGGTAATCCTGTTTATCGACGAACTGCACACGGTGGTTGGAGCGGGAGCGTCTGAGGGATCAATGGATGCCTCCAATCTGTTGAAGCCCGCACTGGCTCGGGGTGAGCTGCACTGCGTGGGAGCCACGACACTTGACGAGTATCGACAACACATTGAGAAGGACGCGGCACTGGAACGGCGCTTTCAGCCGGTGCTGGTGCAGGAGCCGAATGTTGAAGACACGATCTCGATCCTGCGCGGATTGAAGGAACGGTACGAATCACATCACGGTGTGCGGATTACCGATGACGCTCTGATTGCCGCAGCAACACTTTCCGACCGCTACATAAGCGACCGCTTTCTGCCCGATAAGGCTATTGATCTGACCGACGAGGCGGCCAGTCGACTTCGCATGGAGATCGACTCGATGCCTGCTGAGGTCGACGCGGCCACCAGAGAGCTGACTCGCATGCAGATCGAAGCGCAGGCTTTGGCGAATGAGTCGAGTTCGGAGAGTCAGCACCGTCTCGAAGAGCTGCAGCGGAAGATTGCCGAACGAGGTGAGGAAGTCAGCCGACTGAAAGCGCAATGGGAGGCCGAAAAGAAGGCGCTCTCTGGTGTCCAGCCGCTCAAGGAAGACATCGATCGACTGCGGAGCGAGCACGAACGCGCGTTCAATCAGGCGCGTCAGACAAACGCCAACGAAGACTACGTGCGAGCCTACGAGTCAGAGCAGAAACTGCGCGAGTCGGAGCAGCAGCTTGCGCAGGTCGAAACCAACCTGGCGGAATCCGACACCGACGCAGGCAATCGGTTGCTGCGTGAAGAAGTCACGCCCGAGGACATCGGTAAAGTCGTCAGCACATGGACCGGCATCCCGGTCTCGAAGATGTTGGAAGGCGAACGAGAGAAACTGTTGCAGGTGGAGGACCGCATTCATGACCGGATGATCGATCAGCACGAGGCTGTGCGAGCGGTGTCCGATGCCGTGCGCCGCTCGCGCAGTGGATTGCAGGACCGCAATCGACCGGTCGGCTCGTTCATTTTTCTGGGACCGACCGGTGTCGGCAAAACGGAACTGTGCAAAGCGCTGGCGGAGTTTCTGTTCGACGACGAGCGGAACATGATCCGCATCGACATGAGCGAGTTCATGGAAAAGCACTCCGTCTCGCGACTGATCGGTGCTCCACCAGGGTATGTCGGCTACGAAGAAGGCGGGCGTCTGACCGAAGCCGTGCGGCGGCAGCCGTATTCGGTGATTCTCCTCGACGAGATCGAGAAGGCACACCGCGACGTGTTCAACGTATTGCTGCAGTTGCTCGACGACGGACGGCTAACGGACAGTCACGGACGAACGGTCGATTTTTCAAACACGATCGTCGTGATGACGTCGAACATCGGCAGTCATCAGATCATGGAGATGGCTGGACAGGACCGCGACGAGGACATCCGCAGTGCTGTGATGGACTCATTGCATCTTGAGTTTCTGCCCGAGTTCCTGAATCGAATCGACGAAGTGATTGTCTTCAAGCCACTGAGCCGCGACGACATCCGACAGATCGTCGATCTCCAGCTCAAGTCGCTCGAACGCCAGTTGCAGGAGAACAACTTCCAGCTCGCGGTATCGGACGTGGCTCGCAATCTGCTGGCTGCCGAAGGCTACGACCCGGCCTTCGGAGCGAGACCACTCAAACGGGTGATTCAACAGCGTCTGCAGAATGAACTGGCTCGCGAACTGCTGTCTGGTCAGTTCGCGGAAGGAGCCGTTATCTCCGTCGATGCGTCAGACGGCGAATTCACATTTTGGAGTGAGGTCGCGACAGACTCAGAGGAGAGGTGAGCTGCCGTCCGTGGCTGTCGGAGTTCTGCGTTCAGGATGACTGTCATGTTTTCTGCGGAGGACCGATGAGCAGTCAGCTTGAGCCGACACTGGCTGAATGGGCGCGTGGTATTCACGTGCGGCGGGCAGACATTGAATGGCGAGAGCGGATCACGCAATAATGTTGGCTGAATCCTCACCCCGAAGTCGGTCGCTTCCGTCTTCCCGAAAACGACCCCGCTGTTCCGCGGAGTTCAGGACCCCACAAATGTCCAACGAGACCGCTGTCTGCCCGGGCCCCCAATCGCGTCGTGGTTTTCTTCAGGCTGGCTTTCTCGCCCTTGGCGGGTTGAGCCTGGGAGATGTCCTGCGTCTGCGATCGGCCGCTAAGGAATCCGGGACAGACACGTCCATTATTCTAATCTGGCTGCAAGGCGGTCCCAGTCACATGGAGACCTATGATTTGAAGCCAGAAGCTCCGCTCGATTATCGCGGCGAAATGCAGCCGATTCGGACAAGCGTGCCGGGCATGGACGTGTGCGAATTGTTGCCGCTCCACGCACGCGTGGCGGACAAGTTCACCATCATTCGCTCAATCTCGCACGGCTTCGCGAACCATGCGGGCGGAGCTGGCCGGTTCCTGTCTGGCCGCGACCCTCTGCGTCCGCTCGACCCGATCGCTCAATTCCCGACGATCGGCACGGTCGTGAATCGGATCAAGGAGTCGCGAGATGTCGGTGTGCCGAATTACGTGGGCAATCAGCCCCGAGTCTATGGTGGCGGCAGTTCGTATCTCGGCGAGTCGGCATTGCCCTTCGTCGTTGGTGGCGACCCAAACAGAGACGGTTTTTCCGTTCCAAATCTTTCGATGTCAGGTAAACTGAAGGACCGGCTGGACGATCGAGTGCGGCTGCTCAATTCCTTCGACGGCCTGAAACGCGACATCGATCGTAACGGCTCCCTGGCCGCCATGGACAAGTTCAACGACAAGGCCCTCAGCCTGCTGACGAGCGACACTGCCAAGAACGCGTTCGACATTTCGCAGGAAGACCCGAAGCTGCGCGAGAAATACGGACGTCATAAATGGGGACAACGTGCTCTCCTGGCTCGACGACTGGTCGAAGCAGGGGTCTCGTTTGTGACGATGCAGATGCAGAGTCCTGGCGTTCCCGGTGGCATCGGCAACTGGGACATCCACGCGGTCAACGGGCACCTCTACGACGACGCGCACGCCCGGCTTCCAATCTTCGACCGCGCAATCTCCGCGCTGATCGAAGACATCTATCAACGAGGACTCGACCGCAAAGTGATGCTGGTCGTGACTGGCGAGTTCGGTCGCACGCCGCGGATCAACCCGCAGAAAGGCACTCGCTCTGGAGTCGTTCAACCGGGCCGCGATCACTGGCCGGGATCGATGTCAGTTCTGGTCTCGGGCGGCGGCATGCCGATGGGGCAGGTCATTGGCTCGACGACGGCGAACGGTGCCTACGCCAAGGACAACAAGCTGGAACCAAACGATCTACTGGCATCGATGTATCGATTTCTGGGCATCGATTACCACGCATCATTCATTGATCACACCGGTCGCCCCATGCCGATTCTGCCCCATGGCCAGCCGATTGCTGAGCTGAGCTGATCTCATCAGACCTGGCTCAGCCATCGTTCCTTCAACGACCGGTTGACGATGGATGCTTCCGGCCAATCGCCGTTGAGCAGTGCGATGATGTTCTCGGCACATTCAACGCCCATGCCTTCCATCGAGCGTTCATCCGTGCCGGCAACGTGCGGACTCAGCACAACATTGTCGAAACCAAACAGCGGATTGTCCGGAGTCGGCGGTTCTGGATCGAAGACGTCGAGACCTGCTCCCTGCAGGTGGCCAGACTCCAGCGTCTGGACCAGGTCGGCTTCGACAACCAAACCCCCTCGTGACGTGTTGATGAACACTGCGCCGTTTTTCATTTTCGCGAAGAAGCTGCCGTCACACAGACCGTGGGTTTCTTCATTCAGCGGGCAATGAACACTGACAAAGTCGGACCGAGCGAGTAATTCATCCTGACTGACGAGTTCGATCCCGTGCTGCTCCACGAATTCGCGGTCCGGATACAGCTCATGAGCGATGACCGGCATCCCCAGTGCCACCCCGCGTACGGCTGTGCTGCGGCCGATGCGGCCGAGTCCGATCAGTCCCAGAGGCTGGCCGCGTACGGGCTGCGTCAGTCGACTGGTCCACTGACCGGAGCGTATGAGGCGGTCGTTCTCCGCGACGTACTTGGACACACCCAGAATCAGAGCGACCGCCTGCTCGGCAACAGCTTCGTGGTTTGAGTACGGGGTGATCGTCACGACTTTGCCAAGTTCGGTGGCGACGTTGACGTCGACCCGATCGTAGCCGACTCCACAACGGGCGATGATCTTCAGGTCCGGGAGTTTCGGCAGAACTTCTGCGTGCAGCCGTTCTCCACCAGCGATGACAGCGGCCGCTCCCGCCAGTTCGCGAACCGTGTCCTCATCCGAGCCGTTTCCTCGCGTCCACGTTTTTTCTGAGGGATATCGAATCTCATGCCCCGCCTGCTCCAGCAGGTCAACGAACGGGCCTGGCTGATGCCAGAATGCTTCGGGGGACATGACAACGGTCGACATCGAATGACCTCACTTGTGCTGGATTGTTCTTAGTTGCAAAGAAGACTCTCGGCGTCCCTGGTCGCCGAATTGACGCGAAAACTCAACCGGGAGTATCCTAGACGGACCTGACGAGTCGCATCGTGAATCGAACGGCCCACCTTTTCCAGCCAGGATCGATCTTTCGTCAGCGTCCCCCCTCGTTAATCTGGACTCTGCGTCCGATTTGCCTCCCGGAGGTCCCCCCTGTGCGTGCTGCCACCCATTTTCTCGTTGCCGTTGTCTGCGTGATCACCGTTGGAACGTCGGGCTCCGTAATCGCTCAAACTGACCCGACAAAGCTCACGGGCCTGACGATTGACGATACTCAGGCAGAACTAATCGGCGAATGGAAGTCCAGCACCAGCACGCGAGGTTACCTGGGCGAGTCGTACTTTCACGACATGGCGACCGGCAAAGGTGAGAAGTCCGCGAAGTACACATTCCGGGTACCGGTTGCCGGCGACTACTACCTGATGGTCGCCTACACGCCTGGCGGCAATCGGGCTCCCAAAGTTCCCGTGACCGTCGAGTCCGTCGACGGTAAATCAACCGTGTTTGTTAATCAGTCTCAGGCACCCCAGCTCGGCACGGGATTCCAGTCCGTTGGACAGTTCAGCTTCTCGGACACCGCAGACTCTACAGTCCTCATCCAGACGACCGGAACAACTCAGCACGTCATCGTCGATGGCATTCGTCTCCTGTCGACAGCCGAATTCAAGACTGCGGAAAAGGACGAGAAGCAGGCTCGCGTGGTCGTCGGGAACCCCGCGAAGAAGCAACCCCCTAAACCCAAACCACCCGAGTTCACTCGCCGCCCCGCAAAGACGTCGTCCAAACGTATCACGTCCGAGCAGTTTGACGCACTGCTTGCCAGTTCGAAGACACCAAAACTGAAAATGGTCAGCGACGTAACGTTTCTCCGTCGCGCGTCGCTGGACCTGATTGGACGGCAGCCATCGCTGGAAGAGTATCAGTCATTCATGGCCAGTCAGTCGCCTGACCGGCGCGACCAGGCCATTGAGCGACTTCTGGCGTCTGAATCGTTCGGGCAGAACTGGGGTAACTACTGGAGTGACGTGATCGGCGCCCGTCAGGCGGAGCCGCAGCTGACATATCTCAACTACACATCCTTCCGCAGTTGGCTGGCCGATGGATTCAATGTCGGTACTGGCTGGGACGAGATGGCATTCCGCATGATCACAGCAATTGGACTGGTGGGCGACGGCCCGCAGGGAGCATTCATTGGTTTTCATCAGGGCGAACGCAACAAGCTGGCAGGTGAATCTGCCCGTGTGTTTCTTGGACTGAAGATCGGATGTGCCCAATGCCACGATCATCCGTTCGTCGACATGCCGCAGGAGACATTTCACGGTATGGCCGCGTTCTTCGCACGCACGAAAGTCAAACTGCCATGGAACGATAGTGACAGCATTGAAATCTCCAGCTCGGACAAGGGCGAGCACAAGATGCCAGGCGGGAAGAGCGAGATGTTGCCGACCGTGTACCGTGGAAAAGAACTGGATCTGGGTCTGCCCGACCTGGAACGCCGCACGAAACTCGCCGACTGGCTGGTCAGTCGCGACAACCCGTTCTTCGCCCGCTCGTTTGTGAATCACATCCAGTCACGTCTTATGGGACGTGGGTTCTTTCACCCCGTCGATGACCTCGGCGAAAGCATCAAGCCGCTTAATCCCAAGGCCCACGACGCATTGGCGTCCCACTTCGTTGCATCCGACTTTGACGTGAAGTCGCTGTTTCGACTGCTGGTTTCCACGCAGACGTACCAAAGCGAACGTCAGGCCGAAGCCGTCCTTGTGACCGGATTCACCGGAGCCACTCCGAAGAAACTTCGTGGCGACGAAGTGTTCGACTCGCTGGTCGCTGCCATCGAATTGCCGATCATCGACACGAAAGTCGAAGCCTCAACGGACGAGACGCGTTTTCCGCCGCCGCCGAAGACGACACGTGATCTGGTCAACGAGGCGTTCGGATTCGATCCGTCAACGAAAGACGAGCTGCTCACTCGCACGATGAAGCAGGCCATCTTCCTGATGAATAACGACCAGCTCCATCGTCAAATCGATGCGTCGCCAGATAGTGACACAGTACTTTCCCGGCTGATCAGGAAAGAGCCTGATAACAACGTGGTGATCGACGCCCTCTACGCCCGAGTCCTCGCTCGTCGCCCCACCGATGCCGAGCGATCGATCGTGCTCAAGCACATCCAAGCCAACAAGAACCGCGGCGAAGGATTCGAAGACGTCCTGTGGAGCCTGCTCAACAGCGCAGAATTCACCACACGAAAATAACCCGTTTGTAGTAACCTGACTCTTCGGGTTTTCGCAAGACAGTTTGCAACCGCATAAATGCGGTTACTACGAACGCGATGACAACGAGCAAGGCCATCGAGATGACAACTCCCTTACTCCACGCTTGGACAGACCGTCGTGGCACAACCGGCCGGCGGGATTTCCTGCAGCAACTCAGTGTGGGTACCGGCGCCGCTGGAGCTGCTCACATTGGCTGGCGTGACCTCCTGATCGCTCAGGCTGACGAGCTCCGCAGAAAGCAGCGGTCCATGATCCTGCTGTGGATGGACGGAGGCCCCAGTCAGTTCGAGTCGTTCAATCCAAAAATCGGATCGAAGAATCAGGGGCCAGCTAAGGCAATACCGACGAAACTGCCAGGGATCGAATTCGCCGAGTTCTGGCCAAACGTTGCGAGCGTCGCTGACAAAATCAGCTTCGTCCGCTCCATGCGTTCCGGCGAGGCCGATCACTTTCGAGCGATCAAACTCGTGCGGTCCGGTTACCCGATCAACCCGGCGATTGCGTATCCCACATGGGGATCGGTCGTCGCGATGGAACGGTACGAAGCCGCATTCGAATTGCCGTCATTTGTCCGCGTCGGCAAGCCGCGCATCAAAACGCGGGACATCAATTCGGGAGTGCTCGGTGCGAAGTACGAGTCGTTCAAAATTGACGAACCCGGCAAACTGCCCGAAGACGTGCTGCCGCGAGTTTCCGCGGATGTTCTGAATCGCCGACTCGCACTCGCCGATGCACTCGACGCTGAGTTCGCGAGTACGGGCGCCACTGCCGTCGTCAAAGAGAAGAAAGACATCTACGACCGAACGAGCCGTTTTGTAACCAGCCCGCGGTTGGGAGTGTTCAACCTGGATGATGAACCGGACACACTCCGCGATTCCTACGGGCGAACGACATTCGGTCAGGGCTGCCTCCTCGCCCGTCGCTTGGTCGAATCCGGTGTGAGCTTTGTCGAAGTCTTCAGTCATGGCAGTAAGAACGACGCCGGCTGGGACACGCACGGCAAAGGATTCCGTGACACACCGAATCTGTGTGGCGAATCGGATCCGGCCTTTGCAACGCTGATCACCGATCTCGAACAGCGAGGCATGCTTGAGAACACCCTGGTCGTATGGATGGGTGAATTCGGACGCACTCCAAAGATCAAAAAAGACGGCGGCCGCGACCACTACGCCAAAGGCTGGCTAACCGCGATGGCGGGCGGAGGCATCCAGCCGGGTCGAGTCATTGGAGCGACAGACAAAGACGGCCTGGACGTGACCGAACGCCCCGTCTCTGTCCCAGACCTGTACATGACCTTCTGCGAGAGTCTGGGAATCGACCACGAAAAAGAATACGTCACCGCCGAAGACCAACCCCTCAAACTGGTCGACGAAGGTGGCAAGCCCGTCGAAGAATTGTTCTAGGAATTCAGGACTCCACGGCGGCGGATTCCGTGACCAGCTGTGGTCCTTCAGCCTGACCGTTGCTCAGCGGAACCTGGAAGTCGACGCGGTGCAGCTCTTTCTCTGGTTCGCCATAAAACTGTCGCAGGTTGAGCTGGTCAAACTGGGTTAGGTCCAGATTGTCTCGGGCCAGCACCATCACACGTCGGGTGACCTCATGTGCCCGAACGGTGTCCGCTACTGGATTGAATTCGACTTGCATCACGACCCAGAGCAGCTTTGGTGTGCCCTTGTGCATTTTGCGCTGTCCGCCATCCACACGCGGCGCGGATCCGGGGAATTCGTCGGCAATGGCCACCTGCATCGGGAGGAACGGAGCCGTGTGGTACGACCAGTAGGTCCACAACGTCCCACTTGCCAGAAGGCCAAACGCCAGCATGCCGACCACGACGGGCCTTCCGGAAACCCCACGGCGACAATTCGATTCTGAGCTGGACATCAGAAATTCCACGACAGTCAAATGGCTGATCAGGCGACCTGGCTGAGGTCGATTGTGCGACCGGTGATTGTGTAGACGTACTTCAGGATTTCAATGAAGTCGTCGTAGAGGTTCGCCGGAATGCCCTGTCCGACGTCCAGCGTGCGATACATCTCGTGAGCCAGTGCCGGACGTTCAATGATCGGGATCCCGTGTTCGGCCGCGGCTTCCAGCATGCGCGCGGTGACTTCGTCGGTTCCCGTGGCGACAACGGTTGGTACCGGACAGTCGGGCAATTCGAACCGAAATGCGACTGCCAGGTTTGTCGGCGTGGTGAGGATAAACGTCGCTGCCGACAACGCTTCTGTTTCCCGGGCCTGGGACAGTTTCTGATGAGCTTCGCGACGACGACGGCGGATCAACGGGTCACCTTCCATATCTTTCAATTCCCGTTGGAGTTCTTCCTTCGTCATCCGAATGTCCTGCTCGTATTTCCATTTCTGGAAGGCGAAATCCACGATCCCCATGACCGACAGAATCCCAGCCACCAGCAAAGCGAGCTTCACGATGGAATGGCCGATGACCGCAAATGTCGTCTGGACGTCCTGGCCAGACAGACTCACGAACAGTGACATGTCTGACCGCACCAGCCACGCGGCCGCAGCAAACAACAGACTCAACTTGCCCAGGCTGATCGCCAGCGTCACTGGAGTGCGAATCGAGAATATGCGTTTCAATCCTGTCATGGGGTTAATGGCGTTTGGATCTGGCCGCAGCTTGTCGGTAGCCAGCACGAAGCCCACCTGGGCTAGATTCACAGCGACGGCCGACAGGAACAGAACGGCCAGCCACGGCAACACGTTCACGGACGCCCACACACCAGCAACTCGAAACAGCGTCAGGATCGACCCCTGGTCACTGCCTCGGGTACCTGCAGTCATCAAATGATTTGCCATCATTCGTCCCAGAGCTTCGACGAACGAGCGACCCAGCAAAAGTAGAACAACCGCGGTGGCAACCAGATGTCCGGCAATACTGAGTTCTGAACTGTGCGCAACATTCCCTTTCCGTCGCTCTTCCCTGCGACGGTGCTCTGTTGGGTCTTCCGTCTTTTCCCCGAATTCGCCTTCAGCCATTGCCGTTCCAGAAAATCACTTGAAACAGTGGATGCGGCAATACGAGCCCGAAGCGCCAGCGAGTGAACTCAATGTCGTGTTCCGGGTTCACTCGCTGCCGCTTCGGGCTTGTATGTCTTCCCCTGACAACTCCTCATCAATGCCTGAGTGTGCGTCACTGCCAGGAAGTCAGTGCCACCTGAAGCGTTGTGATGACCTCAGGCACTGCATCGACAAGAACTCGTCCGACGCCACTCAGACTCAGAGACAGAATCAGCACACCGGCCAGTGATCGAATGGGGAATCCAACCACAAGCTGGTTGATCTGTGGCACGCTGTGGCCAAGAAACCCCATCGAGACCGAAATGAGTGACATCGCCGCCATGACTGGTGCCGCGACTTGAACGCCCAGCAGCAGTGATTTGTGAATTAAGTCCGTCAGCAATTCATGCGTACCCTGAAACAGAACAGCTTCGCCCACCGGCATTGCATCAAATGTTTCCACCATCGCCTGGAGCATCAGCAGATGGCCGTTAATTGGCTCAAGAAGCAATAACGAAGCTCCACCGAGCAGGAAAAACATCTGTCCGGTAATAGACGACCCTCCCTGAAGGTCTGGATTAATAATCGACCCGAATTCCAACCCAATCTGCCTGTCAATGATCTGCCCGGCCAGTTGCAGCCCGGACATCAGAATTGTGACACCGAGTCCCAATAGAAAACCCAGCGAAAACTCGCCCAGGACGTCGCCAAGCAGTGTTGACAGTTGAGCTGGAACAGTAACCCGCGACTGGAAGGCTGCGAATGGAATTCCGCGTTCAGGGTCCAGGTGACGTGACTCGGCCAGGTGCTGCACGCGCCCCTGTAGCTGGAGAGGAACTTCGTCCAGCGACACCGATCCGTCCTGGTTAGCGTCATAAGCGATAAGATTGTGACTGGATGTCTGCAGCACGACCGGCGTAATAATGAAACCCAGACCCAGCGCGATAATGGCGCGGACATTCACGGGGATGGACGACTGGCCGAACAGTGGACCTACCGTCATCAAGCCAGCGATGCGAATCACAATCAGCAGGAACGCATAAAAGTGCCAGTTCGCCAGCTTTACGAAATCCCGTGAGGCGAGACTTGATATCTGGTCAAGAACGGCGTCCATTTACAGTTCCGTGTCGCTGAGACATCTACAACGTATTGGGAATGTCCGTGAACACTCGCGTGCTGTACTCAACCATTTGAGTCAGGATCCACGGAGCCACGTAGGCGAGTGTCAGCAGCATGATCACGATCTTCGGAATGATGCTGACCGTCTGGTCCTGGACTTGTGTCACGGCTTGAATGATGCTGATCCCCAGTCCGACCAGCACTGCGACCGTCAATACCGGGGCGCTGATCATGAGAGCCAGCATCACGGCTGAACGACAGATTTCGGTGACCTGATCAAGCGTCATGTCAGACCTGTGTATTTGTCAAAAGGACGACTTGAATGACGTGAGCCATCATGACAAATGAGGATGAAGTAGAGCATTTTCAGAGTTGGCTTCAGTAGGTCCATTCGACTTGAAAACCCCTCTCCCCCGTGGGAACTTTATTCATGGGCGTGTAGAGGGGGAGTCGCTCTATCTGTAAATAAAGAAACAGTTTGCAATCCATGGTTGTGACAGAACTTCCCTTTCGAGGAAAGAAGCCATGGATGGCAAACTGTGGAA